>NZ_JACSJT010000001.1:691003-1036505 GCF_018617255.1 Exiguobacterium sp. s43
GTCAGATCGCACCACTCAAAAAAATCGTCCAAGTGACGGACGACCGTGCCTTCGTCGTCATCCACCAGGTGAAGGAAGTCATCGGGGAAGGATTCAGCTACCCGTCCCGATAATTTGAATGCTGGTGTTTTATTGATAACTTCTATATAATAAAAGGCGTGTAAATAGAAGGAGGAACTGACTACTATGCAAACGATCGCTACAATCAGCCTACTTGTCGTGGCTGTCTTATTGATTGTCGTCGTACTGCTCATGTCAGGTCGGTCGCAAGGTCTTGGAGCGATTGCAGGTGGCGCGGAGCAGTTGTTCGGACGCCAGAAAGCACGCGGCTTCGATGCTGTTTTGAACCGAACTGCAGCTGTACTAGGCACTTTGTTTTTCATTTTAGGATTACTAGTCGCATCATTATGATGATAAGGCTGATCGTTCTCGATTTTCACGTGAGGCGGTCAGCTTTTGTTTTTTCGATTTATTTTTTGGGAATAATGTAGATACGAGGAGATGACAGATAAAATGAAAGTGACAGCACCAAAACCGTTCTTCTTCGAGGGCGGAAAACGTGCCGTGTTGATGTTACATGGCTTCACTGGATCGAGCGCGGATGTCCGCATGCTCGGTCGCTTCCTTCAAAAAGAAGGATACACATGTATGGGACCGATCTATCGTGGTCATGCCGTCCCACCGGAAGAATTACTCCAATATGGACCGAAAGACTGGTGGGAAGACGTCTTGGACGCTTACCAGACGCTCGTCGACAAAGGTCATGAGGAGATTGTCGTCTGCGGACTCTCGTTAGGTGGCGTGATGTCGCTCCGTCTCGCCGAGGAGAAAGACGTCAAGGCGGTCATCCCGATGTGCGCACCGACGGGAATCGATGCCGAGGACCGCTTGTATAAAGGAGTCCAGGCATATGCCCGAGAATATAAGGGTAGAGAAGAAAAGTCGCCGGAACAGATCGAGCAGGAGATGGCAGAGTTCAAACCGATGCCAACATTGAAAGACCTCCGTGCCTTCGTCCGCGACACGGCGTCGAAGCTTGAGGACATCTTCGTCCCGACACTCGTCGTCCAAGGCGCCAAAGACAACATGATCGACCCGGAATCGGCGAATCAAATTTACGAGGCGGTCAACACGTTCCAAAAAGAGTTGCTCATCTATGAGAACTCGGGACACGTGATCACACTCGACAAAGAAAAAGAGAAACTGCACCAGGACGTGCTCGATTTTCTCGAAACGTTAGACTGGTCAGTCTAAGAAGGAGGTGTCACGTTGAATTTACGTGACCAATTACTAGAGATCTTACAGGCGAGCGAGAAACCGCTCTCTGTCGATCAACTGACCGAGCGATTACAGCTCGCGTCGACGGATGACTTTAAAGAGCTCATCCGCACATTGAATGCCCTCGAGGAAGAGGGCGCCATCGGCCGGACGCGGACGAACCGTTACGGGACGCTCGCCACGCTCGGACAAGTCGCGGGGATCATCTCGATTCACCAGCGCGGCTTCGGCTTCTTGTCGGTCGAAGGGGAAGCGGAAGATGTGTTCTTGCCGCCCGACCAACTGAAGGACGTCTACCATGGCGATACGATTCTCGTCAAAAAACGCGAGGACAACCGTGGCAAGACGGAAGGGATTTTATTGAAAGTACTGAAGCGCGGACTCTCTGAGTTCGTCGGGACGTATACGCTCCCGAGTGGTCGACTCGACCAGTTCGCCTTCATCGAGCCGGATGACAAACGCATCAACTTCTGGCCGGTCGTCAACCCGGACAAGTCACTCGGTGCCGTTGACGGACATAAAGTCGTCGTGCGCATCACGAAGTATCCGGACGGACGCTTCGCCGGTGCCTGTGACGTCGTCCGTATCATCGGGCATAAGAACGACCCTGGCGTCGATATCTTGTCGATCGTCTATAAGCACGGTATCCCGACGGAGTTCCCGGAGGACGTGATCGCTCAGGCGAACGCTGTGCCGGACGAGGCGGACGAGAAAGACTTCATCGGACGCGTCGACCTTCGTGACGAGACGATCTTCACGATTGACGGCGAAGATGCGAAAGACTTGGACGATGCCGTCCACGTCAAAAAACTTGATAACGGCAACTACGAGCTCGGTGTCCATATCGCTGACGTCTCGCATTACGTGAAAGAGGGCTCACCACTAGACGTTGAGGCGTTCGAACGTGGGACGAGTGTGTATCTCGTCGACCGCGTCATTCCGATGTTGCCGCACCGACTCTCGAATGGAATCTGTTCCCTCAACCCGCAAGTCAACCGCTTGACGCTCAGCTGCGTCATGGAGATTTCCCCGCAAAACGGGAAGGTCGTTCGCCATGATCTGTTCCCGAGTGTCATCAAGACGACGGAGCGGATGACGTATACGAACGTCCGTGAGATCATCGAACGTGATGACGAAGAGACATTGAAAAAGTACGAACCGTTCATCGGTGAGTTCGACCTCATGGCCGAGCTCGCGGAAGTGCTTCGGAAACGTCGTAACTCGCGCGGTGCCATCAACTTCGATTTCGCTGAGGCGAAGGTTGTCGTCAACGAGGAAGGGAAGCCGGCAGATATCGTGCTTCGTCCACGTTCGGTCGCCGAGAAGTTGATCGAGGAGTTCATGCTCGCGGCCAACGAGACGGTTGCGGAACACTTCCACAAGATGGACGTGCCGTTCATCTATCGTGTCCACGACAATCCGAAACCGGACAAGCTCGACTTCTTCTTCGACTTTGTCGCAAACTTTGGCGTGCATATTGAACGCATCAAAGGGCAGACGGTCGAACCGAAGACGCTTCAAAAGATTTTGAAGGCGATTGACGGGGAACCGGAAGAGCCGGTCATCAGCACGATCATGCTTCGTTCGATGCAACAGGCGAAATATGACGACGTCTCGCTCGGTCACTTCGGACTCGCGACGGACTTCTATACGCACTTCACGTCACCGATTCGTCGTTATCCGGACTTGATCGTCCACCGTCTCATGCGCACGTACGTCTTCAACAACGATTTGTCGGAGAAGACGATCGCGAAGTACGAGGACCGTCTCGGGGCGATCGCCGAACAGGCATCGAAACGGGAACGTCGCTCGGTCGACGCAGAGCGCGAGACACAGGCGCTCAAGAAAGCCGAATACATGGAAGCGCATCTTGGTGAAGAGTTCGATGGTGTCGTCGCCGGCGTCACGAACTTCGGGATGTTCATCGAACTTCCGAATACGATCGAAGGGCTAGTCCGTCTCCAGTCGATGGATGACTACTACCACTTCGACGAATCACAGCTCATGTTGCTCGGCGAGCGGACGAAACGTCAATTCCGCATCGGGGACGCCGTCCGTGTCAAAGTCGATGCCGTCAACTTAGACGAGCGGACGATCGACTTCACGGTCGTTGGAATGCCGAAACGGGAACAGTCAAGCCGTCGCCAACCGACAACGATCAAAGCGAAAGGCGGTCGTCCGAAGAAGGACGAGAAAGACCGTCGTGGCGGTCGCGGTCGGGACGACAAGAAGAAGCGCGGCAAACCAGGAAGACCTGGCAAGCCGGGCAAACCAGGTGAGAAACCGAAACGAGACGGGGAGAAGTCTTCCCAAGGCCGTTCGGCACTCGACCTGAAGAAGAAAGACAAGCACAAACGAAAAGGCGACGCCAAACGAGGTGCGAAGAAACGTCGCTGACGGGGAAGGGCTTATCCCTTCCTCCGTATCTTGTAGATAAAGGACTGAATGTGTATGGCCAAGAAGAAAGATTCGAACGCACTCGCCCAAAACCGCAAGGCGTCCTTCGATTACGCGATCGAAGATACGATTGAGGCGGGCATGGTGCTCACAGGGACGGAAATCAAATCGGTCCGTCAATCGAAGATCAACATCGCGGATGCGTACGTCCGGTTCGACGGGGGCGAGGCGACGCTTCACAACTGTCATATCAGCCCGTTCGAACAGGGGAACCGCTTCAACCATGACCCACTCCGCGTCCGGAAGCTATTGTTGCATAAGAAGCAAATCAATCAGCTCATCGGAGCGTCAGGGCGTGACGGCTACACGATCATCCCGCTCAAGGTTTATATCAAGAACGGGTTCGCCAAGTGCCTGCTCGGCGTCGGAAAAGGGAAGAAGAAGTACGACAAACGAGAGGACTTGAAGAAGAAAGACGCGAAGCGTGACGTCGACCGTGCGATGCGCGATCGGCAAAAATACTGACAACGGATCCTAATTGTGGTATATTAAATGGAGTACCAATTACCACCTCGGGGACGTTATGGATTCGACGGGGGTAGGTCGGTCGTATGTGGCGTGTCGAGGGGTCGGCCTCGTTAAAACGCAAACGCCTATAACTGGCAAAACTAACACACAACTCGCAGCAGCCTAAGTGCCCTGCGGATCCTGACATCCATCGCTTGTGTGGATGACTTTCAGGGTCTCAAACTAAGCAAGCTACGCTTCAACCTCGCCGTCTGAGGGCGCGAAGAAGAGATGAAACAGACTGGAT
Source organism: Exiguobacterium sp. s43 (assembly GCF_018617255.1). Classification (GTDB taxonomy): domain Bacteria; phylum Bacillota; class Bacilli; order Exiguobacteriales; family Exiguobacteriaceae; genus Exiguobacterium; species Exiguobacterium profundum. Next base: position 695,493 of record NZ_JACSJT010000001.1, read on the forward strand.
GCGACAACGCCTGTTTATCGGCAGTGTCACATCGAGATTCAATAGATAAACTACACACGTAGAAGCATACGTTACGATGCCTTCGGACGCGGGTTCGACTCCCGCCGTCTCCATTTTGAAGCAGTCTGTAAAGACTGCGATCAATGATTTTCATGAAGACCTTCTAATTTCATTGAGATTAGAGGGTCTTTGCTTTTGATTGAAGCCACAAAGAAAGGAAGGTGAAACGCATGGGGAAATATCAATTAGACAAGAGAAGCAAAGTAGCTGCGGCGAAGTACCAAGACGGCAAAAAGCCGACTGTCTCGAACAAGAAGGAACGATTGAACCAGCTTCGTGAGGCGTATTTGCAGAAGCAACAAGAGAAGAAGTGATCTGACGAAGGATTATTGAGTGCCTGCTCATTAATCCTTTTTCTTTTGGGGAGCGGACACCGGTCATTAGGTTTTTGAATGGAATCAAGGGATTGAGCATCCTTTTGTTGAATAGAAACTACGAGTTGTTTTTTGAAAATCGTCATAAAAATATACATATTAAAGGAGGATTCTGCATGTCTAAGAAATCAACGGAATTGATCGTGAATGGCGTCAAAAAATATGGTCCGACAGTAGGGAAACTTGCATTAAAACATAACAAAGAAATCATTGGGGCTTTAGGATCCATTGATTTAAAGAAACGATTTAATAAATCCGATGATCCAAATCAAAGCCCTAAAAAAGCCAAGAACATGCATCCGCGAAAGCAGAGGTATCAGTACTATTTAACCGAAGTGACGCCTACGCTAGATACTCGAAATCGAGATGAGTTGTTCCAATATAGACTAGAAGTGGAGCAATGCATTCAGCAAATCAAAATGGAGCAAGCACAAGACATTGTCATCAAAAAACAGATTCATGAGGGGCGAATCAAAGAGTGGGAATCCATTCTCTCTCACATCGTGAGTCAAATGACCATCAAGGACTATATGGAATTTTTAAGACTCTTTAACAATCCAGAGTATCAAAGTGACTATTTCACGGGCTTTGAAGGGGATATTGAGAAGTTCAAAAAACTCAATACGGTCGAACAGTATGATGCGCTCGTACAGTATGTTCATGAAAAGACAATGATTGATATCGAACAAATCAAAAAAGAGTTTTCTGCTCCTATTTCATGCGCGAGATCCACTTCATGTGATAAATGATTTGACACCAATGAGTCAATTCGGGAAATAGAGCGCTGTTGAAAACGGTGGTTTTAAGGCAAGATTCTGCTAGTTTTAAACTTTTAGCGGTGACGAAAAAAGTTTAACCACCGTGGAATGTTATAGATTCGACTGAGGTAGTTGGTCACATGTGGCGTGTCAAGAAGTCCGCCTCGTAAAAACGCAAACGCCTATAACTGGAAAAACTAACACATAACTCGTAGCATTCTAAGTTCCCTGCGGTCTTGAATCGATTGTTTGTGCAGGAGGTCTTGCAGGGTCGGAAAACGTCTTCTGAGGGCTCGAAGAAGAGATGAAACAGTGGGTTGACAACATCTGTTTGTAGGCAGTGTCAAATCGAAATTTTCAGTAGATAAACTACACGAGTAGAAGCATAGGTTATGATGTTTTTGGATGCGGGTTGTAGCTACTTACAGTAATTTTGTTAAAAGCCAATTATCTATTGATCAATTGGTTTTTCTTTTGAACTTTTTACTCTTTTATTTATAGACATAGTTATTTTGTTAAAAGTTATATAAAATAGTAATAAATGGCTCATCACCATAAGGTGTGGTTGACACATAAAATCCATCGGATTTTAAATCGAACATAGAAAAAAAGCGAAAACCCCGGTATCGTAATTGTTGCTTAGACAAACCACGATTGGAGTTTTCGCTTGTCCCAACAGTTTATCAAATTAATTCTTCCGCTTCCAGCCCTTTTTCAAATCCAGATGTCTTCCGATGAAGAACCGCACATCTTTCCTATCATTCCTGATATACTGTCGACGTCAAATTCTACTTGACGTCGACAGAAATAACTACTTCATTAAATAATGAATGATATTAATTAAATTAAGGAGAAAAACTAGTGATACAAATATACAGTTTTTATATTGATGACTTTGTAACGCTTTCAATTAGTGATTATTTAACTACACTAATTAGCAAAGAATAAATAAAATAAAAAATTTAAGGAAATCTGAGGATAAGATAAGAAGCCTGTACAGTGAGTTGTTGATAAGATACGCGTTAAAAGAAAAATTTAATTTAGCGGTTGAGGATATCAAAATTATAAAGAATCGTTTCTCGAAACCGTTACTATTAGGGTACGAGAATATTCATTTTGATCTCAGTCATTGTGGGCACTGGATCGTATGTGCAGTGAGTGACTCGCCCATAGGCATAGATATTGAAAAAATAGAGTCAGGAGATAATCGTTTCATAGAGGAGGTTCTACATTATAAAGAAATCGAATATCTAACACGCTTTGAAGGTAATGAAAAAACACCAAGTATTATACACTTTGGTGTTTAAAAGAAGCATATGGGAAGTACATGGGTGTAGGATTAAATTATGAGTATCAGAAAAACTCATTCGAAGAATCACTTCAAGGATGGGTTTTAAAATCGCAGTAAAGTGATACAAGTGAGTCGCTGTATTTCCAAATAAATCGACTACCTGGTGATTATCTTATAGCAGTGTGTACCCCATATAGTAATTTGGTGTCTATTAAACAAGTTGACCATCGGGAAATTATCGACTTTACTCTTTAGGTGATGTTAGTTAAGAACGAGAGTTTGTTCTTTCATAGACTTAATCAACAAGAATATTAAAATGAGGTTAAATAGAGCAAGCATCGGGAGTGCCAAATTGAACCCTAGAATACTCAGTACAGTATTTAATGAAATATACATCGTGCTGATGACAGCGGTAAAGATAGTAGATTTACCTTGTTTAATGATCTCCATCTCACTAGACCAATTGTAATTGGGAAACTTAAGGTTTATGAAGAAACCGATCAGACTAATTAAAAACAAACTAGATACCGTAAAAACAATGAAGAAAAGGCTGTCCGCGATGGAAGTACTAAAATGAAGCATATAGACTAGAATGGCACAGATTACGCCTGGTATAAACAACATGAGATTTAATGCGATTTTAGCCATCGATAAATCTTTTAGGGTCAGCGGGGAAGTGAGCGTAATCCAGATGCTTTTTCCTTCGAAAGATAAACTAGATGAAGTCGTCGTGGTCAATAGAATGCAGATGGTCGTAAAGATGATAAATATATACTTACTACTGATCGTGATGAACGAAAATTCAAAAGTGTATGTGTAAAGAAGCGGTACCAAGTTGGATAGGTAGACTAAACTACCAATTAGTAATATCACGGGAGTTAAGATGGTGTTACTTACATAGGTAATCGATGATAGATACAGTTGCACTTCTTTGAGAAACAACTGTTTGAAAATGTTGTTTTGAATGAGTGGTGTTCCTTGATTGATTTTTCTTTTACGTGTCTCCTGGAAAAGGCTTTCTACAGCTGCATACTTGTATTTAATGATCCAAAGAGAAAGGATGGTTAATTCTCCTGTTAGGACAGTCATGACAAGTAGTCGCAACATATCATTTTCGATGTTCCATAGACCTGTCAGTCCAAATAGATTGAGAGGTGAAGATATATAAAAGATGGATTTGTATTGAAGTGAGTCAGAATTAAGAAGCGCAAAAACGATTGGAATTAAGAAAATTGAAACTGTCAATAAAGCTTCAGCAACGTTATTTTGTAATTTGATGATGCTTAATATCCATTTACTCAAAATCGAAACGAGTAAAGTGGATGAAAGGATCAGAAGAGGTGTCGTGATGAGTAATACGATCGAGCTGAAAACAAAGGAAGGAATGTTTGGAACGATTAACAAGTATGAACATACCGCAGCAAGGAGTGCTACCGCGATTAACGAGGTGTAGATGAAAAATAGTTTAATCAAGTGAAACAATTGGAGTTGCCATAGGGGTAAGGGAAGACTGAAGATGAAATCCCGATCGTTTGAGAAGACGATTTTTTTTACGCCGCTCAGTATCGTCCAGATCCCGAACACCCAGAATAGAAGTGAAGAGAGAACAGGTAGAAGAATGTCTACCTGATCGTTCGAGGAAAGATCGAAGGCGATATACAGCACATAGGAGATCGCCATGAAGAGAGCCGCGCAGTATCCAGCAATCGTCAGAGTTGCATGATTACGATCGGACTTACTATTTGCTTTATTCAATCGAGATATTTGAAGATCGTTTAGGATAACGAATTTTTGTAATGAAAGAAGCTTATTCATGTGTAGTAATCCTTCTAAATGTCTCGTTCAAACTTCCGTTCACCAATAAGTTGATCATCGTATCATTCACAACTACTTTTCCTTCGTGAATCATTACAACTTTGTTACAAATTTTTTCAGCGACTTCTAAAACATGAGTGGAATATAAAACAATGGCACCTTCTGAAGCACGTTTTTTCATCTCTTCTTGTAAAAAATAAGTGGCATTAGGATCTAAACCGACGAACGGTTCATCTAGGATGATCAATTTTGGGTTGTGCATCAATACGGAAATGAGGACTAATCGCTGCTTCATTCCATGCGAATAGGTGGAGACTAGATCATGGATTGCATCACCAAAATGAAGTTTCTTTAATAAAATCGTTAGTTGATGATTTATCGTGTCGCTATCCACGTTGTAGATACTACCTATGAGTTCCAAATACGAGTATCCTGTCATATTTCCATATAATGCGGGTGTGTCAGGTGAATAACCGATTTGTTGTTTAAACGCTTGAGGATCACTCTTAATACTGATGTCATTTAACTCAATTTCACCTTGATCAAAATTATGAATCCCGACAATCGATTTAATTGAGGTTGTTTTCCCAGCACCATTCATTCCGATGAAAGCACAAATATCGCCTTCCATGAGTTCTAAATTTAAATTCTTGATTCCCTTCTCGGATCCCCCATAAATTTTCGTGAGATTTTGAATCGTCAACATATGAAATCCCTCCTTGTTGTTAAGAATGTTTCAATTTTCTATTTGAGATTACTAAATTAATGGATATGAATAATAGGCAGGAGAGGATACTTAAATGATTCGCATTTGATACGGTCATAAGTTGTGATTCTGCTAAGTTTAAGACCGAACCCGGTGATAACAGAAATATGGAATGATTTAAGCCTTTTAGTAACACGCAAACGATTGATAGGATGATCGTAAATACAGCTACGATTATCGGATTTTTAATGAAACTACTTAATAAAATGGTAAGACTGATGACGAAAAGGATCCAGATGCTGTAGTACAGGAGAAAACCTAAAAAACCTAAAAATGAGAGGGCACCGAACAGATAGATTGTGTAGTAATAAGAAGTGAGAGCACCGACCAGGATGCAAAACATACTAATCAACCAGTGACTTGTCATTTTTGACAGGATGTAAGAAGGAACGGTGACAGGTCTTGTTAAAATGAAGTCCTGCATTCCATTGTTCCGATCAGTCGCAATCATTCCCATGAAACTGATGATGAGTATGATGAGACCGATTTGGTTAAATTGCCCCGAAATCGTAGAGATGAAGATTTCGCTAGAAGACGGAATCGGGCGATTTGGATCAAGTGTAATACCATCTGCACCACCCACGTTTTTTAGAATGACGTCCATATATTTATTGAGGAGGGGTTGAGTCATTCCTAAAATAATAAAGACGATGGATAACCAGATGATCTTAAAGTCTTTAATAGCTTCAATTAATTCGGTTCGGAATAAAATGTAATAGTTGTTCATGTCTCTGAAACCATCTCTAGAAAAATATCTTCTATACCCTTCTCATAATATTCAATCGAGGTAATATCCAAATCATTCGCTTGGATTTTAGTCAGCAGTGTTTTTAAGTCTAAGTCATGTGAGCCGGTGAATATAAAAGATCTGGAAGAGGTATATTCAATATGCTCAATCGTGTCATCGTTTTTCTCAAAAGAAATGATTTTTTCTTCGGTGTAAGCTCTGTTAGTTCTGATAAGTACTTGCTTTCGATTGAGTGCAGCATAGTCTTCGTCAATATTCCCGACGATTTCACCGTTCTTGATCACGATATATCGATCACAAAACTCACTCGCATCATCTAATATATGTGTCGAAATAATAATTGTTGTTCGTTTCTTTAGCTTTCCGATTAATTTCTTTACTTCATTTCGGCCGATAGGATCTAATGCAGAAACTGGTTCATCTAAGATAAGTAACTGTGGCTCATGTAAAATTGCTTGTGCGATGCCAAGTCGTTGTTTCATTCCTCCTGAAAGTTGCTCAACTCTCAGCTTTTGTTTTCCCTGCAACCCTACTTCCGCAAGAACGAGAGGGATTTTATGGAGTAAGTCACTCTTTTTTAATCCAGACAGCCTTCCAAAAAACATTAATGATTCTTCACAAGTCATCCAGGGCTTAAAATCTGTATGCTGTGACAAATAGCCGATGTATTTTTTATGGCTTAGGATTGGATCAGAATAAAAACGAATATCGCCTTTGTCATAATTAAGGATTCCGGTCATGCATTTGATTAAAGTTGTTTTCCCTGCTCCGTTAGGTCCTAATAATCCTATACATTCTCCTTGAGAAATCGAAAAGTTAACGTCGGTTAAAATAGGGCGACTATTGATTGTCTTGTAAAGGTTACTGACCGTAATCATGACGATGAATCCTCCTTCCGATTACTAAAAATAAGATTGGCCCCAATAATTGAATCAGTAAGATGACAACTAACCAGACATAAGGAACTGCTATCTGATCTTTTCGTTTAAACCAATCTACGAGGGTAATGATGATGAGTAGTAGATTAAAGAAAAGAATAGGCAACATGAAGGGAAGAATTTGATTCCAGTCGATCTCCAAAAGTGCATTAAAGTCTGTGTTCAACTTAATCACTCCTTTCTATTTCCATTATCAATAATGGAAATTAATAAGTCAACGCTTTTGTTAAGACGGTTTGTCAAATTAAGCGCAACACTTCCTCGGTCGCCCGTTGGTCTTGGCGAGCGCGTCCGCGAGTTGGCCGTCACCGACCTGCGCGAAGTCCGTTCCTTTCGGGAAGAACTCGCGGAGGAGACCGTTGGCGTTCTCGTTGCTCCCTCGTTGCCAGGACGCGTACGGGTCGGCGAAATAGAGTGGCACGCCGAGCGACATCTGGATACGCTCGTGACAGCTGAACTCTTTGCCCCGGTCCGTCGTCGCCGTCCTGAACGCGGCCACGGGGAAGGCGCCGTGCACTGCCTGGATTGCCATCTCCATCGAGGAGGCGCTACGGTCCGTCATCGGGAGGGCGATGTAGAACCGGCTCTTCCGCTCGACGAACGTCGCGACGCATGCCTTCGACTTCCCACGTCCGGAGACCACGGTGTCGAGCTCCCGGTGACCGAATGTCTTGCGTGCACGCACCTCTCTCGGGCGCTTGGCGATGGACAATCCGACATTGAATCGCCCCCGCGTCTCGACCGGCTTTTGACGCTTGCCCTTCTGGCGGAGAACGGATGTCGGCACGTCAATCCGTCCCGAGTAGATCCAGTGATAGATGGTCGAGAAGGCGATTTCCCCGTCGAAGAAACGACCGGCGATCTGTTCCGGCGACCAGGTCGCCCACAGCTTCTCGGTGATCGTCCGGCGAGTCGCCTCGTCGAGCTTCGTCTTGGCGCCGCAGTTTGACTTCTTCTTCACGTAGCGCTGCTGGGCACGTCCGGATTCATAGCCGGGGTTCCGTCTGACCTCCCGCGAGACGGTCGAGGGATGACGCCCGAGCCGTCTCGCGATGGACCGGATGGACATCCCGAGCTCCAGATAGGTCTCTATTTTCACGCGTTCCGTTGTGGTAAGATGGGTGTAGCTCATGAGATTTCCTCCGTCTGAATGTGTGTTGTGGTGACTTCATTCTACACGAGGAAAGCGTCATGGGCTTTTTTGTGTTCACTTTTGGGTGTTGCACTTAATTTTATAATTCATCTCATAAAAAAACGAAAGAGACCTTTATATTCCATGAAACGTTAGGATACTTATACCTTACAGGTGACATTGGTCAGTTTGTTTCGCCACATCATATCAAATTCATCGGGAGGCAAGATTCGAGGGCAAAAGTAAATGGTTATAGAGTTAGCCTGAACCACATCGCGAATCAATTTCAGAAAGTGTTCGCCTTTAAAACAAAAGTTCTTTTGATGAAACAAGAGGATAGCAAGGATAAAATCGTATTAGTATATGAAAAGGATGTTCCGTTAGACAATACAGAAATTAAAAATCATTTAAGTGCAAGTCTAGCACTGTATGAACTGCCTAACGTTATATTCAACATTTCTGAATTTCCTCTGACGAGTAATGGAAAAATCGATTCAAAAAAATTATTGGACTTAGCAGCTGAACGACATGGATTTATGACAGATACAAGTGATTCGGATCATTTAACAGGACTTTCGAGTGACTTTAGAACGATGTTGATTGACGTACTGTCATTAAATAAGATTAGCGAAAAAGATTCATTGTTTGATTTAGGTGTTGACTCTATCCAGTTGGTAAAGATAAAAAATTGGATTGAAGAGAATGAAGGTATAGTATTGAGTTTAGTAGATATTTATACTTTAGATGAAGTTGAGAAAATTGAAGAGAAAATTTACGGTAAATTATTAGCAAAGGATGCTAAACAACATGGATTTTAATTTATTCAAAAATCAGGTGAGATTTAAAATTGCTTTAGAATTGATTGACATTGAACAAGGTTTATCGATAAGACAATTAAATGAACTATTAAAAGATGTTCCACAGTCTACTTTATATCGACAAGTGAATTTTATGATGAACGACAACTTGCTTAAGGTAGTGGGATTTCAAAAAGTAGGCAAAGTAGAAGAGAAGTTTTATGCCTTGAATACTGAAGGATATAAAATCAATGAAGAAGATTGGAACTCAGCTACTTATAGTGAGAAAATTGATTTTGTCTCGTTTTACTTCATGTACATCTTACAAAATTATAAAAATTACTATGAGAAAAGTAAGACCGAAGACCAGCAAGATCAATCCACTTTTTCTTTAGTAAAGCTGAATTTATCAGATGAATCTTTCAAGGATTTCCAAGGAGAACTAAGTACTCTTTTGGAGAAGTATTATAATGCCTCGGATGAAGATGACGATAAAGACCGGACGATTTCTGTCGTAATTATCCCTTAGAGAGGGTTTACAATACTCAATGTCTATTTAGCTGAGTTGAAGTATTGTTATCCTCTACAGTTGTTAATATCAAATGAACAATGCTTTTGTGACCGTCAAGAAGAAAAGTCATTTTACGATGATTTAAGCACAACACTTTTCGATCATTCTGTATGTTCTGTAAAAATAGTAGAGCGATAGCGCATCCGGTAGCTTTCCTCGTCCATTTGAATGATTTCTGCACGATGTAAGAGCCGATCAAGAATAGCTGTGACGATTCCTTGCTCACCAATCAATTCGCCCCAGCTTTCTGGTCGCTTATTCGACGTTAGAATGATTGAGCTTTTTTCATAAAGCTCATTGATAAGTTGAAAAAGAAGATTGGTCTCACGTTGCTTCAATGCCATGTACATCATGTCATCCAGAATGACAAGTTCCGACTCGACGAGTCGTTTGTAACGGACTTCGGAACGACGGATGACATTCCGGGTTTTTAGAAGGTGAAGAGCTTCCCCCATCGCAACGAAGCTGACTTTCTTCCCAATCTTTATGGCGTCAAGTCCTAGACCGATGGCGAGGTGGGTCTTGCCGGTCCCAGGGGGACCCAAAAGAATCAAATTATGATGGCTTTTAAGCCAGTTCAACTCTCTCAGTTGCTTGAACTGGCGTACACCAATCGAGCGTAGATGTTCAAGCTCAAACTCATCCAGGTGACGTTCTACAGGGAAGTTCGCCCATCTCGTCAGCCGATCCTGTAGTTTCTGCTCGCGTCGCTTTTGTTCGTAATGAAACACTTCATGCAGAAATTCATGGTACGTCCATCGTTCTTCCTCTGCTGTCCGCCAATCGCTTGAGGAGTTTAAACAAATTTTATTAAGTCAGGGGCACTCAATGTGCTTCTATTGCCTAAAGCCTGTAAAACAAATTCACGTGGATCATTTCATTCCTTGGTCTTATATGCAAAATGATGTCTTATGGAATTTTGTGCTGTCATGCCCGACATGTAATACGAGTAAAAATAATCGATTAGCGAATATCGATTATCTTTACAATTTGGTAGAACGAAATCATGAACTGCGTACGGCAGAACACATGTCTACATACAAAGAATCGAAACTCATTCATTTGTATCACTATGCCGTTCAAAATGGCTATGAAAACAATTGGACTCCGAAGGCATGAAAAGAGTCGAACCTAATTAAACAGGTTCGACTTTTGTTTTAGTATTCACTATAGTTGAACAGCATAGACATCAGCACATCACTTTTAACTTTCACTTGAATATTTGTATGTTAGTTTCTAATACTCAGTTCTTTAGTTCTTAAAATTGTTATGATACTCATCGAGCTAATCCCGACCCCAAGCAATGCTATAATCGCTGTAAACATACCGTTTGGAATCATAAAACCAATAGGCAACATTCCTAAAAAAGATATAGCGATTACTCCCTGGTATGCAATGTTTAGATATGAAATAATTGGATTTGAAAAGAACGACATGATGAGTGGTGGAATAAATAATACGACAACAATTCCTAGCGACATAAATAATGTCATTTGTATCTCCGGTGTCAGTTCACCCAATCGATTGATTTGTAAAGTAATAATAAATAGAGTTAACCCCATCATCAATAGTACCCATAAGATTTTTTTTGATCATTTAAAGTCCCCCTTCGATTTTTAATTTTAACATTTAAACCCATTATATCCAAAATTAATCTTTATAAGTGCACAAATGCTTCATTACCATAATCCATGGAGAAAAAGAAATAAGTAATGCGTAGGTGAATAAACAGTGTCAAATAATTTAGAAACTTTAATTGTGTCAGGCCGGTTTAAAGAAGTATAAGACATCTATCAAACTACTGATTTTGAAACATTTAAAAATGATTTATTAACTTTGGCGTATGATAATGAAAATCTGTCGAATTACTCCGTACTCGTCTATCTGTTATTGGACACAGAGGACGATAAATTACATGACTTAGCTTTTCAAGTCCTATCACAGCCCCTTTGCCACATTGAAGGGGCTTATACCTCTTCCTTATACCATGCTCAAAGAGCCGTGGATTTGACTGATGCTGCAGATGTGAAGCGCTTAGAGAACCTGTTATTTCTGAACATCGTCCCAGAAAAGATTGTAAGTGATGAACAAGCAAAGTCCATCGCGGAAAAAATTCTTGTTCTAGATCCAACAAATGAAGTTGCTAAAGACACTTTATATTAAACCTAGAAAATCATTTGTTCGCGTAGACCAATGGTTTTCTTTAGTTCGTGTCACTGAATAAGGGAATAACCAACTAGTCTCATCTAATCCACTTAAGCCATTAATTGTATGAAAGATAATCTGCACACCATTTTCATTTCTACGTTTCTCGACTGAATAAATCAAAAGGATATCCTCCTAATTTTGAATACGTATGCAGAATCTAACCTTAAACCTGGGGGCGAATGAATGAAAAGGATTTGTGATTGTGAAAATTTGAAAAGAATCACTATAGAGGCGGATGTGGGGGCGGACCCGATATGGTGTGCGACCTGTCGATACAATATAGAATTGAATGAGTTTACGATTTCTGACCAATTGAAGCGTGATTTCTATGAATGGGTTAGTCGATTCGGAGAATGGATTGACTGGGACACGGATGCACTTGCTAAAGGATGGGAAATCAAGGTGGAGCAACATAATCGTGAAGGAGACTTACTTTCGAAGCGTTTACAAGGAGAGCTTGGTGAAGCATATGAAATTGAATTCACTCCTGCAAACACAATTGAGGAAGGACACTTTTGACAGCTGTCCTTCCTCAACATTACATTATTTTGACGATAGGATACCTTGTCCGAAGCGAGAGTATGTCCCAAGCCGCCATACCTTTTCCATCGGTCCGTATGTGAAACGGCGAAGCCATACCATACTGAATACGATCAATACGGCGTTGCTGACGATTGCCCATAGTCCTGTTTCAATCGTTGTGAACGTCTGTCCGAATGTAGCAACAGTCACCATAAGTGCAGTTTGAAGCAAGTAATTCGTCAACGCCATACGACCAAACGCTTGAAGTGGGGCGAACCAGGAACGTGTCGTCCGTAGTTGACTCATATTGACAAGGATGGTGATATAGAACGCCGCTAAAAAGGGAGCTGACCAATTCGAATAGTCGAGCATACGGATATATGCTTGAATTTCTTCATTAGTCGGGGTGTAGCCGACATTGAAATACGATAAGCTTGGTAAATTCGTATATTGTAGCCAGACAAATCCGGCGGATAAAATACCGGTAACGACCAGTCCGACCTGCCAACGTACCCGGTGCGTATGGACGTGACGAAACACCTCATACTGCCCCGCTGCAAGCCCGAGCAAGATGAGAGCAAGCGGCATTAACAGTTTCGTGCCGGTATAAGCGAGTACAGTTAGTCCGATCAGACCTAGAATCAAATTAACTGACCGAGGAAGACGGTATGCGAACAGGAGGAGCAGCCCGCTCACGGCATAAATCGTTAGCGCCTCCCCCGGCTGAAATTGCATATGAATCAAGCCGAAGCCGAGTAAGAGGAGCAATCGTTTCGTAAATAAAACGTATGCGCGATCTCCACGCTCTATTGCTCGGTGAATAAAGAGATAGAACCCGACGCCAAACAAAAATGAGAAGATCATAAAGAACTTCCCGTCGATGAAGATGTGAAGGGCGTATATATAGTAATGTTCCATGACGGTGTTTGGGTCGCTCGGACGTAATAAACTGAGAATGTTCATAAAAACAATCCCGAATAAGGCGAAGCCTCGTAGTGTATCGAGGACATTGATTCGTTCATGTGATGGTGTGGCTTTCATATAGATGTCTCCTTTCAATTTCCTCTTCCGAGTATGAAGGGAGCACCTTACATATAATCTGCGGCAACCTTACAAAATCCTGAACTTCACTAGAAACAGTGATTCCAAAAATTGTATGTTACACTAAGGGAAAACGATTAGGGGTAAACAGATGACCATTCATTTTGTCAGGATGACGGGACCAGAAATCGCGAATTATGTGACTTGGTTGATTGACGATTATGCAAAAGATGTCGCGCGCAACTATCAACTTCCGATGGTGTTGGCGCAAGAGGAATCGACTCAATTGATTCGGGATCTCTTCCCAGACAATCAACCCGGTGAAGGACAGACGATTGTTCATGTGATGAACGGAGACACTCGTGTCGGAATTTTGTGGTATGCGTTTCAAGCTGAATCAAAACGCGTTTTCATATATCACATTTTGATTGAAGAGACGTACCGTGGGCAAGGGTATGCGACAGCGGTGTTTGAGAAACTTGAAAGAGTTGCCTCAGAAGAACTTGGCGCAACATCCATTGGACTAAGTGTATTCGGTACGAATCCAGACGCACAGCGATTATATAAACGACTCGGATTCCAAGAAGCGTCCATCGCCATGAACAAACAGTTATGAGAGGAGTCGACATGAAACGTTACTTGAAGTGGCTTTTGGCGGGATTGGTGTTCACTCATCTTGAAGCGAGCCGAGATTCGTGTTGACTATACCGCTAAAAACGGAGAACTTCTTGATGATGGTACTGGTTTAGATTTATCGTTTTAAAAAAGAATCCCACTCTCCAATCGGAAAGTGGGATTTGTTCAGTCAAACACTCGACTGATCCAGCGTTTGAAAAAGGGTTGGCCTGATTGTGTCACGCTATGATTGTCGAGCTCCACCTCTTCGATCGTCTCATTCGGAGACCTCAATTGAATCGTCATCTCGTCACCAAGCCCGGTCGTGACACCACTCTCAAATTGAAGATTTCTTGTCACATAAGCATTTGCGTATAGAAGTCCACCTTTTTCTTCCACTTGTACCTCCTGAATCGTATAGTGGAATTGCTCGACCCAATCCCGCTGACCGAGGAGGAGCCGGACGACGTCATCTTCGTGTGACAGTTTCGTTCGCTCGATATTCTCAAGAGGAGTATGCGCTTCAATCGCCTCTCGCTGCGCTTCTAAGATATCTTTGAAGTGATGTGTCGCAGCTTCTGTCGTCCATGCAGCGGAACCTGTCTTCGACTCGGTCGCATAATGGAAAAGAGCAAATCCAATCAAGGCGAATAACGCCACAACACCTACTCGTTTGAACTGTTTCATTGTCGAGCTCCTTCCATATCAATTCAAGATTGAAGACGTTAAAAGGTTGTCAATGGACCTCGCGATTACTCGAGAATGTGACTTATTGACCGGTGATTTGATCCAACCAATTCGCGACCAAGTCCGCACTGCCATCTTGGAACATAAATATGGATACCCCGACCATCACAAGTCCGACTAAAATCAGTCCACCTTGTTTCGCGCTACTTGCAATCCCTCGCACGATGAGGATTACTCCCAATCCAAGCAAAAGAAAGTACCAAAATCCCATGAATATCCCTCCTTTTTCTAATTATTCTCATTTTAGTATGAATCGGTCGAGCAGGCTCTACATACTTAGACTGATTTATCTTTTAAAAAAGAAGGGTACATTACCTCTATGCGAATAATTAGGGGAGTGACCATTATGCGAAAAACGATTGTCATTGCGGGGGCGAGCGGCTATATCGGCTCGAACGTGATGGAGCAGCTGAAGGAAGAGTATGACATCATCGCGTTATCGCGAGCGACGAAGAATAAAGAAGATGAGGCCCATATCACGTGGCGTGCCTGTGATTTGTTTTCATATGAGGCAACAAAAGAAGCATGTGAGGGCGCGGATTACGCGATGTTCCTCGTGCACTCGATGATTCCGGATGGCGGCTTGACGCAGGCGACGTTCGAGGACATGGACGCGCTCATTGCCGATAACTTCGCCCGGGCGACGAAGGCGAACGACATTGAGCAGATCGTCTATTTGAGTGGGATCATCCCGAAACAAGAGAAGACGTTGTCGCGTCACTTGAAGAGTCGACTTGAGGTCGAACGCATTCTCGGTGGTCAGGGCGTGCCGGTGACGACGATACGGGCAGGACTCATCATTGGTCCGGAAGGTTCGTCGTTCCCGATTTTAGCGAAGCTCGTCAAGCGTTTGCCGACGATGATTTTGCCACGCTGGACGAAGACGGAAACACACCCGATCGACATCCGGGAAGCCGTTCAGGCGCTCATCTCGGTCGTTGGTGCCGAGTCGCTTTATGACCGTCATATCGACATCGGGGGTCCTGAGGTGATGACGTATCGGAAGATGATCGAGCAGACGGCCGAAGTCATGGATAAGCGTCGCGTCTTGATCGACTTCCCGTTCCCGACAATCAAACTATCGCGCCTGTGGGTCATGGCGGTCACGGGTGAACCGAAGGCGACCGTCTATCCGCTCGTCGAGAGCATGGGGCACGCGATGGTCGCAGAAGACACGGTCGAAGGTATCGCTCAGGGAGAGATTTCGTTCAAACAGGCGGTCGAACATGCGCTTGAGGAAGAAGAGAAGCAGTCCTCGGGCGGTAAGAAGAAAAAGCAACCGAAATCGTATACCGTCCGTTCGATTCAGCGGTTCGGTCTGCCGGAAGAAAAGTCGGCGCTTTGGATGGCGGACACGTACTTCGAGTGGCTCGGTCGTTTTATGTATCCGCTCATTCAGACGACAAAAGAAGACGATGATTGGGAGATTGCGCTTCTCGATCCATCGTTCGTCGCGCTTCATCTATCGCTTGAACAAGAAGCGACGGACGATATGGCATCCTTTGCGATTGACGGGGGCAAGTTCGTCAAGTTAAGTGAAGAGGATCAGACAGGGCGTCTCGAGTTCCGACGATTACCGGAGTCGGATGAAGGACTCGTCGCCATCCATGAGTTCGTACCGGCACTTCCGTGGTGGTTCTATACGAAGACGCAGGCGAAAGCCCATCTCGTCGTCATGTGGCTGTTCGGTCGTCATGTGAAGTTGCTGGCGAAAGACGCGGAAGATGGCGATCAAGTCGTAGAGGCTCCGACGAATTGAAGGGAGGCGCATCGAAAGGTGCGTCTTTTTTATTCTATTTTTTGGAAATACGGTACAATCAATGTAACCTTACACAGAAAGGAAAGATATACATGTGAAAAAGCAACGACTCTTCATTCTATTCATAATAATCTTCATCACAAGCGGCTGTTCGCCCTCTGAAGTTTCGGACCCTTCGGATACTGAGTCAGCATGGCGTATCGTCAAAACAGACACGAATCAAACGTTCACGTTCGTCCCCTTGTACGAGAGCTATGCCAATTACTTAAACGAAAGTGACGAGGCATCTTCTCGACAAGGTGATCAAGCGAAGCTCGAGGAAACCGTCGTTCAAGATATGAAAGATGCAGCGGACGAACTGGACGTAGCACTTCCGTTTGCGTATGCACGTCCATTCTTTGCGCCGACACCGTATAAAAAGGCTTTATCGGAACGGATTGATCAACTCAAGGCACGAGAGACTGAGATTCAACGAACGATCGAACAAGCGGCACGCGATTCAGCGAAACAGTTAGCGGGAGAGGATAAGGTGGTTTTCATTGCCCCTCTGTTGACGGATTTCGATAATGCGGTTGAATCGATGGGCGGGGTGACCGCATTTGCGTTAGAAAAAGATGTCATCGTGATTCTCGTTCGCGAAGACGTGGATTTGGAAATGCTTGCTTTTGTAATGGCGCACGAGTATCACCATACAGTCCTCGCTGAAGATCCGGAAGTGCGCTCGACGTCTCTATTGGATTACATCGTTGGGGAGGGGAAGGCGGATACATTTGCAAAATCGCTTTATCCGGATGTGAGACCGGTTTGGATGGATGAGTTAGATCCTACGACCAGAGAGCAATTGATGGACCAAATCGCGACCGGTCAAGTGGATTATGCTCAACTGACGAACGGGGATGAAACCCTAGGCGTTCCCAGATGGAGCGGTTATCAAATCGGGGGAGAGATTGTGAATGGCTATTTACATGAACATCCTGATTTAGAAGTCGAGGCGTGGACGAATCTACCTTCCGAGGAAATGGTGAAGTCTTCACTCTACGCCGAGTCATTCGAATTAGGCGATTGAATTGAGATATGGAGGATTGAATGAATCGATGACACAGCAAATGAATAATAATGAAAAACGGCTCAAATTGTTTAGGCATGCCGAGGTCGCCGAACCGAGATTTCTTGGTGAGGGTGCTTGGCATGAGGCGTGGAAAGTCGTAAAAGATGGTTGCGAACGGGTTCTTCGGATTCCGAAAGAAGTGGCGTATGGAAAGCGAGTGGCGTTCGATTCTAATGCCTTGACGGCAGAGTACGCAGCTACGAAGCTATATTATCAGTCCGTCAACCAAGCCGTTCCTGGAGCGGTGCCTGATTTTTACGAATTCTACGTATCTCCTGATTTCACGTATACATTAGAGTCGTTCGGAGGCGATTCACTTTCGTTACATACAATGACGATAGAGCAAGCTGCCCATATCGGAGTCCAAGTAGGGGAAATCTATCGGAAAACGGATCAAATTGAACACGGTGTCGAAGGACTCGGATATTTGATTTGGACGGAAGAAGAGAAGCTGCATGGTAGCTTGAGCGGGGATCTACATACGTTTGTCCGAGAAGAAAGTGATGAACAGTTGGCAGATTACAAAGTGTTGTGTGAAGCATATCCTGAAATTCAAGACGATGTAGTAGCGCAAATGCTTCATGCGGCGACAGAATTGCGGAACAAACAGGTTTCTGTCCCAAGTCTCGTTAACCAAGATGCGTCTCCAGAAAATATTTTAGTGAAAGGAAATCGTGTCTGTTTAATCGACCCGTATCCAATCGTCTATGCACCGCGAGGTATGGCAGGGAACTTCATGAATTTATATGAGAACTACTTTCTCGCATTGTCACAAACGGAGCGCTACCGAAAGCATCGGTTTGATACGTGTGAAGAACAATTGAAAGCCATAGCAACAGGTTTTCTCGAAGGTTATTGTGACGGAGACGAGTCCATCATTCGTGAAGTTCGAGGGGAACAACTGCTCCAATTACTCGAGACGGTGTATCTCCATCATCAGTTGTTAAGCCAAGAAGAATTGATGCGAGAAGATATCATTCGTTATGGAGATAAGTTGGCCATCACCACTCGGTTATTCGAATTGAACGATTCGCTCAAACAGCTTGCTAGGACATGTTTGACTGAACGATGGTCTCTTTAACCAATTATAGACGTGATGCTTCTTGTTTTGTACATTCTGTTAACGTTTTTCTCAACCCGTTTACAAGCCCTCTTTCCAGGCGTACACTGAACTCGTTTTTGAACTGATTGGAAAGAAGGAATGTATGATGCAAGACTCACTCTCCACACGTGAGATGTGGCAAAAGGACATCTCGGCCGGAATCACGGTCGGTGTCGTCGCCATACCGCTCGCCATGGCATTCGCCATCGCCTCAGGCGTCCCACCGGTATATGGGCTCTACACGTCCATCTTCGCGGGAATCCTCGTCAGCATGTTCGGAGGTTCGACGTTCCAAATTGCCGGACCGACGGGAGCGTTCATCCCGATTGTCTCGGGTGTCGTCCTCGCGTACGGATATGAGGGGTTGCTCGTCACGACCGTTCTTGCGGGGATCTTACTGCTCCTCATGAGTGTGCTTCGGGTCGGACGGCTCATCCGCTTCATGCCTCGTGCCGTCACCATCGGCTTCACGGCAGGGATTGCCGTCGTCATCTTCGTCGACCAGCTCGATGAGTTGTTCGGGGTCACGTTTGAGAAGGCGCCACATTTTCATGAGAATCTGCTTCGTCTCGGTCAGGCGTTGCCCGAAGCGTCCATGTGGCCGATTGTCATTGCCGGGATCGGCTTCTTGACGCTTTGGCTCGTGCCGAAGCTGCCGTTTCGTTTACCGCTCTTACTCATGGCGATGCTTGTCCCGACGTTCGTCAGTCTCCTCATCCCGGGTGAGGTCGCGACCATCGGGAGTGCCTACGGCGGTATCCCAAGCGGACTGCCGACATTCAACTGGCTCGCGATTGACGTCGACTTGATCACCACGCTCCTTCCGTCTGCGTTCGCCATCGCCTTCCTCGGTGCGCTCGAGTCACTTCTTTCGGGAACGGTCGCCGATGGGATGGCGGGGACGAAGATGAAGCCAGACAAGGAACTGTTCGGGCAAGGGCTTGCGAACGTGATCACACCGTTCTTCGGTGGGATCCCATCGACAGGTGCCATCGCCCGGACGGCGACAAACATTCAGGCGGGAGCGGTCAGCCGACGTGCCGGTGTCATCCACGGGATCACGGTCCTCGTTGCGGTGCTCGTCCTCGCCCCGTTTGCGAGTTATGTGCCACTCGCCGCACTCGCTCCGATCTTGATGCGGGTCGCCTGGAACATGTCCGAACGCCATCACGTGATGGCGATGTTGCGTCATCGTTCATCCGAGTCGCTCGTCCTTCTTGTCACATTACTATTGACGGTATTCGTCGACTTGGTCGTCGCCGTCGAGGTCGGCGTCATCTGTGCGCTCGCGCTATTTGCGAAACGAATGGCCGATACGATTGATGTACGCGAACGGACAGAACGGTACGTCACGCGGGACGGCCAAATCGTCTTCAGTGTCGAAGGTCCGCTCTTCTTCGGTGCAGTCGAGTTGTTCGAGCACGTCCTCCACCACATCCATCGGGAACCGAACGTGTTCATCTTCAACTTTCACCGCTGTCCGGTCATCGACGTGACCGCGGTCGAAGAGTTGCGGCGTGTCATCACCGAGCTGAAAGCAGCCGACCGGCATGTCATCTTCGCGCACTTGTCGCCATCGGTCCGCGCGACGCTTGCTCACTATGGGCTACTCGACGGGATTGAAACGTTCGAGACGACCCAGGAAGCGATCGAGGCATCTTAACGAACGGACAAGATGTCGCCGAACGGGACGCGGCGCACTTTGCCGTCGAACAGCTCGACCTCGCGCTCGGCGTAATAGATGGCATGGACGTAGCCGCGCATGCTTGTCGTCAAGCCGTCCACGAACAGGGTCACTTCGACTTGGTCGCCTTCACGGATGGCCCGTTCGAGCTCGGTCTGCCAGAGGTAGAGGAGTTGTTCGTCCAAGTCGGGCAGTTCGATCTTTTGGATTTGGGCATAATAACGTTTCAGTAGGGCGACGTGCTCGGGCATGAGAAATGGGATCCATTTCAACTCACCCCGGTCACGATAGCGGGTCTTGCTCATGAGTAATCGCCTCCTTGTTTATGTCCGCCGATTAGACGTTGGCGCGTCCGGAGCGGACTGTCTTTTAGTAGGCTCGACGCCGGTCGGATCGTGCCACGACCGAACCGGACGTTCAGGCCGTCGATCAAATCGAGGAAGTCGAGCCGTTTCGCTTTCGCCCATTCGTCTTCGAAGAACGATAACTGGACGTGATCGCTCCGTGGCTCGAGCTTGCCGAGAGCGACCGAGACGTAACGGACGGCCTCCGTCTCTTCCCAGCCGTCTAAAAATAGCTGCAATAAGATCGGGAGAAACTCTTGCTCGTCCGCTGTGAAGCGGGGGAGCTTCTTTTGTTTACTGAAGCCACCCCGGTCGCTCGTCCGCGTATAGCGCACCCCGAGATGGATCGTCCCTCCGACGAGTCCCGCTTGCCTGGTTCGCATGCCGACTTCGACCGCGATCGCTTGTAAGACGAGCCGGATTGCGGAATACGTCGTGTAGTCTTTCATGAGGGTGATGCCGTGTCCGATCGACTTCGGTCGCATCCGTTTCGCACCGAACAAGGAGCTCGCCGGCAGGATGGTCGGCGACTCGTCGATGCCCCAAGCGTGATGCCAAAGTTCTGCACCGATGACACCGAACTTTTCATGAAGGGATTCGAGCGGGTAGCGGGCCAAGTCCCCAATCGTCCAGATGCCGAGCCGCTGCAGGTGGACCGCCATCTTCGTCCCGACGCCCCACATCTTCTCGATCGGCGCCGGGTGGATGAGCCGTTCGACGTCATGGAGGAGACATGTGGCGACACCTTTCTTTTTCGCATGCAAATCGAGGACGAGCTTGGCGAGGACGTTGTTCGGTCCGATGCCGATGGTGACGGGAATGCCTGTATAGCGAAAGATCGTCGCACGCATGAGGTGGGCGACGTGCTCGTCATTTCCGAACAGCCGCTCCGTCCCGCTCATGTCGACGAGCGTCTCATCAATCGAATAGACGCGAATCGCCTCGGGCGGGGCGAACTGATGCAGGATGTGGATGATTTGAATGGAGACGTTCAAATAATGACTCATCCGCGCCTCGGCATACAAAACGTCTCGTCGTTCGTGCCACGGGAGGCGGTCGATGTGGAAGCGACGTGACCCGGTCTTGATTCCGAGCTGCTTCATTTTCGGGGTCGCCGCGAGGACGAGTG
The DNA here is from genome assembly GCF_018617255.1 of Exiguobacterium sp. s43. Taxonomy (GTDB): domain Bacteria; phylum Bacillota; class Bacilli; order Exiguobacteriales; family Exiguobacteriaceae; genus Exiguobacterium; species Exiguobacterium profundum. The sequence continues at coordinate 717,002 of NZ_JACSJT010000001.1, forward strand.
CCCCGCTGTCCTGGAGGTTCGAGAGGACGACGAGCTTTGTCTTGTAAGGATTTTTGTTGCGCGCGGCGCACTCGCAACTGGCATAGAACGAGACGCTGTCGATACAAAAGATTCGTCTGCGCATCGTCACCACTCCTTTTTACGAACAAATGTTCTGTTTTTTTCATCGTAACACGGTCTCACGTCATCTCAAATAGTGAATTGAAAATATTTTTACAAATACTTTTTGAAAATTAACCAAAATTTATAGGTTTTCACGTGTCAAAAAACCAACTTTTAGGAAGTTTTCGTAAAAAAGTCTCCGAATTGGTTCGATTTTCGTTATAATAGACGGGTATGTAAGTGATGAATTGATAGAAAGATGGAGGCTATTAGTGTGATCCAATTTGTAAAACAGTTAACGAATGATCAAAGCCGGCGTTTGAAAGCGTACGAACGACGGGTCGCGCGTATTAATGAATTAGAGACAACGATGAAAGCCCTCTCGGATGACGAGATGCGTACATATACGGAGACGCTCAAAGCACGTCTCTTGGATGGAAAAAAAGTGGACGACATCGCGGAAGAAGGGTTCGCTCTCGTCCGCGAAGCGTCAGTCCGTGTGCTCGGAATGCGTCACTATGACGTCCAGCTCATCGGTGGGTTCGCCCTCCTCGAAGGGAACATCTCGGAGATGCCGACGGGGGAAGGGAAGACGCTCGTCGCCGCTTTGCCGAGTTACGTCAAGGCGCTCGAAGGAAAAGGCGTCCACGTCATCACGGTCAACGATTATTTGGCGAGACGTGACGCGGAACAAATCGGGAAGATCCATGACTTCCTCGGGTTGACGGTCGGTTTGAACGTACCAGACATCGAAGCGGACGAGAAGCGTTCCGCATATCAGGCAGATATCACGTATGGGGTCGGGACAGAGTTCGGGTTTGACTACTTGCGTGACAACCTTGTCCATAAGCCGGAAGAACGGGTCCAACGTCCTTTCCATTTCGCCATCGTCGATGAAGTCGACAGCATCTTGATCGATGAGGCGAAGACGCCGCTCATCATCGCGCAGAAGGACCGGTCACATATCCGGTTGAAACAGTTGGCACAACAGATCATTTCTGAGTTCGAGGAGACCGACTACGAGGTCGACCTCGAGTCGAAATCTGCGACGTTCACGGAAGCAGGGATCGTCAAGATTGAAGAGCTGTTCGCCATCGATAACCTGTTCAGCGCCTCACACCAGGTGCTCTATCACTATCTCGTCCAGGCGCTCCGTGCGAACGTCTTGTTTGAGCTTGACGTCGACTATATCGTCCGAGAAGACAAGATTGAACTCATCGACTTGTTCACGGGACGCATCATGGAAGGACGAAGCCTGTCGGAAGGGTTGCATCAGGCGCTCGAGGCGAAAGAAGGCGTCACCATCACCGAAGAGAACAAGACGACGGCGGAAATTACGATTCAGCACTATTTCCGCATGTACCCGCTCGTCGGTGGGATGACGGGGACGGCTCAGACGTCACGTCAAGAGTTCTTGAAGACGTACAACATGGACGTCGTCCAAGTGCCGACGAACCGCGAACGTCAGCGTGTCGACCATCCGGACCGCATCTTCATGACGACCGAGCAAAAGTATGCGGCGGTCACTGAGAAAGTGGCAGAACTACATGCGACGGGACGTCCGGTCTTGATCGGGACGACCTCGATCGCACAATCGGAAGCCATCAGCAAGCATTTGAAGAAGAAGCGGATCGAGCATGACGTGTTGAACGCGAAGACGGTCGCTCAGGAAGCGGATATCATCGCGGACGCCGGTCAATTCGGCAAAGTGACGATTGCGACGAACATGGCCGGACGTGGAACGGACATCACGCTCGATGCAAAAGCGAAGGAAGCGGGCGGTCTCTTCGTCATCGGGACGGAGCGGCATGAGTCAAAACGTGTCGACAACCAGCTCCGCGGTCGTTCGGGACGTCAAGGCGACCCGGGTGCGACCGAGTTCTTCGTCTCGCTCGAAGATGAGATCGTGAAACGTTATGCGGCTCAGAAGTTAGAACGCGTGGAGAAGAAGTTGAAGCCGAGTGCGACAGGTGAGGTCTCAACGAAAGATGCGATCGAGATCATCGAATATGCGCAGACGACGATCGAAGGACTCGGCGTCTCGATTCGGGACTACTTGTTCAAACTCGATGACGTCTTGAACGAGCAACGGAATATCATCTATACGATTCGTAACCAGGCCGTCAACGCCGATGCGGATGCCATCACGAAAAACGTCCTCGGGATGATGCGTCTCGCCCTCGAGAATAGCATCGACATGCATGTATCGGATGAACTCGTACCTGAGGAATGGCCGATCGATGAGTTGAAAGAAGACTTGCGATACTTGACGATGCAGGAGCCGACATGGGCGAATGACATCGCCGATACACGTGAACTGAAGGATGCTTTAAACGACTGGATGGAGGCGATCATCGCTACGACGGCGTCGCGCCTCGAACAGGACGACATCGTCCTCTTCGCGAAAGAGTCGCTTCTCCGCGCCGTCGACATGAAGTGGACGGATCATTTGACGACGATGAGCGGATTGAAAGAAGGGATCGGGCTTCGCAGCTACGGTCAGGAAGACCCGAGCCGTCAGTTCGGAAAAGAAGGACTGGAAATCTTCGAACAGACGTATATCAATATCGCACGGGATGTCACGACGGAACTATGCCAACTCGACCGTTACTTCGCCGAGATGGCAGAGGAGGAAGTATAATGCTAGGATTTCGTAAACGTAAACAGATTGAGACAGGAAATAAAGAGGAAGGGCGCCAATTGACGCTCGTGATCGACGATGCGATGGGGATCCCGAAAGAGGACGAGTACGTCTTCCGTTATCATGCGAAACGACTCCCTCCACTTCTCGACAATCAACTCTCGATTGAGTTGTTGAATGCCGAATCGCTCGGGCATGATTTGTCGATCGTGGCGTTGTTCCGCAACACGCTTCCGAGCTCGTTCGAAATCAACGAATTGCCGGTCCTCTTGTTAGACGCGAATAACGTCCCGATCGGCCGGAAAGTCCTCGGACGTTCTGAATTGCCGAGCTTTGAGGCGTGGACGAGCAAACCGGTTTATTTGGACTTCTTCTTAGATGAGATGTTCGGAGAAATAGAATCCTACGACTCGCTCCGACTCGTCTTCCAAATGAACCCGATCGATCCGCTTCAGCCCGTGTCATCGGAAGAAGAAGCGAAGTTCTCGAAGGTTGCATGGCAACAGCTCATGCGGACGAACATCTCGACACCGCCAGTCGGAGAGAACGAGTTCAACTTGATGCTCGTGTCGGTGGAGAAGGAAGAGACGGACGTCACGGCGACGATTCTCCTTCGCAACGGCTACGACCGCCACTTGAACGTTGAGAAACTCCCGCTTGAACTCGTGAGTGGGGAGGACGTGGTCGGCTTCACGATGATTCGTCTCGAAGAGTCGGTCTACGGTAAACATGCGTACCCGGTATCAGTCACATTTGAAGAAATTGACGGAGATGGACCGTTTACTGTTCGTATCAAACAATAATAGGATGATAGACCTAATTTTTGTAAAGGGAATTAGGTCTATTTTTATACAAAAAATTAATAGGAGGGAAAGACAGCTGGTGTTATATTGAATATGGTTAGACAATTATCAACCAGAAAAAGGGGACAATCACATGAAAACCGCATTGAAATGGTCGATCGCGACTGCGCTCGTGTTACCAACCGTTTTGCCGCTACAGGCACCGAACGTCTTGGCAGAAGTGGACGAGGATATCGTCAAGCTCCGTTTCTTAGAGACGACAGACTTACATACGAACATCACGAACTACGACTACTTCCAAGACAAGGTCGATAACACGATCGGATTGACGAAAGTCGCGACACTCATCAATGAACATCGTACAGCCGCTGGGGAAACGAACACATTCTTGTTCGATAACGGGGATACGATTCAGGGGACACCGTTTGGCGATTACGTCCGTGAGAGCCAAGCTGGAAAAAATGAAGCGTTCGAACATCCGATGTACAAGGCGATGGCGGCATTGAACTACGATGCCGTCACACTCGGGAACCATGAATTCAACTTTGGTCTCGAATTCTTATACAACGCGATGGAGGGGTCGAAAGGGAAACTGCGTTTCGTCAACTCGAACGTCAAAGATTTAGAAGGCAACCCGATCGTCTCGAAGTTCAACGTGGATGGACAAGAGGTCCAAATCATCGAACGAACGGTCACAGACCTGGATGGAGAAACACATACGATCAAAGTCGGCGTATTCGGAGTCGTCCCTCCGAAAATCATGTCATGGGATTCGGGGAACCTTCAAGGTCGTGTGACGGCAGAGGATATCATCCCGTCCGCACGTGAAGCAGTACAAAAATTAAAAGACCAGGGAGCGGACGTCGTCGTCGCTCTCGCGCACTCAGGGATCGGTGACAGTGCAGCGCTCGCGGATGAGCAACTCGACAGCGAAGAGAACGTCGGTTACGCACTCACGAAGATTGACGGGCTCGACATGGTCATGACGGGACACCAACACGGTCGCTTCCCGGATGCGAAAGGCATGTTCGCTTCGTTCCCGAACGTCGATATGACGAAGGGGACAATCAATGGCAAACCGGTCGTCATGGCGAATAACCAAGGGAAGGACCTCGGCGTCATCGACTTTGAACTTGAACTCGTGGATGGGAAATGGCAAATCGTTGATGCGTCAGCAGCACTCGATACGGTGACGGCTGATACGGCGGTCGACCCGACGATTCAAGCGTTGATCGAAGACGACCACTTGGCGACAATCGACTATATCAACCAACCGGTCGGTGAGATTCAAGATGACATCCAAAGCTACTTCGCACTGGTCCGTGACGACGCATCGGTTCAGTTCGTGACGAACGCACAGAAGTGGTATGTCGAGAAAGAACTCGAGACGAACCCAGAACTTTCTGCTTATAAAGAGTTACCACTCTTGTCAGCAGGCGCACCGTTCAAAGCGGGTGGTCGTGAATTGACAGATGCGAGCTACTATACGAATATCCCGAAAGGGCAAATTGCTTTGAAAAACGTCGCGGACCTTTACGTGTATCCGAACACGCTCGAAGTCGTCAAAGTGACAGGAAAAGATGTCATGGATTGGCTCGAGATGTCAGCGGGTGCGTTTGACCAAATCGAAGAAGATGGCGAAAACTTACTCAACCTTCAATTCCGTAGCTACAACTTCGATATTCTCGACGGTTTGACGTATGAGATCGATGTCACGGGTCCTGCGATGTTCGATGTCGGCGGGAAGCTCGTCAATGCGAACGCGAACCGCGTGAAGAACGTCGAGTACAACGGACAACCGATCAAAATGGACCAAGAATTCTTGGTCGCGACGAATAACTATCGCGCGGGTTCTTCATCGTTCCCAGGTCTCGGTGGTGGGAAGAACATCGTCTATCGCTCAGCGTATGAGACACGTAACGTCATCTCGGACTATATTGTGTCGAGTGGCAGTAACTTAGACTACAAAGCCGACAACAACTGGAAGATTGTCGCGGATGCGAAACGTTCGGTGACATTTGAAACAGCGGATGCGGGTAAGCAGTACTTGAACCTTTACGAAGGTATCGAAGCGACGGACGCGACGCGTGAGGATGCGGCAGGTCGCCTCTTCCGGACCTATACGGCAGAGCTCGAAGTGGCGCCAACTGACTTGACGCTCGCGGTCGATGTCATCAAACCGGGTGCAAAAGTCGTGACTGGGAAGACGGCTCCATCTGCAAACGTGACATTAAAAGATGGCAAAACGGTTCTCGCGACAACGACAGCCGATGCAGAAGGCATGTACCGTTTGACGGTCAAACCGCTCAAACTCCGTCAGTCATTGACGATTGAAAGCGAATTGAATGGGAAGACGATGACGGAAACGAAAGTCGTCGGTGCAGGTTTTGTCGGAACTCCAGCTATCTCGAAACGTTTGACGTACACGAATACAACCGTGTTGACTGGAAAAACGACGGAAGGGGCTACGCTCGTCCTTAAACGAGACGGGAAAAAAGTAGACTATGCGAAAGCTGACGAGAATGGGAACTTCACATTCAAGAGAAGTACAGGATTCTTTGCAGCAAAATATGAAATCGAAGCGAAAGATGTATCAGGAAAAGTAGTCAAGACAACATCGTTCGAGTTAAAAAATGGATCAATCGTGACACCGAAGACGACGAAAGGTGTGAAGGCAGGCACACGCGCCTTGATCGGGAAAACAACACCGGGTGCGACGGTCGTCTTGAAAGACGCGAAAGGCAAGCAAGTCGCCAAAGTACAGGCGAGCTGGACAGGAACGTACACGTTCACGTTCAAAAAAGGCCTTACGAAAGGGACTTACAAAGTCATCGCAAGCGGATCGAACGGTTCTGGTGCAAAACAATCGACTCTCAACTTGAAATAAGTACGGAACGGCGTCCAATTCGGGCGTCGTTTTTTGTCGAATAAAAGTGTCTAAAATGTGAATGAAAGCCCTTACATTATCATTAACTCTTATGTATAATCAAACATGTAATCGGTTACATGACACATGTAAACCGAAGAGCTGATGGGGTTTCGGCTACATATGTACGGAAAAGGGGACTGACAGATGATTACATTCTTCGTCGCACTCGCACTACTTTTGGTCGGGTATTTGGTATACGGTCGTTACGTTGAGAAGACGTTCGGCATCAAGGAAGAGCGGACGACGCCCGCCTATGCGTCTCAGGACGGCATCGACTACGTGCCGATGGGCAAAAAACGGAACTCGATGATTCAATTGCTCAACATCGCCGGTGTCGGACCAATCTTTGGACCGATCATGGGGGCGCTCTACGGACCGGTCGCCTTCCTTTGGATCGTGTTCGGATCGATCTTTGCCGGTGCGGTTCATGACTATTTGACAGGAATGATTTCCCTTCGAAATAACGGGGCACACTTGCCACAACTAGCGGAGAAGTTTCTCGGACGTTCACTTCGCCATATCGTCAATGGATTTGCACTTTTACTTTTACTTCTTGTCGGGACGGTGTTCGTCACGTCTCCGAGTAACATGATCAACAACTTGTTCGATGGGAATGCAACGACGCTCACCATCGTCATCTTCGCTGTGTTCGCTTACTACATCTTGGCGACGCTTCTCCCGGTCGATAAGATCATCGGACGCATCTACCCGTTCTTCGGGGCACTACTCGTCATCAGTGCCATCGGGATCGCGGTCAGTTTGTTCGCTCAAGGATACAAGATTCCAGAGATGACATTGACGAACATGCATCCGGACGGCTTGCCGATCTGGCCGCTCCTCTTCTTTACCATCTCATGTGGGGCGCTCTCTGGTTTCCATGCGACACAGTCGCCGATCATCTCGCGGACGACGATGAAAGAAAGCAACGGCCGTGAAATCTTCTACGGCATGATGATCGCCGAAGCGGTCATCGCGATGATTTGGGCTGGAGCGGCGATGGCCATCTTTGAGCCGGGTGAATTACTTGGACTCATCAGTGCGGGCACTCCGGCACTCGTCGTGCAAGAAGTGGCGACACTCATGCTCGGCAGCATCGGCGGGACACTCGCGATTCTCGGAGTCATCGTCTTACCGATCACGTCAGGCGACACGGCATTCCGTAGCGCACGGATGATTATCGCGGACTACATGTCAATCGCACAGAAGAAGTTCTCGTCGCGTCTTTGGATCGCGCTTCCACTCTTCGCGATCTCATACGTGCTCACGAACATGGACTTCCAAATGCTTTGGCAATACTTCAACTGGGCGAACCAGACGACGGCGGTCATCGCACTGTTCGTCGGGGCGATGTACCTTTACATTAAAGGGAAAAACCACTACATCGCGCTCCTTCCGGGGACGTTCATGTTGTATGCAGTCTGGTTCTACATCTTGACGGCGCCGATCGGCTTCAAGCTGGACGGAGTCCTTCCGTACGTCATCTCGACGCTCGGAACGTTGACGCTTCTCGTCTTGTTCCACAAACGGGCACGCGCGATGCGGGCAGCACAAATGGAATGTGACGTTCCGGTGAAAGAAGTCGCATAATCTCGACACGGGCTAATCGGTAGCCCGTGTTTTTGATTGCGTTAACATTGGGAAATGTCCATACTAGAAGGAACAGTTACGGAAGGTGGGAGCACATGAAACAAGAACAACTCAAAGAGATGCTCCATGCCGACACGCTCGGGGAAGAAATTGCGAGCGCGATCACGCACGGCTTAGGAGTCATCTTCAGCATCGTCGCCCTCGTCTTGCTCGTCATGAGCGCCACAGAGAGTGGGAGCACGTGGAACGTCACCGCGGTCAGTGTATTCGGGGCATCGATGATTTTACTTTATCTCTTCTCGACACTCATGCACGCCATCCCGCATCCACGGGCGAAACGGGTGCTGCAAGTGTTCGACCATGCGGGGATTTACTTACTCATCGCCGGAAGTTATACACCGTTTGCGCTCGTGACCCTTCACGGGACGCTCGGTTGGACGCTATTCGGAATTGTTTGGGGTGTTGCGATTCTCGGAATCGTGTGGAAACTGTTTTCGACCGGCAAGTACATGTGGGTGTCCAATGTGACTTACCTCGCACTCGGTTGGATCTGCATCATCGCCATACGTCCGTTATATGAATCACTCGGTCATCAAGGGTTCATGCTTCTCCTCGCAGGGGGGATCGCCTATTCGGTCGGCATCGTGTTTTATGTATGGCAAAAACTGCCGTTCAACCATGCCATTTGGCATCTGTTCGTCCTAGCGGGAAGCGTGTTCATCTTCCTCAGTATTTTACTCTATGTCGCACCTTCGACAAGCCTATAAGACAGCCGTCCTACGGGGCGCCTGTCTTTTTTGAAAAGTTGGGAAGAAAGTGCTGCAAACGGTTACAAAAATACAGACGAAATGACGTTTGTGTGTCATAATAATTGCAGACATCATCATAGAGATAGATGGGTGTAAAAGTAAGGGGGAAAATCAGATGGAAAAAGTGTTGCGCGATGGATTTATCTACATGTCACAAAACAAAACACTCAACAGTTTGGCAAAGAAATATGGCCTACGATTTGGTGCATCACGCTTTGTAGCAGGGGAAGACTTTAAGGCTTCTGTCCCGACGATTCGCGAATTGAATGCGAAAGGGTTGTCGGTCACGGTCGATCATCTCGGGGAATTTATTAAGACGGTCGAAGAGGCGAATACGAATCGCGACGAGATCATGCGTGCGATTGAAATTATGGCAGAAGAGCAATTAGACGCCTATATGTCACTCAAGCTGACATCACTCGGATTCGATATCTCGGACGAGTTGATTGAAGACAACATGCGTCAAATTTTGACGGTCGCACAACGAGTCGGGGTCTTTGTGGCCATCGATATGGAAGATGAGCAGCGTTGTGAAAAGACGCTCGAATTGTTTAAAAAGCTGAAGTCTGAATTTGACGGTCTTGGAACGGTCATCCAGTCGTACTTGTACCGCTCGGAAGATGACATCAATCATCTTGCGCCGCTCAAGCCGAACCTCCGCATCGTCAAAGGGGCATATAAAGAGCCGGCGACGGTCGCGTTCCCTGAAAAAGAGGACGTGGACCATAACTACGTGAAGCTCGTCAAACTCCATCTTGCGAACGGGAACTACGCATCCATCGCGACACACGATGACCATATGATTGACGCCATCATCGAGCACGTCAAAGAGAACAACATTCCACTCGACCAGTTCGAGTTCCAGATGTTATACGGGATCCGTGTCGAGCGTCAACTCGAGCTCGTGCGCCAAGGATACAAAGTCCGTGTCTACGTGCCATACGGTCGTGACTGGTACGGTTACTTCATGCGCCGTCTCGCAGAGCGCCCGGCAAACGTGGCGTTCGTGTTAAAGGGAATGGTGAAGAAATAAAATGAGCACGAACATCCGTCGAGGATGTTCGTGCTTTTTGATGTATGGATAACGTCGATGCGTTCGGTCTTCTATGTAGCGGAGGTGTTACGATTTCTTGTTCTCGTCCTCACTTACCCAAAAATCTGGACCGATTTGATCGGACAGCCAAAAGAACAGTTCCTGATGTTCTTCTGGATGCACTGCACAAAAGAAGACTCAGCTACGAACTGAGTCTTCGATCAATTATCCATTAATCACGGTTCCACCATTTACATGGATGACTTGACCACTGACGTATGTCGAATCATCGCTTGCGAGATAGACATACGCCGGTGCGAGTTCGGCCGGTTGCCCCGGTCGTTTCATCTCTGCTGAATCGCCGAACGATTTCACCTTCTCCGCGTCAAACGTTGAAGGGATGAGCGGTGTCCAAATCGGTCCCGGGGCGACCCCGTTGACGCGAATCTTCTTGTCCGCCAAGTTTTTGGCGAGCGAGCGGGTAAATGCCGTGATGGCACCTTTCGTCGACGCATAGTCAATCAATTGGTCGTTTCCTTCATAGGCTGTGATCGAGGTCGTATTGATGATGCTCGCTCCTTCTTTTAAGTAGGGGAGCGCTGCTTTCGTTAAGTAGAACATGCTGAAGATGTTCGTACGGAACGTCTTCTCGAGTTGTTCATCCGAAATGTCAAGAAGCGATTCCTGCGGATGTTGTTCGGCAGCGTTATTGACGAGGATGTCAATTCGACCGAACGTCTCGAGCGTCTCTTCAACGACTCGTTGACAGAACGAAGATTCCCCGAGGTCTCCTTGAAGCAAGAGGCAGGCTTGCCCTAAATCTTCAATCCGTTCTTTTGTCGCTTCCGCATCCTCGAGCTCGTTTTGGTCTTTATAGACGATGACGGAGTTCGCACCTTCATGGGCGAAGAAGATGGCGACCGACTTTCCGATCCCGGAATCCCCACCGGTGATGATCGCGACCTTGTCTTTTAACTTGTCACTTCCTTTATAGTCTTCCCGTTCATAGATCGGGAAAGGTTCCATCTTCGAATCGATTCCCGGTTGGTGCGACTGTTCTTGGGCTTTCTTCTTAAACGACTCAAAGTCCTTTCGGCTACCGACAGTGTTTAAACGATTATCATGCATGTATACATTCCCCTTTCTAAATTTGACTCTTGTTGTCTATACCACACACATTAAAAACTAATCGTTCATTCAAAAAATGGAATGAAATTGAAAAATGAACGCTTGCGAATGAATGTTCATTCATTTATGATAGAAGAGTAAACACGATGGTGATTGCGATTTTTTTTACGCGTGAAATGAATCACTATTCATTCTCATTTTAGGGGGGAACACTATGACGAGTCACATCGAACAATCAACCGACCTCCGTTTGACGAACTCAATTCGTTTTGCGGTCGTCATCGGTTCAGGAGTAATGGGGGCGGGGATTGCGGCTCACTTGGCGAACGCGGGGATTCGTTCGCTCATGCTCGACATCGTACCACGTGAATTGACAGCCAAAGAGGAAGCGAAAGGGTTGACGCTCGAGTCGCCGGAAGTACGCAATCGCATCGCCTCAGAAAACCGTCAAAAGCTATTGAAACAAAATCCAGCACCACTCGCGACAGCGGAACATCTCAACTTCATCGAAGTCGGGAACTTAGAAGATGACTTAGAGCGTTTGAAAGAAGCGGATTGGGTCATCGAAGTCGTCGTCGAACGTCTCGACGTGAAGCAACAACTCTTCGAGAAGATTGCACCTTACATCCGTGAAGACGCGATTCTCAGCTCGAACACGTCAGGGATCTCAATCGAAGCGATGGCAAGTGCCCTTCCGGAAGGATTGAAATCACGCTTCCTCGGCACGCACTTCTTCAACCCACCGCGTTACTTGAAGTTGCTCGAACTCATTCCGACGGAGAAGACAGCCCGTCCGGTCATCGACTTCATGTCACGTTTTGCTGAAGATCGTCTCGGCAAAGGTGTCGTCGAAGCAAAAGACACACCGAACTTCATCGGGAACCGGATTGGGACGTATGGTCTTCTCGTCACGTTTGAAGAGATGCTCAAGCAAAACGCTTCAATCGGAGAGATGGACTCGATCACAGGTCCACTCATCGGTCGTCCAAAATCAGCGACCTTCCGCACACTCGACGTCGTCGGAATCGACACATTCGTCCACGTGGCGGGGAACGTCTACGAGACACTCGAATCAGGGGAAGAGAAGGACACGTTCGACGTTCCGACAGAAATGAAGCAACTCGTTGAAAAAGGTTGGATCGGACAAAAGGCTGGTCAAGGCTTCTATAAGAAAGAAGGCAAGGTCATCCAGGAGTTGAATCTTCAGACGTTCGAATACGAACAATTGAAAGCGATTACAGGTCCTGAGCTCGATCAAATCAAGTCACTTCCTGGCTCGAAAGCAAAATTGAAAGGTGCCATCTTGAACAAAAGTCGCGTCGGCCAATTGCTCTGGCCAATCACGGCGAAGACGCTCGCTTACTCGGCACGTCTCACTGGTGAAATCGCCGATACGATCGTTGCGATTGACGATGCGATGAAGTGGGGCTTCGGTTGGAAGTTTGGACCGTTCGAGATGTGGGATGCCCTCGGTGTTGAGAAATCAGTCGAGCGTATGAAAGCGGAAGGCTATGACGTCCCGGCATGGATCGATGAGATGCTTGCTGCAGGCAATACGTCATTCTACAAGGGAGACCAGTATTACGATAAAGCGTCGAAGACGTATGTCGAGAAGACCGTCAATCCGAAAGAATTGAAACTTAAGCCGCTCGCAAAATCAAACGGCATCATTTTAGAAAATGGTGGTGCACGCCTCGTCGATATCGGTGATGACGTGGTCGCACTCGAATTCACATCACCAAACAACGCGATCGGTGTCGACATCATGCAGATGATCGAACAGTCGATCGATCGTGTCGAGCAAGACTTCAAAGGAATGGTCCTTGCCAATGACGGCAAGAACTTCTGTGTCGGTGCGAACCTTGCGATGATGCTCATGGAAGCCGAAGACGAGAACTGGTTCGAACTCGATTGGATCATCAACAAGTTCCAACAAGTCGTTCAAAAGATTCGTTATTCAAGTCGTCCGGTCGTTGCTGCACCGTACGGTATGACGCTCGGTGGTGGAACGGAAATCAGCTTACCGGCAGCCCGTATGCAAGCCGCACTTGAGACATACATGGGTCTTGTCGAAGTCGGTGTCGGCCTCATTCCTGGTGGGGGTGGAAACGTCAACACGTACCGTCGACTCCTTGAGCAGACACCAAAATCGATGCAAAACATCGAGAAGGCTGCGCAACAGACGTTCGAGAACATCGCGATGGCGAAAGTATCGAAGTCGGCATTTGATGCGAAAACACTCGGTTACCATCGTGCGGTCGACGGCATCTCGATGAACCGCGACCACTTGACGTTCGATGCGAAACAAACGGTCCTTGAACTGGCTGACGGGTACACGGCACCGGTTCGTGAGAAGTTACCGGTCGTCGGTCAAACGGGTAAAGCGACGCTCGAACTCGCGGCGTACGAAATGTTCTACGGTGGTTATATTTCAGAGCACGATTTGAAAATTGCGAAGAAACTCGCACACGTCATCAGTGGTGGCGACTTGGCATACGGTACGCTCGTCGATGAGCAGTACTTCCTCGACATCGAGCGCGAAGCTTTCTTAAGCCTCATCGGGGAGCCGAAGTCACAACAACGGATGCAACACATGCTCGTGAAAGGCAAACCACTACGGAACTGATAAAGGGGGACAATACAGATGAGGGAAGCAGTCATCGTAGCCGGCGCACGGACGCCGGTCGGAAAAGCAAAACGCGGATCGTTCCGTAACGTTCGTTCGGACGAGCTCGCGGGATATGCCATCAAGGCAACGCTTGAGCGTTCAGGATATAAAGGCCCGATTGATGACGTCATCATGGGTTGTGCGATGCCAGAAGCGGAGCAAGGGATGAACATCGCTCGCTATGCGGCGGTCCGGGGGGGACTGTCGCACGAAGTTCCAGCGATCACCATCAACCGCTACTGCTCGTCAGGCCTTCAAGCCATCGCGGACGCGGCGGCCAAAATCATGATCGGTCAAGCGACGGCAATCATCGCCGGCGGTATGGAATCGATGAGCCAAGTGCCGATGGGTGGTCACGTCATCCGTCCAAACCCACACATCATGGAGACGGCACCAGAGTACTACATGAGCATGGGGCATACGGCAGAACGTGTTGCAGCCGAATATAACATCTCGCGTGAAGACCAAGATGCGTTCGCCATCAACAGTCACCAAAAAGCGGCAGCGGCTATCGCAGGTGGCAAGTTCCAAGAAGAAATCGTTCCTGTGACGGTCATCGAGCACGTACTCGGTGAAGACGGTAAAGTCGCGGAAGTGGAGAAAGTCGTGAAGCATGACGAAGGTGTCCGTGCCGATTCGACGATCGAAGCACTCGGGAAACTCCGCCCGGCCTTCAAAATCAAAGGGTCAGTCACAGCAGGTAACGCTTCACAAGTATCAGACGGAGCAGCAGCTGTCCTCGTCATGGACCGTGAAGAAGCAGAACGCCAAGGATTGCAACCGATGGCCAAGTTCCTTTCGTTCGCCGTCGGCGGTGTCCGTCCAGAAGTGATGGGAATCGGTCCAGTCGTCGCCATTCCGAAAGCACTCGAGATGGCTGGCGTGAAATTAGAAGAAGTCGGATTGTTCGAGTTGAACGAAGCGTTCGCGAGCCAGTCACTCGGTGTCATCCGTGAACTCGGAATCGATCCATCGAAAGTGAACGTGAACGGCGGCGCTATCGCCCTCGGTCACCCACTCGGATGTACGGGAGCAAAACTTTCTGTCTCGATCTTGCATGAGATGAAACGACGCAATGAGAAGTATGGGGTTGTCACGATGTGTATCGGCGGCGGAATGGGCGCGGCTGGTGTCTTCGAATTACTTTAAGGGGGAATCGGATATGGAACGTACAGAACATGAATTGATTAAAGGCGGTAGCTTTGTCATTGACGCACTCAACGCGGAGCGTCTCTTCACACCAGAGGATTTCTCAGATGAGCATAAGATGATTGGTGACACGACGGCTGGATTTGTCGATGACCGCGTCATGCCAGTCCTCGAGCGCATCGAGAAACACGAGTTCGACCTCTCTGTCGAATTGTTGAAAGAAGCGGGCGAGCTCGGTCTTCTCGGAGCAGACGTTCCTGAAGAGTACGGCGGTTACCAACTCGATAAAATCTCATCTTCAATCATCACGGAGCGCTTCGCGAAAGCACGTTCGTTCGCACTCAGCTACGGCGCACACGTTGGGATCGGGACGCTCCCGATCGTTTTCTTCGGATCAGAAGAGCAAAAGCACAAGTACTTGCCAAAACTCGCGACAGGCGAATGGATCGCGGCTTACGCGCTCACTGAGCCAGGCTCAGGGTCTGACGCCCTCGGTGCGAAAACGACAGCTGTCTTGAATGAGGCGGGCACGCACTACGTCTTGAACGGTGAGAAACAATGGATCACAAACGCCGGCTTCGCGAACGTGTTCGTCGTCTATGCGAAAATCGATGGCGACAAGTTCAGTGCCTTCATCGTCGAGCGTGACTTCAAAGGAGTCTCAACGGGCGCAGAAGAGCAGAAGATGGGGATCAAGGGATCGTCGACACGTACGCTCATCCTTGAAGATGTCGAAGTACCAGTCGACAACCTTCTCGGTGAAGTTGGAAAAGGTCACGTCATCGCCTTCAACATCTTGAACGTCGGTCGTTACAAACTCGCAGTCGGAGCAGTCGGTTCTTCAAAACGTGCATTCGACCTCTCGGTTCAATACGCGAACGAGCGTAAACAGTTCAAGACACCAATCAGCCAATTCCCACTCATCCAAGAGAAATTGGCGACGATGGCAGCGAACATCTATGCGATGGAAAGTTCAGTCTATCGTACAGGTGGTTTGTTCCAGGATAGCTTGGACGCACTCGGTGATGAGAACATGCGCGACGGATCGAAAGTCGCACAAGCGATCGCAGAATACGCGATCGAATGCTCACTCAACAAAGTCTTCGCTTCTGAGACGTTCGACTATGTCGTTGATGAAGCCGTTCAAATTCACGGTGGATACGGATTCATGGCAGAGTATGAAGTGGAGAACCTCTACCGTGACTCACGGATCAACCGTATCTTCGAAGGAACGAACGAGATCAACCGTTTGATCGTCCCAGGTACGCTCCTCAAGAAAGCGATGAAAGGTGAATTACCGCTCCTCGCAGAAGCGCAAAAACTTCAAAAAGAGCTCATGAGCTACATGCCACAAGAATTGGATGGGTCACCACTCGCTCGCGAGAAGATGCTCCTTTCGAACATGAAAAAAATCAACTTGATGGTCGCGGGTACAGCTGTTCAGAAGTATCAACAAGACCTTCAAAACGAACAAGAAATCTTGGCGAAGATTGCAGACATGATCAGTGCCATCTATGCGCTTGAAGCAGCCATCGCTCGTACAGACAAAGCGATTGCCCGTTCAGGCGAAGAGAAGAATACGCTCAAAGTCCGCTACACTGAAATCTTTGCGGAGCAAGTGTTCAAGCAAGTCGAACTCATGGCGAAAGAAGTGTTGTACGCAGCGGCGTCTGGCGACGAGCAACGTATGCTTCTCTCGGCAATGAAGAAATTCAGCCGCTACCAGCCAATCAACGTGATCGGCACGAAGCGCGAAGTCGCAGCGAGCCTCATCAAAGCGAACAAGTTTATCGTCTAATCAAATTGACAGAAAGGGTGGACCGGACGCGGTCGATCCTTTCTTTTTTTGAGCTCTGCCACGTACAATAGAGACGAGGGGGAGAGATGATGACAAAACGAAATGTATTACTCGATCGGATGGAACGCATTGGACGGTCCGTAGCCGAACGGGACGGGACGCTCATGCTGCTCGCATTGGGGTCGATTGGACAAGAGACGGAGCGGTTAGATGAGTATTCGGACCTCGATTTCTTTTTGATTGTCGAGGATGGGCAGAAGGCGCGCTTTATCGATCGACTTGACTGGCTCGAGATCGAACCGCTTCATTATCAGTTCCAAAACACGAAGGACGGGCATAAGATCATGTACCATGATGGCATTTATGGTGAGTTCGCCGTCTTTGAACTGCATGAAATGGCGACCATCGCCTATACGCCAGGACGTGTCGTCTGGCGACGGGACGAGGCGCTCGAGGTATTTGCGACACCACGCCTCGAAATCACCCGTGAAACAGCGGCTTATTATTATGAAGAGGCGTTGACGAACCTATACGTCGGCTTGCTACGTGAACGTCGTGGCGAAACGCTCGCCGGATTCGAGCTCGTCCAGGTCGCAGCTGTTCAGAACGTCTTGAAGGCAATTGGTGAACAAGGGGACCCGTTCAATCCGACACGCCGGGTCGAGTCGAGACAGCCCAAGATGATTTCTTTCCTGTTGGGCGGGGTATTAGGATATGGCAAGTCAGGCGTCGCAGCCTCGACCATCTTACGTTTTATCGAAGAACGCTATGTGGTCAACCCAACGATGAAGCGAGAGATTGAACGGTTGCTTGAGACGTGATTTAAATTCTCTAGGTGTGCTACATTGAGGAAAGAGGTGATGAACAGATGGTGACACTATACGGCTATCCACCATGCAGTACATGTAAAAAGGCAGAAAAATGGTTGAAGGAACAAGGCATCGAGTATACATATATCCATATCGTCGAATCGACGCCGACGAAAGAGGAACTCGCCGAACTGTGGAAACAATCAGGTTTACCACTCAAAAAGTTCTTTAACACGAGCGGGCAAGTCTATCGGAACGAAGGCATCAAAGACAAGCTACCGAATCTATCAGAAGACGAACAACTCGAGCTATTGGCGAGCAATGGTATGCTTTTGAAGCGACCAATCGTCACAAATGGTGAAAAAACGACCGTCGGATTTTCAGAAAAGTCCTTTACGGACGTTTGGGGCTAAGTGCTATAATACAGATGTGAGTCTAATTTATTTGAGGGGGAAGTTAGGATGAGCAAAGTACCAGCAAATTTACGTTATTCAAAAGAACATGAGTGGGTAGAAGTAAATGGAACGAAAGCCCGCATCGGCATTACGGATTTCGCACAAAGCGAACTAGGGGACATCGTGTTTGTCGAACTCCCAGAAGTCGATGGTACGATTTTGCTCGACGAGCCATTCGGCTCAGTCGAATCAGTGAAGACGGTCTCTGAGTTGTATGCACCGGTATCTGGTCGCATCACGGC
The DNA here is from genome assembly GCF_018617255.1 of Exiguobacterium sp. s43. Taxonomy (GTDB): domain Bacteria; phylum Bacillota; class Bacilli; order Exiguobacteriales; family Exiguobacteriaceae; genus Exiguobacterium; species Exiguobacterium profundum. The sequence continues at coordinate 735,155 of NZ_JACSJT010000001.1, forward strand.
AGTGAACGAGGACCTCGCGGATTCTCCAGAACTCGTCAACGAGTCACCGTTTGAAAACGCATGGATGATTGAAGTCGAGTTGACGGAAGAGTCAGACCTCGACAAACTCATGTCTGCAGAAGAATACGAAGCGATGATTCAAGGATAATCAAAGCCGGCCTCTCCATTGGAGAAGCCGGCTTTTTGTTTACTCGAAATCGAGTCGGTAATGATCGGATTCGACGAGAGTCGTCCGTTCAAACACACGGTAGAAGAAGATTCCGAGTGCGACCGGAATCAGTCCGAACAAGACGATGACGAGCAGGACGTTGAAGAGAGCGAATCCACCCGGCATGAGGTGAAGGGCGTTCACCGGACCGATGAGACCTGACACACCGAACCCGGCGCTGATTGGTGTTCCTTCAATTTTTAGAATCCCTGCGAGCGCACCGAGAATCGCCGCATTTGCCAAAATGGGAAGCATCATGATGGGGCGTCGGACAAAGTTCGCCATCTGAATCTTCGGAGAACCGAGGAAATGGGCAATCGATGTGCCGGTCGCGTTTGCCTGCCATCCGGCGATCGCGAGACCGAATCCGGCAGCGACGACACCGAGGTTCGCCGCACCAGCCGCGACACCGGACAAGCTGATGGCTGTCGCAATCCCGACAGTCGAAATCGGCGAGACGATAATGAGTGAGAACGCCATGGCGATCAGAATTCCCATGAGGACCGGTTGCAGGTCAGTCATTGTCATGATGAGTAGACCGATATACGTCGTGATCTGGGAGATGTACGTCAGTAGGAAAGTACCGATGCCTCCTGCGACGACAATGATGGTCATCGGCATAACAATGACCGTATACGTTTTCAAGTGGGGAGCGAGTTTCATGACAAGAAGTGTAGCGATTGCAGCGGTAACACCAGCTGTGATCACGTCCCCGATGCCGGCCATCACAAAAGCCCCTTCGTCGATTCGGACGGCACCGCTACCGACATACGTCGCAATCGCGATGGTCCCGGTTTCGAGAATCGATCGTCCGAACTGCATGGCGACCGCTAGCCCGATAATGGCTGGCAGAAGCCGCATCGCAATTGTCGTCGCATCCAATATGAATTGAAGAGACGGAAAATACGGAAGTATGGCTTTCGTTAATTCACCGAGCAAAGCGCTCGGGATGAGGGCGATCAGAATTGCCATGCTGAGACCGTTTAAGACGTTCATCGTGAACTGTTTCATCGTACCTGTTGCTTGTTCCGTCATCATTCATTCACCTGTCCTTCTTCTTTGCTGTTATGTACAAAAGCGATAAAGTTAGAACCCATATTATTCCTCTCTACAGAAAGAGTCAAGATAATCATTGAAAAATTCTGAAATTTCATCAAAGCACGATTTTTGAATGAGAATCCATCGCCCCTTATAATGACAAGAGAGGTGAGAAGAATGATTACAGACGGATTCTTATATATATACGCCCCGATGTGTGGTACATGCGCTGTGGCGGAAAAAATGTTGACGGTCGTCGAAGCGGTCGACCCTGAAATTAAAATCGAAAAGCGAGATGCGAACTATATCCCAAAAGAGCTAGAAGCCTACCAAGTGATGAGCGTACCCGCCTTGTTGAAGCTTGAAAATGGCGAGGTTCAAGATCGATTGTACGCGTTTCAGAATGTGCAACATGTCCTCTCTTTCATGAAATGAGAGAGGAACATTAGAATAATCTGAAAATTTTAAATAATCAGTTGACACAGAAAGTTCACGAATGGTATATTCATTACAACATCTTACTTGAACACAAAATAGGACGCGATATTCCCGATATCAAGACGTTTTGGCGAAGCCGCTGCTACCTTTATACGAATACACGTCAGTCTTCCCTTCGATTGTCCCCCAAAAAAATCAAGCGAAGAAAGACGTTCCGTATAATTGCACGGTCCAAGCCAAGATCGAGTGATGATTGGTGAATCTCCCCCATATAAGGATGTAAATCTTGAACGGGCAAAAGATTTTCATCTATGGGCTGTCCTTCCGTGACTCAAGGTGCTACGTTCTGTGTCGTCCTCGGACGGCACCTTTTTTTAATTTTTTTGAAAAAAGGATTTGACAGCAGAAAAAGCTGTCGCTATGATAAAGCTAATCGAATACACAACACTCTTATCAAGAGAGGCTGAGGGACTGGCCCTATGACGCCCAGCAACCGCGGAGCAATCCGAAATGGTGCTAATTCCAGCAAGGTGAGAAACCTTGACAGATGAGAGCAATCGTTGTCCGTACGATAAAGTGCGCACGTTTGCTCAAACGTGCGCGCTTTTTTTGTTGTCAGGAGGGAAAGGTATTGATTCAATTACGAAACGTCGCCAAATGGTTCGATACGAAGAATGGTCGTGTCCAGGCGGTCGATGATGTGTCATTAACAATTGATCGCGGTGAAATTTTTGGAATAATCGGATATTCGGGAGCGGGGAAATCGACGCTCATTCGATTACTCAACCGTCTCGAGTCACCGTCAAGCGGTGAAATCGAGGTCGCCGGGAATGAGCTCACGAAGCTCAGCCCGAAAGAACTACGAGGGGTTCGCAAGAACGTCTCGATGGTCTTCCAGCACTTTAATCTTTTGTGGTCGCGCACGGTCGCAGAAAACATCAGCTTCCCACTCGAACTGATCGGGGTACCGGCAAGTGAGCGGAAACGACGCGTCCAAGAACTCGTCGAGCTCGTAGGTTTGGCTGGTCGTGAGGACAGCTATCCATCGCAACTGTCGGGCGGTCAAAAACAGCGAGTCGGGATCGCCCGCGCGCTCGCTACAAATCCTGAGGTTCTCCTCTGTGACGAAGCGACAAGCGCGCTCGACCCGAAGACGACGGATTCGATTCTCGAACTGCTCGTCAGCATCAATAAGAAGCTCGGATTGACGATCGTCCTCATCACGCATGAGATGCATGTCATCCAAAAGATTTGTCACCGTGTCGCCGTGATGGAGGCAGGAAAAGTCGTTGAGACCGGTCAAGTCTCGGACGTGTTCCAACATCCGGAGCAACCGATCACGAAAGAATTCGTCAAGCAAATCGGGGCGGTCGACGATCTATCGCTCACGTTCGAACATCTTAAAGAACGGTATCCGAGCGGTCAAATCGTCAAATTGAAATTCTTGAACGAGACGGCAGAACAACCGATTTTGTCTGACGTCCTCAAGACGCATGACATCGGATTCAACATCATCGGCGGGAACGTGACCCAGTCACAAGTCGGTGCGCTCGGTACGCTATTCATCCAACTGATTGGGGAAGCAAGTGAAATCGATCGTGCCATCGCGTCGATTCGTTCACAATCCGTAGAAGTGGAGGTGGAAAGCGATGTTTCCTAACGTAGATTGGCAAATTATGATGGAGCAGACTTGGGAGACGTTATACATGACGCTCGTCGCAGGTGTGGCGACGTTTGTGATCGGACTGGCTTTAGGTTTGATTCTCTATATTACAAACGAATCGCTTTTATTGAAGAATCGTCCGATTTACGTCTTCGTCAGCGCGATCGTCAACGTGTTTCGTTCGATCCCGTTCATCATCTTAATTATCTTACTCATCCCGTTCACGTTGTTCCTACTCGGTACGATGCTCGGTTCGACGGCGGCGCTTCCGGCACTCATCATCGGAGCGGCACCGTTCTATGCTCGGATGGTCGAACTTGCGCTTCGTGAAGTCGACCGTGGGGTCATTGAAGCGGCCGAATCGATGGGAGCGACAAAATGGCAAATCATCTACAAAGTCTTGATTCCAGAAGCTCTTCCGGCAATCGTATCGGGACTCACGGTGACCATCGTAGCAATCGTCGGTTACACGGCGATGGCAGGGGTCGTTGGGGGTGGCGGACTCGGGAACTTAGCCTTCTTGGAAGGATTCCAACGCTCACAAAACGACGTCACGTTCGTGGCGACGGTGCTCATCTTGATCATCGTGTTCGTCATCCAATTCATCGGTGACCGACTTGTCACAAAGATAGATAAACGTTCAGCATAATCACACATATACCATTTGGAGGGATTCATTATGAAAACTTGGAAAACAGTACTCGGATTGACAGCATTATCAGCATTCACGGTTCTCGCGGCTTGCGGCGGGGAAGAGGCAGAAACAGGTTCTGGCGATGAAAAAACATTGATCGTTGGTGCGTCAAACGTACCGCACGCTGAGATTTTAGAGCACGTACAAGAAGAATATGAAGCAAAAGGTTACAAACTCGAAATCAAGAAGTTCCAAGACTACGTGCTTCCGAACAAGACGCTCGCGAGCGGGGAGCTCGATGCGAACTACTTCCAACACGAGCCATACCTCGAGTCACAAATGGCTGAGAACAAAGACTACAAATTCGCATCAGCAGGTGGCGTGCACATCGAGCCGATCGGTGTCTACTCACAAAAATACAAATCGCTTGACGAGCTTCCTGAAGGAGCGGAAATCATCATGAGCTCATCGGTCGCTGACCACGGACGAATCCTTACGATGCTCCAGTCAGAAGGTCTCATCACGCTTGCGGAAGGCAAAACGGTCGATGCGACAGTCGCTGACATCGTCGACAACCCGAAAGACTTGAAATTCAAGACGGACGTGGAAGCAGCACTTCTTCCAACGGCTTACAACAATGGAGAAGGCGATGCGGTCCTCATCAACACGAACTATGCAATCGATGCAGGTCTCAACCCACTCGAAGATGCGATTGCACTCGAAGGGGAAGACTCACCATACGTCAACTTGATCGTCACGCGTGAAGGGGACGAAGAAGACGAGCGCGTCAAGGCACTCCTCGAAGTATTGACGTCTGAAGAGACACAACAGTGGATCTTGGACGAATACAAAGGTGCGGTCGTACCGGTCAAACAATAAGTCATTTCGACTCAGGAGACTTCCTCCTGGGTCTTTTTTTGTCTAGTGTTCTTTCATAAAGAGAAGTACACTACATATATGAAAGAAAAGGGGGGATTTGGATGAAGCTCAGACAGATTCATCCACTGACGTGGGGCGTCCTGTTCGGGACGTTTTTTGCACGACTGGCGACGTTTTTTGTCATGCCATTTTTTGCGATCTATCTAGCTACGCTCGGCTTTTCAGCGAGTGTGATCGGAACGATCTTTGCCGTGACGGCACTTTCAGGTCTGTTCATGAGCTTCTTTGGGGGGACACTCTCTGATCGGTATGGACGAAAACAGCTCATGTTGATCGGGATCGTGCTGAATGCCGTCACGTTCGCTGGTCTCGCACTTGCGACGGAACTGTTTTGGTTTTACATGCTATCGATGTTGATGGGGATGTCGCGATCATTCCTAGAACCGGCTTCGCGTGCACTCATCAGTGATACGACGCAGGCAGATCAGCGGGTCATCGTCTATAATGTCCGTTACTTCATGATCAATATCGCCGCGGCCATCGGACCACTCTTGGCGGTCGTCTTGTCACTCACTGGTGTGAAGACTGCATTCTTCGTCGTGACGGCTGTCTACATATTATACGGGATCATTATATCTATCTTGTTTTACAAATATCCGTTTGAAGAAGGGGATGGGGTCAAGGCACGCCCGCGCTTGACGGAGACGTTTCGTGTCCTGCGCGATGACCGGACGTTTCGGGCGGTGATTATTGGGATGATTTTCGCGATTATCGGCTATAGCCAGTTCAATTCGACGCTTCCGCAATTCATCGCGTTACGCGACGGACTTGAGGATGGTTCGAGATTGTTCGCCTATTTATTGACGACGAACGCTATCACGGTCCTCGTCGTCCAATATCCGATCATGCGTTTCGGGATTCGTGTCTCTCCGATCAAGTCACTCTTCTTCGGGATTTCGACGTTGTCATTCGGACTTTTGCTCATCGGATTTGCGACGGTCGAATGGGTACTCTTTGTCGCGATGGCCATCTTTACCGTCGGTGAGGTGTTGATGTTCACCATGACGGACGTCTTGACGGATGAACTCGCGCCGGAACATTTAAGAGGGACGTATTTCGGGGCAATGGGATTGACATCACTCGGTCAGACGGTCGGACCGATTATCGGTGGCGTGTTACTGGATACGTTCGGTCAGTCGTCGCTTCCTGTATTCGGAAGTTTGGCACTCTTGACGGGGTGTGGTGCCTTCTTCTTCGCGGCTGCCGTACGAGAGCGGAAAGCAGTCCTCGCACTCGTCGAAGAGAATGCCGGATAATGTCTTGATTTCCTACTATTAGCATTCTCAACTTTTATCATTCTATTGAGAATGAATTCTAAGGTGAGTCGCTTGAAATAAAAAAATGACTAGTCTAAGATTAGAATATATCTAATCTACGCCATTCACTATGGCGAGAAAATACGGAAGGGGTATCCGAATGTCTAACGTACCACAAATGAAAATTGATGACCTCCGCGTCTCAATCGAAGGAAAAGAGATTGTCAAAGGTCTTAACCTAGAAATTAAAGGTGGCGAAATTCATGCCATCATGGGTCCGAACGGGACTGGTAAATCAACACTCGCATCAGCACTCATGGGTCATCCACTTTATGAGGTCACTGGGGGAAGCGTCGAATTAAACGGCGAAGATGTCCTCGAGATGGAAGTCGACGAGCGCGCACAAGCAGGGATGTTCCTTGCGATGCAGTACCCGGCTGAAATCAGTGGTGTCACAAACGCGGACTTCTTGCGTTCGGCAATCAACTCACGTCGTGAAGAAGGTCAAGAAATCTCGCTCATGAAGTTCATCCGTGAACTCGATGCGAAGATGGAGCTTCTCGAAATCCCTTCAGAAATGGCACACCGTTATTTAAACGAAGGATTCTCAGGCGGTGAGAAGAAACGTAACGAAATTCTTCAAATGATGATGATTCAACCGAACATCGCCATCTTGGATGAAATCGACTCAGGTCTTGATATCGATGCCCTTAAAGTCGTTGCCAAAGGCGTAAACGAAATGCGTTCAGAAGAGTTCGGCTGCTTGATCATCACGCACTACCAACGTCTCCTCAACTATATCGAGCCAGACTTCGTACACATCATGATGGACGGGAAAATCGTCATGTCTGGTGGTAAAGAGCTCGCACAACGACTCGAGGCAGAAGGTTACGACTGGGTGAAGCAAGAACTCGGAATGACAGTAGACACAGAAGCGTAAGGAGGCTGTACGATGACCGTACAATTTGAATTGGATGCACAAGCGTTGTCGGCACGTGCAGAAGCGCTCGGCGGACCAGCATGGATGGTCAACCGTCGTAAAGAGGCAGCAGAACTTGCGCCGACACTTGCTTTGCCAAAAGTTGAAAAAATTAAGATTGATAAGTGGGACTTCACAGCGGGAGATGTCGAGCTCGAACAAAAAGACGGCTTGACAGCGGACATCGAATCACTCCTCGGAGACCACCGGACAAACGTGCTCGTTGAACGCAACGGTCATGTCGTCTATAACGAATTGTCGATGCCTGAAGGCGTTTTGTTCATGGGAATCAAAGAAGCGATGGAGCAACATCCTGAGCTCGTTGAGAAATACTTCATGACTGAAGGCGTACGTGTCGATGAAGAACGTCTTTCGGCGTTGAATGCTGCCCTCACAAACGGTGGTGCATTCATCTACGTACCGAAAAACACGCAATTGAAAGATCCGCTTCAAGCCATCTTCACGATGGAACAGGCGAACGGTGCCCTCTATCACCACACGATCCTCGTCGCAGACGAAGGCAGTGAAGTGACATACATCGAAAACTTCCTTTCTGGCACGAATGAACCGCACACGGTCAACGTCGTGACGGAAGTATTCGCTGGAGAGAACGCGAAAGTCGTCTTCGGTGGTGTCGATCAGCTCGCTGAATCAGCACTTACGTTCATGAATCGTCGCGGTGTCGTCTATGCGAACGGTCGCCTCGATTGGGCGCTCGGTCACATGAACGACGGGAACTCGGTCGTCGAGACGAAGACTCACCTCGTCGGCGACAACACGTATTCAGATACAAAAGCTGTGACAATCGGTCGCGGTGCACAGAAACAAAACTTCAACATTCGTACCGACCACTTCGGAAAAGCATCTGAAGGGTTCATCTTGATTCACGGTGTCCAAAAAGACGCAGCCACTGCAATCTTCAGCGGGACATCGATGATTCACCACGGTGCGTCAAAATCGAACGGTGTACAAACAGAGCGCGTCTTGATGCTCTCTGAAAAAGCACGTGGGGATGCCAACCCGATTCTTCTTATCGATGAAGATGACGTTATGGCAGGTCACGCAGCGTCTGTCGGTCGTGTCGATGATGTTCAATTGTACTACTTGATGAGCCGTGGTTTGTCTCGCCAAGAGGCAGAGCGTTTAATCATCCACGGATTCTTGACGCCTGTCGTCGAAGAACTCGCAATCGATTCGGTCAAAGACCGTCTCCGCGAAGTCATCGAAGGGAAAGTACGTTAAGATGTTGAACGCCTCGATTCGTGAACAGTTTCCGATTTTAGATCAGGAAATCAATGGACACCCGCTCGTTTATCTTGATAGCGCGGCGAGCTCACAAAAGCCGCTCGCTGTCATCGAGGCGATCGAGGACTATTATCGTCGCAACCATTCGAACGTGCATCGTGGCGTCCATACGCTCGGGACGCAAGCGACGGATGCGTATGAAGGGGCACGCGAACGCGTCCGCTCATTCATCCATGCGGCGGTTCCTGAAGAAATCATTTTCACTCGTGGAACGACGACGGCCATCAACTTGGTCGCATCGAGCTACGGAGATGCGAATGTCGGTGAAGGCGACGAGATCGTCCTCACTCCGATGGAACATCATGCGAACTTAATCCCATGGCAACAACTCGCCAAGCGAAAAGGCGCGACACTTCGATACGTCGAGCTCACGCCGGACGGACGTGTCACACTCGATGCGGTTCAAGCGGTGTTATCAGACCGGACGAAAATCGTCGCGATGAGTCACGTCTCGAACGTACTCGGGACGATTAACCCGATTGCCGAAGTCGCTCGACTCGCGCATGAGTTGGGTGCAGTCATGGTCGTCGATGCCGCACAAAGTGCACCGCACCGAAAACTTGACGTCCAAGCACTTGACTGTGACTTCCTCGCCTTTTCTGGACATAAGATGCTCGGACCGACTGGAATCGGTGTCTTATATGGGAAGAAGCAACTCCTCAAAAACATGGAGCCGGTCGAGTTCGGTGGCGAGATGATTGACTATGTCGATTTATATGAATCGACGTGGAAAGACATCCCGTACCGTTTCGAAGCGGGAACACCGATTATCGCCGGAGCGGTCGGACTTGCGGCAGCCATCGATTTCTTAGAAGAAATCGGTCTTGAAAACGTCGAAGCACACGAACGTGAACTCGCGTCTTACGCAATCGAGCAGATGAAAACGATTGAAGGGATCGAGATTTACGGTCCTGAAGATCGCGTCGGTCTCGTCACGTTCAACTTGAAGGACGTTCATGCGCACGACCTCGCGACTGTGCTCGACATGCAAGGTATCGCGGTTCGTGCCGGTCATCACTGTGCACAACCACTCATGCGTCTTTTGAAGCAATCATCGACGGCACGGGCGAGCTTCTATTTGTATAACACAAAAGAAGAAGTCGACCGCTTCATCGAGGGATTACGTCAAACGAAGGAGTATTTCAATTATGAGTTTTAATAATCTCGACATGTTGTACCGCCAGGTCATCATGGATCACTATAAAAACCCAAGAAACCGTGGCGTCATCGAAGATGGCGTGACGGTGGACTTGAACAACCCGACGTGTGGGGATTCGCTTCGTCTTCAACTACAGGTCGAAGACGACATCGTCAAAGATGCGAAGTTTGAAGGGGAAGGCTGCTCAATCAGTCTCGCCTCGGCATCGATGATGACCCAAATCGTCAAAGGAAAAACAGTAGAAGAGGCGCTTCAACTCGCCAACATCTTCTCTGAAATGGTTCAAGGCAAAGAGTACGACACGGATACGTTTGACCTCGGTGATATCGAGGCGCTCTCAGGCGTATCGAAATTCCCGGCTCGAATCAAGTGTGCCACGCTCGCGTGGAAGGCGCTTGAAAAAGGAGTAGACGAGGACGCGTAAGGAGAAGGAGGAGACCGATATGGCAAAGAACATGCCGGAAATTGGCGATTATAAATACGGCTTCCATGATCGGGACGTTTCGATTTTCCGTTCAGGCCGTGGCTTGACGACAGAAATCGTAGAGACGATCTCACGCATGAAAGAAGAGCCACAATGGATGCTCGACTTCCGTTTGAAGTCGTTGGATCACTTCAACAAGATGGCGATGCCGACATGGGGCGGAGACCTCTCGGCACTTGATTTCGACGAAATCACGTACTATGTCAAACCATCTGAAAAGACAGAACGCTCATGGGATGAGGTACCAGAAGAAATCAAACGTACGTTTGACAAGCTCGGTATCCCAGAAGCAGAGCAAAAATACTTGGCAGGTGTCTCGGCTCAGTATGAGTCTGAGGTTGTCTACCATAGCATGCAAGAAGACTTCGAAGAAAAAGGTGTCATCTTCAAAGATACAGACACAGCCCTCAAAGAAGACGAAGAGATCTTCAAAGAGTACTTCGGGAAGTTGATTCCGCCGACGGACAACAAGTTTGCGGCCCTTAACTCAGCTGTTTGGTCGGGTGGCTCGTTCATCTATGTACCAAAAGGCGTAAAACTTGAGCAACCGCTCCAAGCCTACTTCCGCATCAACTCGGAAAACATGGGTCAATTCGAGCGTACGCTCATCATCGTCGACGAAGGCGCATCGGTTCATTACGTCGAAGGATGTACGGCACCGGTTTACACAACGAACTCGCTTCACTCAGCGGTCGTTGAGATCTTCGTCAACAAAGATGCATATTGCCGTTACACGACGATCCAAAACTGGGCGAACAACGTCTACAACTTGGTAACGAAACGTGCAGTCTGTGAAGCGGGTGGATCGATGGAGTGGATCGATGGAAACATCGGATCGAAACTCACAATGAAATACCCAGCTGTCATCTTGAAAGGGGAAGGCGCACGTGGGATGACACTCTCAATCGCCCTCGCTGGTAAAGGACAGCACCAAGACGCTGGCGCTAAAATGATTCACCTCGCACCAAACACGTCGTCGTCTATCGTCTCAAAATCGATTTCGAAACAAGGCGGAAAAGTATCGTACCGTGGAATCGTCCACTTCGGCCGTAAGGCGAAGGGCGCACGTTCGAACATCGAGTGTGACACGCTCATCATGGACAACGAGTCGACTTCAGATACGATCCCGTACAATGAAATCTTGAACGACCAAGTGTCGCTCGAGCACGAAGCGAAAGTCTCAAAAGTGTCAGAAGAGCAACTCTTCTACCTCATGAGCCGTGGAATCTCGGAAGAAGAAGCGACAGAAATGATCGTAATGGGCTTCATCGAGCCATTCACAAAAGAATTACCAATGGAATATGCGGTCGAAATGAACCGTCTCATCAAGTTCGAGATGGAAGGTTCGATTGGATAATTGCTTGAATGACGGATTTCCTGTAAAAAGGAGTCCGTTTTTTTTTGTTATGTCGTTGCCATATGTAGGGTATGCTAAAAAAGAGAAAGAATCATAGAAAGGATGGATACACATGTCACGTATTCCGCATAAAGATGAGATTGACCCGAAAGACATCACTCGCATCGCCGTCATCGGTGCCGGTTGGGTCGGCGTCAGTTTCGCCTATCAATTATCCACGGCTGCGCTTTGCGAGGAGCTCGTCTTAATCGACTCGAATCATGCCAAGGCAGAAGGAGAGGCGATGGACCTCAATCATGGGATCTCATTCGCCCCGACACCGGTCCGGATTTGGGCAGGGGACTACTCGGATTGTAAAGACGCAGATATCGTCGTCATCACGGCAGGAGCCGCACAAAAACTTGGGCAGACACGGATGGACCTCGTCGAGCAAAACGCCAAGGTCGTCCGCACCGTGACCGAAGACTTGATGAAGAGCGGGTTCGACGGCATTTTAGTCGTCGCGACGAACCCGGTCGATGTGATGGCACACGTCGCCTGGAAAGCATCTGGTTTACCAAAAGAACGCGTCATCGGTTCAGGGACGGTCCTCGATACAGCACGACTCCGTTACAAACTTGGAGACTATTTCGAACTATCGCCACGAAACTGCCACGCCTACTATATGGGTGAACATGGGGATACGGGCTTTGTCGCATGGAACAACGCACGCATCTATGGGAAGAGTATCGATGAACTATTGGCGGAGAACGAGAAATATCAGTTCGAAGACTTAGAAGCGATCTATGCGGACGTACGCGACGCTGCTTACCAGATCATCGAGCATAAGAACGCCGCCTATTATGCGATTGGGGTCGGCTTGCTTCGCATCATCCGGGCCATCGTCCGAAATGAAAACTCCGTCGTGACGATTGGCGCTCACCTAGACGGCGAGTACGGGGCGAGTGACGTGCATATTGGCGTACCAGCCTTGATTGACCGAAGCGGCATTCGTAAGATCATCGAGATTGAATTGACGAACGAAGAACAACAGAAGTTTGACGCCTCGGTACAAACTATCAAAGCAGGGATTGAGAAAGTCGAGCCCGCATCCTAAAAAAGATCCGACTGCTTAGGCAGTCGGATTGTTGGTTAAGACGCCTCTTCTTCGGCGATATCTTTCTTGTAATACTTCTCGGATGTGAAGAACTCGGTTGTCAATCGTTTCACTTCACCACTTAGAAGCAAGACGGCAATCATATTCGGGATGAGGATCATCGCTAGCATCAAGTCTAGGAAGTTCCAAATCATCTGAGCGCCTCCAATCGAACCGATGACAATCGAGACGATATATACGGCCTTCATGATTTTTCCTGCCGTCAAACCGAATAAGTACTCGGCTTGTCGCGAGCCGTAAAAGATGATGACGATAATGGTCGAGAGGACGAAGAAGATGAGTGAGATGGTGACGAGTAAGCTTCCCGTGTAACCGAAGTATTCATTGAAAGCAATCGTCGTCAACGCTGCTGGGTCATCCATCGCTTCGTCTGCCGTCCAGACACCTGAAGACAAGACGACGAATGCGGTCGTGCTACAAATGATGAGCGTATCGATGACGATCCCGATGACGGCCCAGAACCCTTGGCGCACCGGATGGTCCGTCTGTGCCGCGGCGTGGGCAATAGGTGCCGTTCCAAGACCGGCTTCATTTGAATAGAGTCCACGGGCGAAGCCCCAACGAATCGTCTCAGCAACGGCGGCACCGGCAAACCCACCGAACGCGGCCATCGGCTCGAATGCATAAGAGAAGATGAGACTGAGAACGTTTGGAATCTCAGAGAAGTTCATCAAGACGATGACGAGTCCGGCTCCGACATAGACGAGTGCCATGCCAGGGACGACGATCTCGGTGACTTTCGCGATGCGCTTCAGTCCGCCAAAGACGATGATGCCCACAAGAATAGCGACGACAATCCCCGTGATGAGCGTGTTCCCATTGAACGTCTCACGGACTGCCGAGCTGACAGCGTTTCCTTGTACCATGATACTCGGAATGAGTTCGATCATGAGAGCGAAGGCGAACCACGTCGCGAGCCACTTCCAACGAAGTCCTTTTGATATGTAGTAGACCGGTCCCCCGACAAATTCGCCGGCATCATTCTTCTCACGATAGTGCACGGCCAGTACGCTCTCTGAGAACTTGATGGCCATGCCGATGATAGCGATGACCCACATCCAGAAGATGGCACCCGGTCCCCCGAACATAATCGCTGCAGGTACACCGATGATGTTCGCGGCCCCGACTGTTGAAGAGAGGGCTGACGTCAACGCTTGTCTCGGACTGATGTCGCCTTCACCTTTCGGCTTTTTGAAAATGCTGCCGAATGTTTGCTTGAATATGTAGATGGGGTAACGAAACTGAAAGAAACCGAGCTTGATGGTGAGGAAGATACCGGATAAAACGAGTAACGAGATAATCGGTACGCCCCAAAGCCAGTCGGAAACGTTCGTGACAAGAGTAATAAATTCATTCATACAACCACTCCAATTCCATTATTTTACTTAAATACTGTTTCCTAAAGTAAGGACCTCTAAACATCTTTGACAAAATAAAGGAGGAAAATAGAATGAGAGTTGCTAAACGTTTGATTGTATCTGGACGTGTCCAAGGCGTGGGGTTTCGATTTTTTTCACAGGAGACCGCGCAACGATTCGGCATCAAAGGATGGGTTCGCAATCTAAGTGACGGGACAGTCGAGCTACATGCAGAAGGAACCGAGCAAGAAATCGACGCCTTCGAGCAGACGTTGAAGGATGGCAATCGCTTTGTCGGTGTCGAACGAATCGAAGAGACGGAAGCGAACGATCAGGAATTTCGCTCGTTCGACATACGCTATTAACCGCTTACATCTCCCTACATGTGAAAGGGAGATTTTTTTGTGAAATCTACATTTCAAAAAATTAAACCTCGAATTTTGGAGATAGGGTGGTCAAACGATAGGAAGTGTGTATAATGAAATAGACCAAGCGATATATTGTCAGAAAATTTAGTTATTATTTTTTTGTTAAGTCGTTCGGAATATCAAGTGTATGGAGGTAGTTGTATGAAAAAATCGACATTGTTCCCGTTAGCGTTTACGATTTTTGCTTTATTCTTTGGGGCCGGGAACTTGCTGTTCCCACCTGAGCTCGGCGCCTTGGCGGGGGAAAACCTCGTACCGGCGATGATCGGGTTCGTCATTACGGGTGTCGGTTTACCGCTTCTTGCTTTGTTCGCAGTCGCTCGGGTCGGCGGCGGGACAGACCAAATTGCTCGTTATATTCCAAAGCGTCTCGCGCTTATCTTGACAGGATTGATGTATGTGGCTATCGGACCATTCTTCGGAATCCCGCGTACGGCTGCTGTCACGTATGAAATGGGACTCGTTCCGTTTCTCGATGCTCCTTCTACTTTGACACTCGCGATGAGTTCGACCGTCTTTTTCGGGTTGACGTTCTTCTTGACGCTTCGTGCTCAAAAGTTGATTGAAGTCATCGGGCGCATCATTACACCAATCCTCTTGTTCTTGCTTGCAGCGATTGGAATCACAAACCTCATCTCGCCACTCGGGGAGCCGGGAGCTCCAGCGGAAGGATTTGAGACATGGGTGGGTGCACTCGGCCAAGGTTTCCAACAAGGCTATTTGACAATGGATGTATTCGGGGCCCTCGTCTTTGGGGCAATCGTCCTCGTCACGTTGAAAGCTAATGGATTGAGTGACCAAAAAGAAGCGTCTTCGCTTCTTCGCTCTGCGGGCATGCTTGCCGTTACCTGTTTGATGCTCGTCTATATCTCGCTCGGTTCAATCGGTGCGAATATGACAGTCGCAGAAGGAACGACGAGTGGCGCAAGCCTTCTCCAAGCGTTCGCAGGTACGTCTTACGGACAAGTCGGAATGCTCGCACTCGGATTAGCGGTCTTCCTCGCTTGTTTGACGACAGCAGTTGGCCTCATCTCAGAGTTCTCACGCTTCATCAGCAATCAGTTTGATTCTCTCAAATATCATCATGTCGTCATCGCGACAACGTTGTTTGGATTCATGATCTCACTCGTCGGTTTGAGTTCGTTGATTCAAATCGCCGTGCCGCTTCTCACGCTCCTCTATCCGGTCATGATCGCACTCGTGCTCGTATCGGTGACGGAACGTCTTCAACGAAACCCTGGTGTGGCGATGAAAGCGACGATTTATACGGCGCTCGTTCTCTCGTTCTTTGAAACGTGGAACGGCATCCAGCCTTCTGCGGTTACTTCTTGGATTGGAAACTTACCAATGGCGGATATCGGACTTGCCTGGGCAGTTCCGACGATGATCGTCTATGCGATCACGCTTCTTCTTCCGAAAGGAACGTCACAAGAATCACTCGCTCAATCACGCATCTCATAAGTCTCGCCCATCCTTTGGTCAAGGATGGGCTTTTTTCTGTCTTATTGTTTGCCTGGATGTGAGCTCAAACAGTAAAATGGAAAGATGAAAAGGGAGTGACATTCGTTGACGACAAAACAAAAAAATCAATTGGCGATTCTCATGTTGAACATGTTTATCGCCGTCGCCGGATTTGGGATCATCATCCCGATTATTCCGGATTACTTAAAGATGATTGGCGAGGGAGGGACAGCCGCCGGACTCATGATTTCCGTATTTGCGGGTGCCCAGCTCGTCATGTCACCGATTGCCGGGAAATGGGCGGACGTCCACGGCCGCCGACTCATGATCATCCTCGGTCTGATCGGATTCACCATCTCGATGGGAGTCTTCTATCTATCAGATAATTTGACGATTCTTCTCGTCTCTCGTGCCATCGGGGGTGTTGGTGCAGCGCTTTTGATTCCTGCCATCTTCGCTTATGTGGCAGATATCACGACACTCGAGCAACGAGCTCGAGGAAACAGTTATATTTCCGCGGCAATGTCGCTTGGAATTGTAGTGGGACCAGGGATTGGTGGCTTTTTCGCTGAATTCGGCTTGAAGACACCGTTGCTTGTTTCAGCGATTGTATCGTTTATCGCTGTCATTTCGTCTGTGCTTCTTCTCAAGGAGCCTGACCGTGCTCCATACGTGGCGCCTAAGATTAAAGAGTCTTTACCGACGCAGCTGGTCATGTCGACGCGAAAACCGTACTTCTTCGTATTGGTCATCAACCTCGTCATGGCGTTTGGTCTGATGGCGTATGAATCGGTACTTGGGCTCTATGTCAGTGAGATGTTCAGTGCGACACCACAAGAGATTGCCATCATGGTAACCGGAACGGGGATTGTGAGTGTTATCGTTCAATTGTTTGCGGTGGACCGTCTCGTCGAATGGTTGGGTGAGACCAAGGTCGTACTTGCTTTCATCGCGCTCGCCTCATTTGGCTTCTTGTTATCTTTGTTCGCTGGTACGTATATGCTCTTCTTCGCAGTGACACTCGTGATTTTCTTATCGACATCTATTTTACGACCGGTGTTGAACACGCTCGTGTCGAAACTTGCAGGAAACGAGCAAGGTCTTGCCATGGGGATGAACAACGCTTATATGAGTATTGGGAATATTTTAGGGCCGACATTGGCTGGAATCGCCTTTGATATTGATATGCGCTATCCGTTCATGATGGGACTCGTCCTATTGCTCGTCACATACATGGGCACATGGAACTGGTCGAAACGGAAAGCGGCCGCCATTTCAGAATCGTAAAGGAGGACGCTATGATCTATGTAGGTGTGACCGGATGGGGTGACCACGATTTGCTGTATACGACCCCAGAAGAACGAAAACATAAATTATCGACATATGCGGGACATTTCCCGACTGTTGAAGTCGACTCGACCTTCTATGCGATTCAACCTGTGAAAAATTTCGAAAAATGGGATGGGGAAACACCGGATCATTTTCAATTCGTTGTGAAAGTTTCCAGGGAAATGAGCGGACATGATCGTGAGCCGAAAACGCCTTTGATTGAACTGTTTGAGCGTTATCGCGTCTCGGTCGATCCGTTAAAACGAGCGGGGAAATTACGGGCTGTGCTCGTTCAATTGCCGCCGTGGTTCGATGTGTCAAAGCCACACCTGGATTATTTGAGAACGCTTCGTGCCGAGCTGTCAGATTACGAGATTGCCATCGAGTTTCGCAATCCGACCTGGTTCTCAGAAGCGTTCCGGGACCGGACGCTTCAATTTTTGAAGGAGCAGCGGTTCATCAACACGATTTGCGATGAACCGCAAACGAAAGAGAGCAGCATCCCGTTCGTACCGGTCGTGACGCATCCTGATGTTGCGGTCGTTCGATTGCATGGACGCAATACGTCAGGATGGCTCAAAAAACCTGGAATGACGAGTCAAGAATGGCGGCATGTTCGCTGTCTGTACCGGTATAGCGAGGAAGAATTGCAAGAATTGGCGACCTCACTTCGTGAGATTGACCGTGAAGCGAGAGACGTGTATGTATACTTTAACAACAACTCGGCTGGGGATGCAGCACCGAATGCAAAGCGACTCATTGAGATTCTTGGCCTTGAATATGAACTCGCGCCGAGACAAATCAGTTTGTTTTAGAAGGAAGGGATGGCCATGACGACACTGTCTATTTTTCATTACAACGATCTTCATTCAAAGTTCGACCAATGGCCGAAACTTGTTTCATTTCTAGAAGAACATCGGACTGACGACACGCTGTACTTTGATTTAGGAGATCATGCCGACCGCACCCACCCGGCGACCGAAGTGACACGTGGAAAGTTGAATGTTCGTTTGCTCGAGCAACTCCGTCCGACAGCGGTCACCATCGGAAACAACGAAGGGATCACTTTTCCTCATGATTGGCTAGCCGAACTGTATGACGAAGCGACATTTCCCATCTTACTTGGGAATGTATATGAAGCAGACGGGTCACGACCGAATTGGGTCGATGAGACGCTCGTTCTTGAGAAAGATGGTTTCCAAATCGGCCTGTTTGGTGTGACCGCTCCATATGAAGAGTTATACCCAGAGCTCGGCTGGCAGATTGAATCGCCTTACGAGGCGGCGGAGCGAGCGCTGAAACAGTTGGCGCATTGTGATGTCATCATCGCGCTCAGTCACCTTGGGTTCTTTGGAGACGAGCGATTAGCTGAAATGTTTCCTGAAATCGATGTGATTCTCGGTGCGCATACACATCATGTTTTAGATGAAGGTGTGATGACGAACGGTGTGTTGATTGCACAGGCCGGAAAATATGGGAAGTACGTCGGTGAAGTCACACTGACGCTTGGCGAGTCAGGAATCGTATCGAAAGAAGCGCGCCTTCACGAACTGTCTCAGCAATCGGATAGTCCAGACACGTTGGCGTTGTTGCGCACAGAAGGGGCAGATGCCGAACGCCTTCTTGATGTCACGATTGCAGAGACGGATGGATACGCCTCCGATTGGTTCGGACCTTCTCCACTTGGTGACCTACTCGTCGAAGGGATGGTCGAATGGTGTGCGGCGGATGTTGGGATTATTCCATCTGGGGTTGTGCTAGAAGGCCTTGCACCGGGTGGGGTGACGCTCAACATGTTGCATCGGATCTGTCCGCATCCAATCAACCCTTGTGTGCTGACATTGGACGGTGAAACGTTGTCGCGTTTCCTTCACGATACTAATGAAGAAACGTTCACGAATATGCATGTAAGAGGTCTCGGGTTCAGAGGGACCGTTCTCGGAGAACCGAGTCTCTATCAAATCGAACAACGTGACGGTCAGACTTATGTGATGGGGGAACGATTGGATTTAAATCGGACATATCGTGTCGCAACGGTCGATATGTTGACATTCGGTCCGCTTCTTCCTTATTTGGCAGACCAACCGAAGCGA
Source organism: Exiguobacterium sp. s43 (assembly GCF_018617255.1). Taxonomy (GTDB): domain Bacteria; phylum Bacillota; class Bacilli; order Exiguobacteriales; family Exiguobacteriaceae; genus Exiguobacterium; species Exiguobacterium profundum. Next base: position 754,440 of record NZ_JACSJT010000001.1, read on the forward strand.
TATTTCATGCCCGAACTTCTGCGAGATGTATTACGAGAAACAATCGTTGCCCGTCATGAAGTGATTCGAAAAGGATAGAGTGCATCGATGAGGGCATGCTATGATAACAGAGTGGAGGTGGGAGCGATGATTCGAGTGAATCGCCACGGATATACCGTCTTGGAAGAAAAACGGGACGGGTTCGATGAAGAGGCGTTTATCGCACGGTATAGTGACGTGCTAGATAAGTACGATTACATCGTCGGTGATTGGGGGCATGGTCAGTTGCGATTGAAGGGATTCTATGAACCGCAATCTAAATTGGCGACCTATGAGAACCGAATTGATCACGTGATGGACTACGTATACGAATATTGCAACTTTGGATGTCCTTATTTCGTTTTGAAAAAAGAAACGGAAATCAACGAAGAAGAGAGTGGACCCGTCTTTGGGGGAACGAAGCAAAAACTGAAGTTGAAGCGTAAGTTTAACAAGACCGATGAATCAAACGTGTGAAGTGCTGAGCAGTCAGCACTTTTTTTATTACATTTGATTTCCAAATATTTCGTTTAGGTAAAAAGTCGTGACTTCCGGTTTTGAGGTTGGAAAAATGTGATAAATTGTCATTAAGGATCGTTTCGTCGTTTTTTGGTTTTGATAGTGAGGTGATTTGGATGCAACATGTACAAACGACCGTCGGGGATCGGGATGACGTCCATAATCGAATTCATAACTTCGGACTCGGGATATTGGCCATGTTCTTTTTTGGTTTCCATATCATGATGACCTTTTATTTTACGGCGGCAGTCATTCTATTTGAACTCTTTCATGTGTTGATCATCCGTCGCTTTGAATATGGCCATTCGTTCTTGCGAGGCCGTGTCTTCAAAGTCACATCTCACCTTGTGTTATCACTCGGGGTGCTGTTGTTGATCTTGTCCATGTCTCAGTTCTTTTTAGGCAATGTGATGATTCGCTAAGCGGAAAGGAAAAATTCCTTTCCCTTTTTTTATGTTTTTTTGAAACGTATGGTCACCTTTTCACGTACACTAATAGAAAGACTACGAAAAAGGATGGATTACTATGAGATCTGAATGGAAACAACATGCACGACACGCCTTGAAAGGAAAATGGTGGTTGATGGCCGGATTGGCACTCTTGTTCCTCATTATTAACGGGATTCCGCAATGGTTTGCGCCTGAAATGGACGTCAACTCGCCAGAACCGTTCACATCGACAGAAGTCACTTTGAGCTTTGTATCGAACGTTCTGCAAATTTTAATTGCCCCACTTGCGATCGGTTGGTCGTGGCTTGCTCTCAACGTATCACGTGAGAAAGGAGCCTCGCTCTCAACGCTGTTCAAGCCGTTCCAGACACGTTACTTCAAACATGTCATCACCTCGTTTGTGATGGGGGTATTCCTCGTGTTATGGACGTTGTTACTCATCGTACCGGGAATCATCAAAGGATTCTCATATTCACTTACGCCGTACATTTTGCGCGATCAGCCTGAACTTTCCGCACTCGAGTCGATCACAGAATCACGTCGTCTCATGGATGGGCACAAGATGGAAGCCTTCATGCTCGTCTTGTCCTTCTTTGGTTGGTTCCTCGTCGGGATCTTGACGCTCGGGATCGGGTTCTTCTTCATCGGACCTTACTTCTCGACGACGTACGCGACGTTCTACGATTCGATTCGAGACAAGCAAATTGATTCGAATGAGCCAGTGCACGGAACAGAACAAGGATTTTAAAGAAACAAACGCCTCGCTCAAGTGATTGAGCAAGGCGTTTTTGATTAGGCGTTGACTTCAGTTTTTTGTAAGTATGGCTTCAACGACAAGTGGTGTTCGGCCACGACTTTACGAATCGTACGTGTCTTCGAGCGCATGACGAGTGATGTCGTCTCGACGATATCATCTGTTAAGAATTTGACGCCATCGAGCAACTCACCTGACGTGACACCTGTTGCGGCGAAGATACAGTCATCACTCTTGACGAGGTCGTCGAGCGTGAGGAGTTGGAGCGGATCTTCAATGCCCATCGAGATGACGCGTGCAGATTCTTCTTCATTCATCGGGTGAAGACGGGCCTGCATGTCTCCGCCAAGCGCTTTGACAGCTGCAGCCGTGATGACGCCTTCAGGAGCACCGCCTGTACTGATGAAAATATCAATCGGATTTGTTTTGACGGCAGCTGCGATTCCGGCCGAGACATCGCCATCCTCAAACAATTTGACGCGTGCGCCGACGTTCATGACGGCTTGGCGAAGGTGTTCGTGGCGATCGCGGTCTTGCATGATCACCGTCACTTCTTCAATACGTTTATTGTTATATTTTGCTGCTTTTTCGATGATCGACTCGAGTGGTTCATCGAGCGAGACTTTTCCTTTTAAGTTCGGCCCAACGACGAGCTTATCCATGTACATATCTGGTGCGTGGAGGAGGGCACCTTCATCCGCAACAGCGATGACGACCATCGCATCTCCGAGTCCTTTTGCGACAATGGATGTACCTTCGAGCGGATCAACGGCGATGTCGACTTTCGGACCGAACGTCGTACCGAGTTTTTCCCCAATGTAGAGCATCGGTGCCTCATCGAGTTCACCTTCACCGATCACGACCGTCGCATCCATGTTCACTGTTCCGAGAACTTCGCGCATCGCTGACGTAGCTGCGTCATCGGCTTCATTCTTTTGCCCGCGTCCAATCCATTTCGATGATGCGAGTGCTGCGGCTTCCGTTGCTCGTACGATTTCTAATGCTAATTCACGTTCCATAGTGTTGTACCCTCCACGTTATCTCTATTAAATGTGTTATACTTTTTATGGCTCAAATCCGTTGATTAGTGTATCACATTTTTATAAATGATGTAAATAGGGCAGGTTCTTTTCTCCAGAACGAAAAAGGATTAGTATTAACAGCAGGGGGGATCATCATGTATTTTGTGAATAGAGAGAAGATTAATCAGACACTGGAACAAATGGAGACGATGTTAGCACATACGGACCAACTGAGCGGAGATGCGTTTACGGTAGAACTTGCGAAACAACGAATGGCTGTCCTCCTGATAGAAGGGGTCATCGACGTAGGGAACTCGATGATTGACGGATTCATCATGCGAGACCCGGGTAGCTATGAGGATATTGTCGACATTCTGCTCGATGAACGCGTGCTCGATGAGAAGACGGGTAATGCCACCAAGGCGCTCGTCGGATTGCGTGCATACTATGTCCGTGAGTTCGTCGATGCAGACGCATCCCGCTTCGATGAATGGGTGAAGACGTCGAAACAAGACTTCACAGCGTTCTCCAGGCAAGTTCGTCGCTACTTAGAGGTCGAACTTGGACCAGTGTCCGCATTCTTGCCAGAAAGCGAGTGATTGGATGGAACCGATAAAAGGATATTTGTTTGATTTAGATGGTACGATGTATGCAGGAATAGAGCCCGTTCAAGCTGCTGTCGATTTTGTAAACGAGTTAGAAGCTACGGGCGTCCCATACTTATTCGTCACGAATAACGCCTCGATGACACAACAGCAGATTGCGGATAAGTTGATTTCAATGGGGGCAAATGTGAAGGCAGAAAACGTCTTGACGAGTGCGATGGCGACGGCTTTTTATATTGAGAAGATGTCACCGGGCGCGACCGTCTATATGATTGGCGAAGACGGACTCCGACTCGCCTTAGAATCTCGTGGGTTCCACGTCACGGACGAACCGAAAGCGGACTATGTGGTCATCGGTCTCGACCGTCACATTACGTATGAGAAGTTGGCGCGAGGGGCGATCGCCATTCGTTCGGGAGCCCGATTCATTTCGACGAATGGGGATATCGCCATTCCGACAGAACGAGGGTTTTTACCGGGGAACGGGTCGCTCACATCCGTGTTGACGGTGACGACAGAAAAAGAACCATTCTTTATCGGGAAGCCAGAACCGGTCATGATTGATATTGCACTCGACATGATTGGATTGACGAAAGAGGATGTCGTGATGGTAGGGGATAACTATCATACAGATATTCTATTCGGGATCAATGGGGGAATCCGTACACTTCACGTCAACTCAGGTGTACACGGTCCAGCATTTGTTCAAGAACAAGAAAAACTCCCGACCTATATGGTTGAGAGTTTAAATGAATGGAAGCATGAAAAAAAGGGATGACGAATGTCTCCCTTTTTGCTTAGAATACTTGTTCTACTTCGACGATGCCTGGTACTTCTTCGATGAGCGCACGCTCAATACCGGCTTTTAGCGTGATTGTTGAAGACGGGCAGCTGCCGCAAGCACCCATCAAACGGAGCTTGACGATGCCTTCTTCGACATCAACGAGTTCGACGTCTCCGCCGTCACGAAGCAAGAACGGACGCAATTTATCGAGCACTTCTTGGACTTGATCAAACATTTCCATGGTATCTACCCCTTTCTCGTTCTACTTTATTCTAGCAAGTTTGAGAGTGTTTCTCAATCATTTACGCTGAGCGTTTCGTCATCGGGAGTGGGGAGGATTTTTGTATAATGGTTTCGAGGGGGAATGAAAATGAAAATCACGGTTTATGGGGCAGAGGTTCAATGTGCCAGTTGTGTCGGTGCACCGAGTTCGACCGAGACGTATGAGTGGTTGCAAAGTGCGCTCGGACGCAAGTATCCGGAGCAGTCCTTTTCTTTCGAGTATATCGATTTCGAACAGAGTGAGGACGAGTTTGCCCAGGCGCTTAAAGACGATGAATGGTTTTATCCGCTCGTCTTGCTCGACGGAGAAGTGATTGATGAAGGGGTCGTTCAGTTACGAAAAGTGTATGCGGCAATTGAGGCGAAACAAGGATCCGTCAATCATATAAAATAGTGAGCAAGTGGACGAACCATGCGATAGCAAGGTTCGTTTTTTGTTTACCTATAATTCAGAAAAAGATTTTACAACTTTTGTCTCTCGGGCTAAACTGAACATAACTTGTATAAATTTTATAATATTTTGAAAATTAATAAACCTGTTTATTAAAGGAGGACTATTTGATGTTTGCCCGAAAACGAAATATGCCGATCCATTTAGACACCTCGTCCCAAATGGAGCACTTGTTGATCGCACTTCCCGATGAGTTGGAACGACAACGTCAGTTGATTCGTCTCGAACGTGAGGATTTAGCTTATTTACGTGCGTATCAACAGGAATTACGTCAATTGACACCTCGGTTGGTTGATGTGTTTTATGAAGAGCTCGAAAAGATCGACGAGATGAGAGAGTTGATTCGGCAACATTCGTCATCGGACAAATTAAAACTCACTCTTTCTAACCATATAATGGAGATGTTTGAAGGGAAGTTGAATGAAGCATATATCAATCGACGTCTCGCCATCGCCAAACGTCATTATCTGATCGGTCTGAAAGGGAAATGGTATATGGCGGCCTTCCAAAAAATATTCGAGACGCTCGTCTTATCGATTCAACATGAGCAGCTCGATGCGGACTCGAAAATGAGGTTGATGATGGCCGTCTCGAAAATCTTTAACTTCGAGCAACAAATCGTGCTCGAGATGTTTGACGATGAAGCAGACGTCGTTCGTGACCAGATGCAACACGTGAAAGATGAAATCAGTCAAACGATTCAGCAGGCGAGTGAAGATTTGGCTGCCCTCTCACAAGAAGTCATGGCTAGTTTTCAGTCGATGAATGAGCGGGCAGATGATATGAAGCATTCAAGTTCACTCACGCAGACAAAGCTACGGACGGTACTTCACTCTTCAGTGAGTGGGAAAGACACGATTTTGTCGGAGGCGGGACGCCTTGATGAAATCGCGCGTGACCTCTCCGATTCAGCTCAGGAAATCAAGGCGCTCGAAAGATTGATGAACGAGATCATGACGATTGCGGATTCGGTCAAACAAATTGCCAACCAGACGAACCTACTTAGCTTGAATGCCGCGATTGAAGCAGCACGGGCAGGCGAGCAAGGGAAAGGATTCCAAGTCGTCGCTTCCGAAGTACGGACGCTCGCGAGTCAATCGAAACAAGCGGCGGAAGAGGTGGAGGATTTGGTGAAGCGTCTCACGAACCAGATGGAAGAGACTTCGAGCCGCGTCTTATCGACCGAGCAAGAGATGAAGCAGACGATGGGACGGATCAATGAAGTGACGGATGCCTTCCTCCAAATTTCGGGTGATTCGGAGCATGCTGACGGGCAGATGGGGAGTCTCGCCGGTGATATAGATGAGATTGTGGAATCCATTGCCGAACTCAAGCGTGCCACGACCCAGATTGCGACGTCTTCGACACGGTTGATGGATACCGCACAACGATTGTAAGTGGTCAAATGATAAAAAAGACGAATCAGGTCGCATGACACGACTTGATTCGTCAATTAGTGAAGTCGAGCGAAAGGACTCGACTTTTTTTATTTAGAGAAGCTGGAACGATGACGTCGCTGAACCAGCCGTGTAGCCGGTAAGCGTCGCATCAGACTTCACTTGATACGTTCCGCGTTGTGACCAAGAATTCGTCGAGAGTGTGAATGTGATGGCTCCTGATGAATTCGTCTTGCCTGTACCGACAAGCGTCGTACCGTTCGGTTGTGTGACCTTCACACGAACATCGGCGTTTGCGACCGCTTGGCCATTTGAATTTCGTACTGCCGAAGAAATCGAGACGACTTCACCAGCGTAGTAAGAAGACTTCGATGTCGAGACTGTCGTCGTGAGTGCTTGGACAGGTTGCGTCGTACCACCAGAAGTCGGGGATTGGACAAGTCCGTTCCCGAACCATGTGTCGCGACCTGTTGTACCAAGGTCGATGGAGTCTTGCGACAATTTTGTACGGAGTTGTGTGCTCGATAGCGTAGGGAACGCCTGTTTCATGAGTGCGAGGTTACCCGCCACATACGGTGTCGCCATTGATGTTCCGCTCATTTGACCGTAGCCCCCATTTGAGAGGGTCGAGTTGATGCCGACACCAGGTGCTGCCACTTCGACAGTGCTACCTGTCGCCGAGAACGAGGCACGGTTGTTGTTGATATCTGTTGCAGCAACAGCAATTGCCGAACTGTAACGAGCCGGATAGTTGACGAGGTCACCCGATCCATCGGTACGACCATTGTTACCCGCCGCCGCGACGACAAGGATGCCTGCATTATTGGCACGATCGACAACTTGTTGGAGCGTCGTCGATGGACTTGTCGTCCCGAGGCTCAAGTTGATGATATCCATATCATTAGTGATCGACCAGTCAATCCCGGCAACGATACTCGATAAGCTACCACTTCCGTTCGCCTCAAGAGCTTTGACGGCGTATATGCTTGCCTCGTGTGCAATCCCGACTGTTCCGATGCTATTGTTACGTGCACCGATAATCCCGGCTACGTGTGTACCGTGACCATTGTCATCGGCATACGAACTCGTGACCGTGCTAAATGAGGCACCACCAGCGATTGTTAAATCGGGGTGGGGCGAAATCCCTGTGTCGACGACGGATACTTTGACACCTTTCCCTGTGAATCCACTCTGCCAAGATGAAGGAGCTTTTAGTTTTGGAATCCCCCAGTCTTGTGTTTGATTCTCAACCTGTACGATTTGATCCACTTCCACGTGTGCGACGTTCGGGTTATTCTTCAGTCCATTCAAGGCAGCTTTCGGAACTTCGAGTGCTGCTGCAGGAATATTCGAATACTGTTGTTTAACTTCCATGCCTTCAATCGACAGCGGAATTTTCTTTGCCGATTCCTTGAAAACGACGATGACACGTTCTTTCTCTTTGTTTGGGGCGGCATCCGCACCCCCAGGTACGGTTGACAAGACAAGCAGAGAGGCGAGGACGGAGCTACAGATTTTTTTCAACTTGTTTCCTCCTTTAGGGTATGTAGGCAAGATGACGGGATGTCGAACTGCCGTGACCATAGAGTAACAAGTTTTACCAACGTGTAGAATACGCCAATGGCATTAAATATCTGAATATTTAGATAAGGATACAGGGGATTCAGATACAAGACTTTTGACTCAATCGTTAGAAAAATGAATAGAAATAACAGATGAACAAATTAAAAAAGCGAACCAGCCAGAGGCTCGTTCGCAATGTATTCATTTAATGACTTTATGTTTCCAAAGGATACCGGACTTTAATAGTCGGGCTACTTTCCCGGTGAGTGATTGTTTCCCCATAAACACCCCAAAGCCAGCCTTCTTCCCGAGGGAACCGAGCGTCCCTTTCAGTTTGATGTCGGGTAATTCTGGATAATTGATACCTTTCCATTTGCAAAGCAAGACTTGAACGATCTGTTCGGCTTGGGCTTCGGCAAGTTGTCCGGACGGTGCGTACGGTAAGCTCGCATTGTCACCAACGACAAACACGTCCGGCAGTCCAGGAACAAAGTGATGTTCCGTCAATTTGACACGTCCGCCTCCATCGAGCTCCCAACCTTGATTCCGTACAACGGCGACCGGTTGAATCCCGGCCGTCCATACGGTCAGATCAGATGGGAATAAGTCTTCATGGTTCCATAATCCGTCAGCATCGACACGTGTGATGTTCGCATTATTGATGACTTCGACGCCGTGCTCCTCGAACCAAGATTGTACGTACATCGAGACACGATTAGATAAGAAAGATAGAACGGATGGTCCGCGGTCGAATAAACGGACCGTCAAATCAGGCCGGCTCTCACGAAGTTCGCTGGCGAGTTCGACACCAGATAGACCGGCACCGACGACAGAAACGACCGAACCTGGTCGCAGACCGTTGATCGCTTGTTGTGTCTTACGTGACTCTTCCAGTGTTTGAATACTGTACGTGAATTCGGCTGCTCCTTGAACGTTGTGGTATTTGTCTTCGCATCCTAATCCGATGACGAGGTCGTCGTAGGGCACTTTTTCTCCACTCGCGAGCAGAACCATTTTGTCTTCGGTGTCGATGTCCGTGACCTGTCCGTATATGTAATCGATTTCATCCGGAAAGTCGATGCGAATATCGCGGTCCGAGACCGTTCCTGCGGCCAGTGCGTAATACTCAGTTTTCAATCCATGATAAGGCAAGCGATCGACGAGCGTGACCGAGATGTCTTGTAACTGATGTCCAAGTACTCTCTCAATCACACGCATTCCCCCGTAACCGCCTCCTAAGACGACTAATTTGCGCATAATAATCCCCCTTTGTTACTCTTCAACTGTATCATGTTATAATCTGCCGTAGAAGAACCATTTTCCGATAATTCACGTAAAGAAAGACGGTGACATATATGATGAATCCGATCATCGAATTTTGTGCTTCGAATTTGGCGATGGGCTCACAAATTGCCCGGGCTAAATTAGAGTCCGACCCTGATCTTGATGTGGTCGAATATGGCTGTACAGGCTATTGTGGTGTCTGTTCCCTTGATCTCTTTTGCCTCGTAGACGGGGAAGTGGTGACGGGTGAAACACCAGAAGAGCTCGTGACGAAGGTGTATGAAAAAATCGAAGAGATGGCATGGTAAAAAGTTTGAGGAAATGACCTCAAACTTTTTTATTTCACCCGTTGCATTTTAAAAAGAGGGATGTTATATTCTAAGAGGTTCGAATGTAGGTTGTCTGACGTTTAACAACGATAAAAAGAAAGCGTTTCAAACGGTAGGACACATCTCTTTTCGGGTATGACACATATAATTGGTTTTGTTTAATATGAAAGGAGCACAACATCAATGAAAATCATGAGTGTGGTTGGTATTTTGGCACTAATTGCAATCGCTTACATCTTCTCTACCAACCGTAAAGCCATCAAATGGCGCACGGTCTTGGCAGCGTTCGCTGTTCAATTCGCATTTGCATTCCTCGTCTTATATACGGCATGGGGACGTAAGGCGCTTGAATGGATCTCAAATGGGGTTCAAGCTGTCTTGAACACAGCGGGTGACGGGATTGCCTTCGTATTCGGAACAGCAGTCGGTGGCGACAACTTCGTTTTCGCATTCCAAGTCCTTCCGATTATCATCTTCATGTCATCATTAATCGCATTGCTTTACTACCTCGGCGTCATGCAGTGGGTCATCCGTATCCTCGGTACTGCCCTTGCGAAAGCACTTGGTACGTCACGTAAAGAGTCACTTTCAGCAACAGCGAACATTTTCGTCGGTCAAACGGAAGCACCGCTTGTCATCAAGCCGTACCTTCCTACAATGACACAGTCTGAGCTCTTCGCAGTCATGGTCGGTGGACTCGCATCGGTTGCCGGATCTGTACTTGCAGGTTATGCAGCACTCGGTGTACCGCTCGAATACTTGCTCGCAGCGAGCTTCATGGCAGCGCCAGCAGGTCTTTTATTCGCGAAAATCATCGTACCAGAAACAGAAGAGTACGATGACGACATCGAGATTGTAGAAGATGAAGAAGACAGAGCGGCGAACTTCGTCGATGCAGCGGCACGTGGTGCTTCTGACGGTCTCTTCCTTGCCTTGAACGTCGGTGCGATGCTTCTTGCATTCGTTTCATTGATTGCGCTTGTCAACTTGATCCTCGGTTCAGTTGGTGGACTCTTCGGATTTGATAGCTTGTCACTCGAATTGATTCTCGGTTACGTCTTCGCGCCACTTGCATTCGTGATTGGTGTACCATGGGCGGATGCTGTACAATTCGGTAGCTTCCTCGGTCAAAAACTAGTCTTGAACGAATTCGTTGCTTTCTCTGAGTTTGCTCCAATCATCGGTTCTGGTGATTTGTCAGCTCGTACAGAAGCGATGATCGCATTCGCACTTTGTGGTTTCGCAAACATCTCGTCACTCGCAATCCTTCTTGGTGGTCTTGGTGGTATGGCGCCAAACCGTCGTGGTGACATCGCACGCATGGGTGTTCTCGCGATTCTTGCAGGTACGCTTGCAAACTTGATGTCAGCTACATTGGCTGGACTTCTTCTTTAATCGGTATAAGAAAACGCGATCACTTCGGTGGTCGCGTTTTTTTATTATGAGAAGGATGTATGTATGGTGATGTTTGGCCACTTGGCGGACCAGTTCTTTTGCTGCAACCGCTCCAGATAGATGGGATACTTTGAAGAGTTCGAATCAAAGGGTGGTGTCGGTATAACGTGCATGTTGATCAAGTCGTGAATGCCGTGTGGGGCAGCGAGGATGAGGGAACCATCCGATTGAAGACGTACCCCGATCGCGGTGACGGTCTCAGGAAAATGTGCCAACGCATCGACCGATGAAGCATAGGGTGGAAGGTTGTTGACGTGATGCATTCTCGCTTGATTTTTGACAGACCAAGGTACATCGGGGATGAGGCGGAATAATCGCTCTTCGAGTTGTTTTTCGACTGCTTCCTCTGGTTGGTTTGGGTCGAAATAAATCACATCTACATCATCTGTTTTAGTCGATGTTTCGTATCCGTGAAGGTGGTCCCAGACTTTTGAACGAATATATCCCGCACAAATCCAACAATCCGGTAAATCGAGGTTGGCGACGGCGTGGAGAAGCTTTATGAGCTCGGCGTCTTGTTTTAGAAAATGAACCAAATCCTGTTCGTCTGTCATAATGAATGCCCCTCCTTACAATATGGTTAAAAAAAGCACCTAGGCAACGCCTAGATGCTCGTATATTGATTATGCTTGAAGTTGTACGCGTTGACGTTCGATCCACGGCTTCAATTTCAAGAAGAGTGGGACGAAGAGCGCGCTGATCAAGATCGCTTTAATCAAGTTGAACGGTAAGATCCCGTAAAGGACAAGATCCGTTTTCACCGCCGGGTCGGCCATGTCTGCCATTCCGAAGAAGAAGGCGTAGGCTGGCAAGATGACGAGATAGTTTAAGATGGCGAGGCTAAGAGCCATTGTGATTGTACCGGCAAGTAATCCAGAAGCGAGTGCTTTGTTTGACTTGCGCTTATGGTAGAACCAGGCAACTGGGTACATGAATGCGACACCTGCGAAGAAGTTTGCGACTTCCCCGACTGGAACGCCGCCACCGTTAAAGACGTAGTACAAGACGTTTTTCAAACCGACGACCACGACTCCTGCGAGTGGGGAAAAGACGATTCCGGCAATGAGTGCAGGAATGTCACTAAAGTCCACTTTAAGGAATGGCGGTAAAAATGGGAGCGGAAAGTTGAATAGCATGAGTACGAACGAGATCGTCCCGAGCATCGCCAAAGTCACCATTGTTGTCAGTCGTTTGTTGCGCGTAGTTTTCATCAGAATCTCTCCTTTAGGTCGCTCCTCGATGAATGGCATCCGTCGCATATAAAAACCCGATTGCAATGAAGACAATCGGGAGAGTTTACGCGCATACGAAAGAGATGTTTTCCGAGGTGGAAAAGTCCACGTCAAAGAAAACATCCGGATATCGGTCGGATGCCGCCATCTTCTCCCATCCAGACTATACTGTCGGCTTTCGAATCTCACGAAATCAGCAAGCAACGCCTTGCTCGCTCACGGGCTGAGAAGAATATATTCTTCAATACCGCCGGTCGGGAATTTCACCCTGCCCCGAAGATGGAACGATTTAATTTTTTTTGTTACAGTTTAGTTATACAAGATAATCCACAAGATGACAAGTCAATTGACTTGAATTGAAGATATATGAGGAGGAGTTCAGATGATTCATTTAACAGAGTCAGCCGCACTTCAAGTGCTAGAGATGATGAAACAGACGGAACGCCCGGATGCGCAATACTTGCGAGTGAAGGTACAAGGTGGCGGATGTACAGGACTTTCATACGGGATGGGCTTCGACGAGGAGAAGACGGACAAAGACATTCAATTCGACCATCATGGTGTCCGCGTCATCGTTGCGGAAGTGGATCATGGGGTTGTTGATGGCCTCGAGATTGATTACAAGCAGTCGATGCTCGGTGGCGGTTTCACAATTAAAAACCCAAATGCGATTGCAACATGCGGTTGCGGTTCGAGTTTCCGGACAGCGACGAATGCAGGTACGCCAGGAGAATGCTAAAGAATAAGAACCGATCGCGAGTGCGATCGGTTCTTATTCTTCTTCTGTCAAAATCAACCGAATGACTTTTGCAGTTACGTCGAGTTCGATGTGATGTTGCCAAGGCCGAAAGCCTGTGATTGTACACGTGTCATTCGTGATGCGGAATGAGCAGACACTCTCTTCCTCTTGGTCGAGGACAGAGTAACGACTGAAATCAGATAAGCTCTGATAGATTGCATACTGTGGTGGTAGTTCATACGTCCATCCTTTTTCTAACATGATTTGGTGCATATTCGAGCCCCCTAACAAGTCTTTACTTATTAGAATAGCAAGAATACGTGTAAAAGTGGTAGATTAGTCTGTTTCTTTGAAGGGAAAATGAGTAGGGACGTCATTACAAATGGGAGGATTCAGGGTCATGAGAAAAGTATTGATATTCGGAGGGTCACGCTATTTCGGAAAACGGCTCGCATTGCGACTTGCTGAAGCAGGGGATGATGTGACGATTGTGACGAGAGGGCAACTACAGGTGCCGGAAGCTGAAGGGATTCGGTCTGTCAAAGGAGACCGGCAATCGGTCGCGACGATGAAAGACTTGGCCCGCGAACGGTACGACCTCGTCTATGACAACATTTGTTTTACTCCGTATCAGGCAAAAATCGCCTCGGATGCGTTCATGGACAAAGTCGGGAAATATGTGCTCACGTCGACGATGTCGGTCTACGCGCCTGGTCCTGATTTAAAAGAGAGCGACTTCAATCCGCTCCATTACGAATATCATCTTGAATCCGAACATGACTACGGACAAGGGAAACGCGAGGCGGAATCATTCTTCTTCCATCGCGCCTCTTTCCCGGTGGCGACCGTACGATTACCGATCGTGTTAGGTCCGGATGACTATACAGACCGATTGAAGTTTTATGTAGATGCAATCCGGAACGAGGAACCGGTTGTCTTGCATCACCCGGAAGCAAAGATGGGCTTCATCTCGAGTGCGGAAGCGGCCGCCTTCTTAGAATGGGTCGGACGTGCCAATGTGACAGGACCGTTCAATGCGGCGAGTGATGGACTCATCTCGATGGGGGCCTTGATGGAGCGAATCGGTCAACACGTCGGAAAACCCGTCCATATTATAAAAGATGGAGACTCGTCGCCGTATGATTCGGATGTCGACTATTATATGTCGATTGCTGAGGCGAAGAAGGCGGGATTTGTGTTTACGCAACTCGATGACTGGATTGACCGGGTCATCGTCCAAACGATGAAAAGATAAAAAACGCTTCTGTGGATGTGGTCCACAGAAGCGTTTTTTGGTTATTTCCCAGCAAATACAGATGTCGAGTGTTGCGGATGACGAGCTGTCGGATCCACGAGCTGTTTCACTTGGTTGATGGCGATTGGGGCTTCACCGAAACCGGTCGCAATCAATTTTACTTTCCCTTCGTATGTCGCGATATCACCGCAAGCGAAGATGCCGGCAACGGTCGTTTCCATACGTGAATCGACACGGATTGTGTTTTTCTCGAATTCCATTCCCCAGTTCTTGATTGGACCGAGCGATGAAACGAATCCGTAGTTACAAATCAAATCATCGATTTCAACGATTTTTGATTCGCCATCCTTATCTGTCAATTCGACAGATTCGATGTGTGTCTCACCAGACAGTGACTCGATGTTGTAAGGCGTAAGGACGTTAATCGTCGATGCCTTCATCTGTTCTACCGTATGTTCATGAGCACGGAAGCGGTCACGACGGTGAACGATGTGTACTTCTTTTGCGATTCCTTCAAGCATGAGTGCCCAGTCGACGGCTGAATCGCCACCGCCGGCAATCATGACACGGCGATCACGGAATTTCTCCATGTTGTCAACAAAGTAATGAAGGTTGGCATAATCTTCGCAGCCATCAAGACCGAGTGGGCGGGCTGAGAAGGCACCGTTTCCGGCTGTGATGATGATGGCTTTCGTATGATACTCTTCTTTGTTCGTCGTCAATACGAAAGTGCCGTCCTCGAGGCGTTCGACCGTTTCCACCGTTTCGCCGAGGCGGTAGTCTTGTTCGAATTGATCGGCCTGAGCTTTTAGTTGATCAATCAAGTCCTGTGCTTTCACTTTCGGGAAACCGGCAATATCATAAATATATTTTTCAGGATAGAGCGTTGATAACTGACCACCGAGTTGCGGTAAGCTTTCAATCAACGTCGTATCGAGTTGGCGCATGCCTGCATAAAATGCGGTGAACAGTCCGACTGGGCCGCCACCGATGATGATTACATCTTTCGTCGTCTTCATCGAATTCCTCCTCAAAGCGTATACATCTATTATAGAGAGTTTATTGAATTAAATCCATTCAGTACAAACATGCAACACTTTCAAAAAAAATTCAAGAAGATAAGCTTTTCCATTGAGAATTCAAATTAAAGAGCGTACAATAAAACAGAAGCAATTGTGAACAGATGTTGAACAAGAATAGGCTTTATTGTGAACGTCTATGTGAAGAAACACACAACATAGTTGTTCAAAAAAACAAAATTTTAAACAAGGTGGAAATGAACATGAAACGACCTAACATTGTTATTCTTGGTGCGGGCTTCGGTGGACTCATCACAGCCGTCAACCTTCAAAAGACACTCGCTGCAGGTGATGCGAACATTACGCTTATCAACAAGCATGATTATCACTACCAAACGACATGGCTTCACGAACCAGCTGCTGGAACGATGAACCCAGACCAAGCACGCATCTACATTAACGATATTGTGAACCCGTCACGTGTGAAACTTGTCAAAGGGATCGTCGATCGCGTCGATACTGCTGCGAAACAAGTTACACTCGAAGATGGTTCAGTTGTCGAATACGACTATGTCGTCATCGGTCTCGGTGGTGTACCTGAAACGTTCGGTATCCCAGGCTTGAAAGAAAATGCGATGACAATCAGCTCGTTGAACAGTGTTCGTAAAATCAAAGAGCACATCGAATATTCATTCGCTCAATATAAAACAAATGGTTCTTCTGACAATTCGTTCGTGACGATCGTTGTCGGTGGTGCTGGATTCACAGGAATCGAATTCCTCGGTGAAATCGTCAACCGGATTCCAGAGCTTTGCAAACAATATGACGTTCCACGCGAAGCGGTTCGCATCGTTAACATTGAAGCAGCACCAACAGTTCTTCCTGGTTTCGACCCAGAACTCACAACGTACGCACAGAAATGGTTGGAACGTAACGGTGTCGAGATGAAACTTGGTAACGGAATCAAAGGTGTCGAGCCAGGTGTGGTGACATTCGGTCCACTTCAAGGTGACACGACAGAAACGATTCGTGCCAACACGATCATCTGGACAGGTGGCGTAAGTGGTAGCCCGATCATCGAAAAATCAGGATTTGAAGCGGTCCGTAACCGTGTCATGGTGGAAGCGGACAACCGTGCACCAGGTCACGACAACGTCTTCATCATCGGTGACTGCTCAGCGGTCATGGATCCTGCATCGAACCGTCCATACCCACCGACGGCACAAATCGCGACACAACAAGCACATAACGTTGCGAAAAACATTGCGGCGCTCATCAATGGAAAATCGACATCGAAGTTCACTTACGAGAGCAAGGGAACGGTCGCTTCACTCGGACATAACGATGGAATCGGAATCGTGATGGGCAAGAAGATCTTCGGTCGCAACGCTTCGTTCATGAAAAAAGTCATCGACAACAAACACTTCATCGAATTGAAAAAGTACGGACTCGTCCTTAAAAAAGGGAAGTTCTAATTTCATGATTGCACGGCTCGTTCTATCTCAGAACGGGCTGTTTTTCTTTCGAAATTGTCATAGGAAGTTCTTTGACCTCGTTGGTCGAAATTTTGTATAATGAAGAGCGGACAAGGGGGGCAATACATGCATATTATCCAAGCAGTCATTGGAGCCGTTTTATATATGACGATTTTTTTCAGTATCGGCTTCATCTTGAATATGTTACTTAAAAAGACATGGACACTTGTGTTCATTTATCCGATTTTTGTCATCATGATGATTGATAATGTCAAACTTTCGAGTTACGTGACCGAGACATCGACCGCGCTTACGAGTGTCTATGAAGGACTCGTCGGGTTGCAACTTCTCGATTTATTCATGCTCGGCTTTGGATTGCTCGGTGCAATTCTAGCTGGTGTGACGATTCGTTTCTTACGAAAGAGCGGTTATTCAATGTTTTAATTGGCGACAGAAATGTTCGCCTTTTTTGTTTTGTCCCTACTTTTTTAGGGCATGAACCGATATACTAGATAGCGAAACGATTTTTAGTAAGGGATGCGATGCGAATGACATTACCGATGTATACGATCAAAAAAGTGTTGAATAATAGCGTTGTCATTTGTCAACATGATACGGATCCGGAAGTCATTCTACTCGGGAAGGGGATTGGCTTTGGCAAAAAACCAGGCGACCTCGTCGACCCGGCCAGCGTCCCGGAGAAAGTGTATCAACTGACAGATAAAGAAGAGCAATCACAATATCAGGAACTCGTCAAACATGTCGACGAGGACTTCATTGCATTCATGCAAGAGATTGTTGGCTTTATTGAGACGAGTACGGGCAAGAAAGTCGATGAGCACATCCATATCGGTTTGACCGATCACTTGTTCTTCACGATGAAGCGAATCGAACAAGGGATGGAAGTGACGAATCCGTTTTTACTCGAGACGGAATCACTCTACCCAAACGAGTTTGCGCTCGCGGAACGGATTGTCGATATGTTCCATGAACGATTGAACGTTTTGCTCCCGGATGCGGAAACAGGGTTTATCGCCCTTCATATTCACTCGGCGACGACGTTCAAAAACGTCCTCGAGGTCAACCGTCATAATCAAATCATCGGGCAAATTGTTCAGACGATTGAGAGTCGTTTGAACGTGAAAATGGACCGGACATCACTCGATTATAAGCGCTTACTTCGGCACTTAAGGTACGCCGTTGAGCGGGTCGCGACAGGTGAGACGGTCGAGGCACCACAAAAAATTGAAAAGGTGTTGCGCGACGAATATCCGCTATGCTATAGTACTGCTTGGGAGCTGATGGGCATCATGGAACGCGAATTAAAGCGTCCCGTCCCACGAGGTGAAGCGACATATTTGACGATGCATCTCCAGCGCCTAACAAGTAGATAAATGATACCACGTGTCTTACGTGTTACTGATTCGATCAGGCATGAGTAAGGAGTGGAACGTTATGTGATGTCTCCATTGGGAGAGGTCTACGTTCTATCCTTATTCATGCCTTTTCTGTTTTTATAAACGTGATTTATGAAAACGTTTAGATACGTCGGTTGTCTGACATCTACGCCGCTATCATATTGTTTATACGTACTTAAAAAAAGGAGGAAATGTTGATGTTTAAGCAGATCTTTGGTGTTCTTCAAAAAGTCGGTAAAGCACTTATGCTTCCTGTTGCGATCTTGCCGGCAGCCGGTCTTCTTCTTGCATTCGGTAACGCAATGCAAAACCCACAACTTACATCACGCGCTGGTTGGTTAACGAACGAAGGCGTCGTGAAATTCGCTCAATTGATGGAGCAAGCAGGTGGAATCATCTTCTCGAACTTGGCGCTCTTGTTCGCAGTCGGTGTCGCCATCGGTTTAGCAGGTGACGGGGTAGCCGGACTTGCAGCAATCGTTGGATTCTTGATCATGAACAAAGTCATGGGTGTTTGGCTCGAACTCACACCTGAAGTATTGGCACAAGGTGATCCAGCTTACGCGAACGTACTCGGTATCCCAACACTCCAAACAGGGGTATTCGGAGGGATTATCATGGGTCTCATCGCCGCATGGGCCTATAACAAGTACTTCAATATCGAATTGCCACAGTTCCTTGGTTTCTTCGCTGGTAAACGTTTCGTTCCAATCGTAACGGCAGTTGCAGCCGTCGTTGCTGGTTTCGTCCTACTATTAGTATGGCCACCAGTTCAGCACGGATTGAACTCATTCTCAAACTTCATGTTGAATGAAAACCGTACATTCGCAGCGTTCATCTTCGGTTTAATCGAACGTTCATTGATTCCATTCGGTCTTCACCACATCTTCTACTCACCGTTCTGGTTTGAATTCGGTTCATACACAGATGCAGCGGGTAATGTTGTACGTGGTGACCAAGCGATCTTCTTCGCACAAATTCGTGATGGCGCTGAATTGACAGCAGGTACGTTCATGACTGGTAAATTCCCGTTCATGATGTTCGGTCTTCCTGCAGCAGCACTCGCAATGTATCACGAAGCACGTCCTGAGCGTAAAGCGGTTGTCGGTGGTCTCTTGGCTTCTGCTGCCCTTACATCGTTCTTGACTGGTATCACAGAACCAATCGAGTTCTCATTCTTGTTCGTAGCACCACTTCTCTTCGCAGTACACGCGGTATTCGCAGGTCTTTCATTCATGACAATGCACATCTTGAACGTGAAAATCGGGATGACGTTCTCGGGTGGTTTGATCGACTTCTTGCTCTTCGGTGTTCTTCCAGGTCGTACGGCTTGGTGGCTCGTTATTCCAGTCGGTCTCGTGTTCGCGGTTGTTTACTACTTCGGATTCCGTTTCGTTATCCGCAAATTCAACCTTAAAACACCAGGTCGTGAAGATGAAGTTGTTGAACAGTCAACAGCTACTGGTTCGGAACTTGCACAAGATATCCTCGTCGGTCTTGGTGGCTCACAAAACATCAAGCACCTCGATGCATGTATCACACGTCTTCGTGTCGAAGTAAAAGATAAGAACCAAGTCAACAAAGATGAGTTGAAACGCCTTGGTGCATCTGGTGTCCTTGAAGTTGGTAACAACATTCAAGCAATCTTCGGACCACGTTCGGACGCATTGAAATCAGAAATCCAAGCGGTCATCGCTTCAGGTAACGAAAAGAAAGCTAACTAATTGATGACCTAGACCAATCCTTCGGGGTTGGTCTTTTCTTTTTATGTGAAACGGTTTCATCCAAACGTTAGAGGGAAAAAGTAAGTATTCTGACAAAGGAGGGAACCATGATGTGGAAGAAAGTGTTTGGCGTTTTACAACGGGTCGGGAAAGCACTCATGCTTCCGGTTGCAATCTTACCGGCAGCCGGTCTTCTCTTGGCGTTTGGTACCGCATTCCAAAACCCGGACCTCGTTGAATTGCTCCCGTTTCTGGCGAATGACTCACTTGTCCTGATTTGGCAAGTCATGACAGATGCCGGGGACATCGTCTTCGCAAACTTAGGGTTACTGTTTGCCGTCGGGGTCGCGATCGGCCTGGCGAACGGGGACGGGGTTGCTGGTCTAGCAGCCATTGTCGGTTATTTGATCATGAACAAAGTCATTAGCACATGGAATGGGATTACCGCGGAAATCGCTCAAGGTGATCCGCAGTATGCCACCGTTCTCGGTATTCCGACACTCCAAATGGGGGTATTCGGGGGGATTATCGCAGGTCTTGTTGCAGCCTATGCGTACAACAAGTATTTCAACATCAAGTTGCCAGATTTCTTAGGGTTCTTTGCAGGGAAGCGGTTCGTCCCGATTGCGACGGCCGCATTCAGTTTGATTATCGGGATTGCGCTCGCATATATATGGCCACCGATTGGGAATGCGATCAACACGTTCTCAAGTACGGTCATCGAGGCAAACGTTGCCTTATCAGCATTCATCTTTGGATTAGTAGAACGTTCCTTGATTCCGTTCGGTCTTCACCATATTTGGTATTCTCCATTCTGGTTCCAATTCGGGGAGTATACGAACCAAGCAGGTGATCTCGTACAAGGTGACCAGCGGATCTTCTTCGCACAACTGCGTGACGGCGTGGAATTCACAGCCGGTACGTACATGACCGGGAAATTCCCGTTCATGATGTTCGGCTTACCAGCAGCCTGTCTCGCCATGTTCCACACGGTTCCGAAAGAACGGCGGAAAGACGTCGAGGGTCTCTATTTCTCGGCTGCCCTTACGTCATTCTTGACAGGGATCACAGAACCAGTCGAATTCTCATTCGTTTTCGTTGCACCACTTCTCTTCGGAATTCACGCCGTCTTTGCCGGTCTCTCCTTCATGACGATGCATTTACTGAACGTCAAGATTGGGATGACCTTCTCTGGTGGTCTCATTGACTATCTGCTCTTCGGGGTCCTGCCGAACCGGACGGCCTGGTGGCTCGTCATCCCGGTTGGTCTCGTCTTTGCGGTCATCTACTACTTTGGATTCCGATTCGCTATTACGAAGTTTGATCTGAAAATTCCTGGACGTGACGTGCAGACTGGCACGAAAGGGGACAAAGCGGGGATTGGGGACGACTTGCCATATGAAGTGCTCGTCGGACTCGGTGGTCCTGAAAACATTAAACATTTAGATGCATGTATCACGCGACTTCGTGTCACCGTCAATGACGTGAAACAAGTTGACAAAGACCTTCTAAAAACGCTCGGTGCCGCTGGTGTCCTTGAAGTAGGAGACAATATCCAAGCCATCTTCGGACCAAAATCGGACACGCTCAAATCACAAATCGCGACCATCATCGAAGGTGGCGAATACAAACCGAAAGAAAAAGTAGAGAAGGCAGTCATTACACCGGAAGCGGCTGAACAAGCCGATCATCGCTTCTTGGCTCCGATGTCTGGTGTCCTGTTATCACTTGATGATGTGCCGGATCAAGTCTTCTCGGGTCGCATGATGGGAGAAGGGTTTGCGATTGAACCAAGTTCCGGACAGGTCGTTTCGCCGGTGACCGGTCAAATCACGACATTCTTCCCGACGAAACATGCGATTGGCATTTTGGCTGACGATGGACGTGAACTATTGATCCACGTCGGTCTCGATACGGTCAACCTGAAAGGGGAAGGATTCACAGCGAGAGTCGAAGAAGGCGCCCGGGTCGAAGCGGGAGACGTCCTTCTCGAAGTCGACCTCAGCGCGATTCGTGATAAAGTGCCGTCACTGATTACACCAATCATTTGGACGAACGGGGACGGAAAAGTCGTCGTCGTACCATTCGGTGAGACTGTCGTCGCGGGTGAAGCGCTCGACTTTAGAGCCGATGACAGAGGACCAGAATAAATGATTACGAGCCGCTCCTATCATGGGGCGGCTCGATTTGTGTAGTTACTTCAATGTGCCTTATTCCGGAAAAGGAGAATCCCCCTTATAGTGAAGGAGAATTCTCACGAAAGAAGGGGTACAAATGAAACAATCCATACAATTGAATCACGGTCAGAAAGCCATTCCTACTATTGGACTTGGCGTCTTCAAAGTTGAAGATGGGGATACAGTCATGGATGCAGTCGTCGAGGCGATTCGTCAAGGATACCGTCATATCGATACGGCAGCCGTTTATGAGAATGAAGAGGGGGTCGGTGACGGAATCCGAAAAGGAATGGAAATCGCAAATATTTCCCGGGAAGATTTATTTATCACATCGAAACTATGGAACGCCGATCAAGGTTACGATGCTGCCATCTCCGCCTACGAGGCGTCACTCGTTCGTCTTGGATTGGAACAGTTAGATTTGTATTTGATTCATTGGCCGGTGGAAGACAAGATGGTCGAGAGTTGGCGTGCCCTCGAAACGTTGTATCGAGAGGGACGTGTCGGGGCAGTCGGGGTGAGTAACTTCCAAATCCATCACCTCGAGACATTGGCTGCAAACAGTGACCTCGTTCCAGCCGTGAACCAAGTTGAACGGCATCCGTTGCTTCGTCAAACCGAGTTAGCATCGTATATGAGCGAGCACGGCATCGTACCGGTCGCTTGGGCACCGCTTATGCAGGGAGGGTTGTTCGAAGAGCAGACTTTAGTAGAGGTCGCAAAAGAAGTCGATCGTTCCGTCGCCCAGGTGTTGTTACGGTGGCATCTCCAAACGGGATGGGTGATTATTCCAAAATCCATCAAACCACATCGAATCGCAGAAAACTTCGATGTTCATGACTTTGAATTGACCAAAGATCAAATGGAACGAATCGACTCACTCGACCGATATCAACGTGTCGGTCCGGACCCAGACGATTTTGATTTCTAATGCAGTATATAAAAAAGTCCTTCTCTCGAGCGAGAGAAGGACTTTTGCCATTATTTCTTAATGTCGAACTTTTCGCTAAGGAAGTTCACGACTTCTTCAGCTGTGTCCATGTTGAGGACTTCGTTGACGATTGCTTCTGTTTCCGACTTCGTCAAGCGTTTCACGAGGCTACGCGCACGAAGGACGCTTGAAGCGGACATCGAGAATTCGTCGAGACCAAGACCGAGAAGGATTGGAATCGCGAGTTCTTCTCCAGCCATCTCTCCACACATGCCGACCCATTTGCCAGCTTTGTGTGCTTCAGTGATGACATTGTGGAGAAGGTTCAAGATGGCAGGGTTGAACGGTTGGTACAAGTAAGAAACTTTTTCGTTCATCCGGTCAGCCGCCATCGTGTATTGAATCAAGTCGTTCGTTCCGACTGAGAAGAAGTCGACTTCTTTTGCGAATTGCTTCGCCATGACAGCGGTTGATGGGATTTCAACCATCATCCCTGTCTCATATTTTCCGACTTCGATTCCTTCTTCTTTCAACTTCGCTTCTTCTTCGAGAAGAAGGGCTTTCGCCGCGCGGAACTCTTCGAGTGTCGCAATCATTGGGAACATGATTGCAAGGTTACCGTGAGCTGAGGCACGGAGAAGGGCACGAAGTTGTGTGCGGAACAAATCTGTTTCCTCAAGGCAAAGGCGGATGGCACGATAGCCGAGGAACGGGTTCATTTCTTTCGGGAGGTCAAGGTATGACAACTCTTTGTCGCCACCGATGTCGAGTGTACGGATGACGACTTGCTTGCCTTCCATGCCTTCAAGAACCGTTTTGTAAGCTGTGTATTGCTCTTCTTCAGTCGGGAACGTTTCAGAGTCCATATATAGGAACTCCGTACGATAGAGCCCGATTGCATCTGAACCGTTTTTCAAAACGCCTTCGAGGTCGTTCGGTGTCCCGATGTTCGCAGCAAGCTTCACTTTGTGACCGTCCGCTGTGATTGACTCTTCGTTGACGAGTTGCTTCAACTCTTCTTTGTACGCTTCAAAATCAGCACGTTTGCCTTCGTATTCTTTGACGAGATCTTCTGAAGGGTTGACGAAGACGTCACCTTCTGTTCCGTCGATGATGACGAGGTCACCGTTTTTGATTTCTTCAAGGGCAACTTTTGTTCCAACTACTGCCGGAATTTCAAGTGAGCGTGACATGATGGCAGAGTGAGACGTACGTCCGCCGATGTTCGTCGCGAATCCTTTGACGTATTTACGGTTAAGTTGTGCCGTGTCTGATGGTGTCAAATCTTCGGCAATGATGATGACTTCTTCTGAAATCGAAGCTGGAGTCACGAATGTCACTCCGAGAATGTGAGCCATGACACGTTTTGTGACGTCACGAACATCAGCTGCACGTTCGCGCATGTATTCGTTATCCATTGATTCGAAAATCATGATCATCGTTTGGGCGACTTCGTCAAGTGCCTTCGCTGCGTTCATGTTTTCGCTTTCAATTTTGTCGTTCACTTGCGATACGATTTCTGGGTCCTCAACGATTAAAAGGTGAGCTGAGAAAATCTCGGCTTTGTCTGGACCGAGCTCACGAAGTGTATGTTCGCGAATGGCTTCAAGCTCCGTTTTAGATTGTGCGATCGCATCGTGGAAGCGAGCCTTTTCTGCAGCGACATCTTCAATCTTGTGTGATGGGATATCGAATGAAGGTGTCTCCATGACGAATGCTTTTGCAACTGCAATTCCTGCAGATGCACCAATACCTTTAATGTGTGACATAAGCGTAGTCCCTCTTTTCAAAGAAATAGTGTACTTTCCTGCCTCGTTACTTCATACCCGAAAAGAAAAAAGAATTAACGAGAACGGAGAAAGTTAAAGTAGCAACGGTCTACGACTAGGGGAAGCCTCGACCAGTCAAATTGGCCTCACTTCACGATGAAGAGAAGCCCGATTGCGTACTTTCTTATCCTATCATAAAATAAAACAACGTCACAACGAGGAGATAGCCCATGAATTCGAAGATTTCTTGACTCTTACGCATACTATTTCATTATTTTGGAGAAGTTCGTTATGCTTACCATATATATAGAAGGGAAGTGGCAATATGTATCAAATTGCTCAATTAAATTGGACCGATTCTTACGAGACAATCGTCGTCGGAATTGGAGCGGCTGATTCTATCGATGAGGGGCTCGACACATTGTTTGCTGGACGCGTCAAAGCGCTTATTCAATCAGGAGACCTCTCTACGAAGACGGGGGAAGTGACAATCCTTCCGACATTCGCCGGGGAGACGACCCGTGTTTTATTTGTCGGACTTGGTCAACGAAATGACATGACGACCGAGAATGTTCGGAATTGGTTCGGGAAAGTCGCGAAGCTGATCAAAGCACGTGGACTGAAGGACGTCGCGGTAGCGCTTGATACGTTTACGGACGGAGCGGCGCGTATGTTTACAGAAGCGTATGAAATGGCGACCTATGCCCATCCTACATATAAGTCTGCTCCAAATGAAACGGTCGAAGAACCGACAATCACGTTGCTCGGTGACGTGGACCAGACGGATATCGATGCGGGTGTGGCTTATGGGAAAGGAGTCAATGTCGCTCGAACGTTGACGATGATGCCGGCCAATATTTTGACGGCGGAGACGTTAGCGGATTACGCGGTTGAGTTGGCGAAACGTCATGATTTCAAATACCGCATTCTTGAAAAAGAAGAGATGGAAGGACTCGGGATGGGCGCGCTACTCGCAGTGAACCAAGGTTCGACGATTCCGCCAAAATTGATTGTGCTCGAGTATCGCGGGGCAGAGGAAGAAGCTCCGATTGCCGTTGTCGGAAAGGGTGTCACATTCGACACAGGTGGCTATTCAATCAAGCCAAAAGATGGAATCGTCGGAATGAAAGGGGACATGGGTGGCGCTGCTACCGTCCTCGGATTGTTCGAAACCCTCGGATTGACACGACCAAAACGGAACGTGATTGGCATCATCGGTGCGACCGACAATATGATTTCTGGGGATGCGTTCAAACCGGATGATGTGATCACAGCCATGAACGGGAAGACGATTGAAGTCTTGAACACAGACGCTGAAGGACGCCTCGTCCTAGCGGATGCGGTCACATTTGCGAAAACGTATGAACCAAAAGCTATCATTGATGTAGCTACGCTCACAGGTGGCGTTCTTGTCGCCCTCGGTACAGACGTGACAGGCTGTCTGACAAATGATGATTCACTCTATCGCTCGCTTGAAGCGGCGAGCCGTGAGACGAACGAGCTCGTGTGGCAGATGCCATACTTTGATGTCTTCATCGACAAGGTGAGAAAATCGGAAGTTGCCGACTTGAATAACTCACCAGGTCGTTTCGGCCATATGATTTTTGGTGGCGCATTTGTCGGTGAGTTTGTCGGCGATACACCATGGCTGCATCTCGATATTGCGGGAACGAGCGAACGAGCGGCAGCGAATGACCTCGGTCCGAAGGGGCCGACTGGTGTCATGGTTCGAACCCTCGCACGGATGATTGAATCGTGGGAGCGGTAAGAGCAGCTGGAGTAATCGGTTTGGCGATTCTGTGTGGCTTATGCTACACGGTGTGGCCGAACCGTATTTGGTTAGGGAGTACAGTGTTTCTCGCCGTATTTGGCGTGTTGATGATGTTACAGGAGGTACGACATGGTAGGAGTAGGAATTGATGGTGCACGTGGCGGTTGGGTACGGATCACATATGATAGCATCTCACTTTGTTTAACGATTTCGGAGACGTTGGAGGAGTTGCTGATTGATGGTGCCATGCATTTTGTGGATATGCCGAAAGATTTAGGAACGGTCGACCATCCGAGCCGCGAATGCGATGCGTGGATGCGTTGCCGACTCAGCCAACGAAAGTCCTCCGTCTTCACTCCGCCGATTCAAGAGGTGTTGCAAGAAGCGACTTATGAGGAAGCGAATGAAAGGAGTCGGGCGTTGGTTGGCAAAGGAATTAGTAAACAAGCGTGGAATCTTGTTCCCCGTATCCGTGAGTTTCAGCAGGTGAAGGCATCTGACGTTTACGAATCACATCCGGAAGTTTGTTTTTCAGTCATGATGGGGCATGAGGCGAGTCATTCGAAAAAGACGGTCGAAGGGCAGGATGAGCGAATCGAGTTACTTCGGCAATACTCGAAAAGTTCTCCATGGAAATGGAAAATGTCGAACGTCCAAATCGACGATATTATCGATGCGTGCATCTTGGCGGTAGCTGCCTATGAAGCGGGGACAAGTGGTCTCTCGCTCCAGCCGGCGACATCCGATCAACCCGTAGTGGCTGTACCTCAAATGAAAAAAGAGCGATGAAATCAACATTTCATCGCTCTTTTGCTGTCGTCGTAGGCGGACCGACGATAAATCGCCATATGTAATGAAACACTTTGGCATTGTATACGGCTTTCAACAGGACGGCGAGTACGGGCCCGACGATAAAGCCGAGTACACCGAATAGCTTTAATCCAACGAAGATGGAGATGAGTGCGACCAGTGGATTCAATCCGATATGGGAACCGACAATTTTCGGTTCAGCCAAGTTGCGTTGGACGATGACGATGATATACAACACGACCAATCCGATGGCCACGAACCAATCACCTGTCACCGCGGCATAGGCGGCCCAAGGAATAAGTAGCGTACCGACCCCTAAATAAGGCAAAAGGTCAAAGAACCCCGCGAGTAAAGCGAAAGAGAGCGGGTTGTCAACACGGAGGATGAGCATCCCGATCAAGACGATCCCGAATGTGATGGAGATGAGCGTGAACTGGGCACGGACGTATCCAAATAGGGCAGACTTGAGGTTGATCATCACTTCCTCGAATTCTTTGAATCCTTTTCGTTTGTTCAGACGATTCAGTGAGTTGACGTATGATGGCCAATCCTTTGTGATGAAGAACCAGGCGAGGACAATGACGACCACGAGCAACAAGACGAGCGGGAGCGCCGCTAACATGTTTTGTAGCACACTGGCCACTCCGCGGGACAAGACACCAATCGCTGAGGCGAGTTGGACACCGAGCTCGGTGATTCCTCCCTCGAGCGAGGTCGTCTGTCCGGGATTTAACTGCTGATAGCTCTCGTATGCATCATTGACGAGCGGTGCGATTTTCTCATTGAACAGTCGTTGGATAAACTCGGTGAGTGTCTCAATTTGTTCAGGGAGTCGTTCCGCTGCCACCGTTGCATAATGAATCAATTGGATGATGACGATGGTGATGATTCCGACGACGATGCTAAGCACGATGATCAAGGAAATGAGAGTGCCGAGTGCACGAGGCATATTTGATTTTCGCTCGAAAAAGTTGACGAGCGGGACGGTCATCAAGGACAAGAGCAAGGCAAATACGAACGGATATGTATATTCGAAAAGTATATTCAATAGCCAAGTGATTAAAAAGAAACCGATTACGACGAGAATGAATCGAAGCAATTGCCAAAGTCTTGCCGACGACATGTGGAACCCACCCTTTCCGGACAACTAGGTTGAGCATAGTATATCATGTAAGCGGTAAATAAAGCAGAAAGATAGGTGAATGAACGTGAGAGAAGTTCAACAGAAAATCGATACGATGATTCTTCATTTAGGTGGTTACTGGAGACCTTTATCCGGGCTAGCACGATTGTTAGAAGAGGTAGGAGAAGTAGGTGGCGCGTTAAGGAGAGAGGCGCGGGATGAGTTGAAAGAGGAGTTACTTGATGTACTAGTGATCTCCACGTGTCTGGCAAACCAGTATGCGATTGCATTGCAACAACCAGAGGCGGAGGGAGGAGAATCGAAAGAGAAGCTGTATTTTCAAATTGTTGAAGAGGCAGGGGAAGTGGCGCGGATTTTGAACGCTTATGAAGGCGATAAGAAGTTAAAACCGAACCGTAAAGGTCAATCACTACAGCATCATATCGAGCAATTGCAACGTGCCGTTTTGTCTCTTGGAGAGTCTTACCATCTCAATCTGTTCGATTCACTCTTTGCCCTCATCGAAGAGAAGTCGGCCCGGGACTTTGGACGATTTGATCATACGCCGGATCCGATTACGGAGACATCGGTGCGTACTTATTTATCACATCAGCCAGGTCGCTATTGGGGTGGAGTCCCAGTTAAATCGTTTGAGCGATTCGACCGATATATAGAACGAGAACAACATATCGAGCGTTTTTGTCGCATTGCAGCGATTGAAGGATTGGACGGATTTGTAATTCAACAGAAACGAGATGGATTGATTGTTACAGAGAATCCTTCGATTAAAGAAGGTTTTACTGTCGCCATCGAACGTTACGGTGCGGAGACGTTTCTGATCATCCGACCGGTCAAATAAAAACATTTACCTTTTTATCAAAAACATTCATCTTTTTTTCAAATATTTACTTTTTTTAAAAAAGCATTATGCTAATATGAAATTGTTGTTAGTAGGAAATGCCGCAATGAGAAAGGAATATTTTGGATGAAAATGAAACTATTGAAAGTTGCCCTCATCTTAACGGTCCTCTTGTTTGGTATGCAACTTCCGTCTGCTGAAGCTGCTACTTACGATGGAGAGACGACTGTCAATTTGAACATTCGTACATCCCCTAGTCTGAGTGGGAAGGTAGTGAAAACATTACCAAAAAGCACGAAAGTAAAGTATGGAACGTATAATCAGTCCTGGCACAAAGTGTATGTAAACAATCGTACATACTATGCCTCGGCCCAGTACATTCGGAAACTTTCATCCACTTCAAGTTCGCTAACGACGCAGGCGGCAACGTCTACTGGTGTGACAACTGCGAACTTAAACGTACGAGTCACGTCTCATCGATCGGCGAAGATTGTCGCTACGTTGAAGAAAGGGACGGAAGTGAAGTATGCCGTTCATAATTCTTCTTGGGCAAAAGTCTACCTAAATGGCAAGACGTACTATGCCGCAAAAGCTTACATCGCACCGAAACTGACAGAGTCGAATGTGGAGCGGACAAACGGCTACGCGAACCGTGAGTTGAAGTTGTTCGCTGAACGCAACCAACGTTCGAAAGTGCAGAAAGTTCTTCCGAAACATACGGCTGTCGTCTCGAGTAAATATAATTCAAGTTGGTCGATTGTCTATATCGGGAACGAGACGTATTATACGCCGACTTGGGGCATCACAGCAGGCACATTGGACAGTGGTGTAGAGAAAAAAGACGGATATGCAAACCGGGAGATGAAACTCTTCGCTGAGCGGAATCAACGTTCGGCGGTGAAGAAGGTACTCCCCGTGAACACGGCTGTCCTCTCGAGCAAATACAACTCGAGCTGGTCGATTGTATATCTCGGAAGTGAAACTTATTACACACCGACAGCTTGGATCTCTACGTCGAAAACGCCAACGGAGCCTCCGACGACAACGAAACCGGATGATGGACTCACGCAAGGGTATGCAAACCGTACAGTAAACTTGTTTGGGAAAACCCATCAGAGTTCGGAAGTCCTCATGGTTCTTCCGAAATACACGGCTGTTTCATACAAATCGTACAATTCGAGTTGGTCGACTGTTCATATCGGCTCGAAAGTCTACTACACAGCGAGTTCGTGGTTGACGAAAGGGAAAGCCCCGGCAGCGCCGGAAGCTGCACCAAAAGGTACGGTATACATCAACACACCAGGTGATGTATTGAACGTTCGTTCGAAAGCGAGTCTTGATTCGAATGTGGTTGGTCAACTCAATCACGGAACAGCTGTTTCACATTATGGGACAATCAATGGTTTCCATAAAATCAAGTTCAATGGACAAGATGCTTTCATTTCTTCAGCATTCGTGATGACATCTAAGCCGAGCACATCGACTGGAACAGTCATCGTCCTTGATCCAGGACACGGTGGAAAAGACCCAGGAGCAGTTAATGGATCTCTCTATGAGAAAACGATTGTACTCGATGTAACGAAACGTGTAGAAGCTTATCTTCGCTCAAAATATGATTACAATGTACGTCTCACTCGTTCAACTGATGTCTATTTGACTCTAGATCAGCGAGTTGCTGCAGCGAAGTCGTTACGTGGTGATTTGTTTGTAAGTATGCACGTCAACGCAGCCGGTTCATCATCTGCGAAAGGGGTAGAAACGTTCTATTCTTCTCAGTCTGCGCACAGCGCTCGAAGTCGTGTCCTTGCTTCAAACATTCAAAGCAACTTGGCGGGTAAAATGAGTGGAATGTCGAACCGAGGAGTGAAAACAGCTAATTATTACGTTATTACGTATAATACAATGCCATCTGCACTCGTCGAATTAGGATTTATCTCATCACCAACAGATTTGACTTACCTTCGAAGTAACACGTCTCGTCAGCAAATGGCGGAAGGTGTGGCTGAAGGAATTGCCAAATATGTTCAGACTTATTATTGATTTGAATTAACCCAGACATGATTGTCTGGGTTTTTTTGATGTACAAAAAAACCGAACCGATTAAATCGGTTCGGTTCAATTTTATAAATCATCAAATCCGTTCGCGTCTGTCACTTTCGCATAAGAACGTGACTTTTGTTCGAAGAAATCAGATTTTGTCGCATTGAGCGAGTCATCTGAGTATGCCCGGATCCAAGGCATGACATCTTCGTCAAATCCTTCATACAAGTCATTCAGACCGATGACGCGGAGGCGTTTATTCGCCAAGTATTTGACGTAGTCTCGCATTTCACTGACGTCGAGTCCATCGAGGTCACGGAGAACGTATTCACACCACTCGATCTCGAGGTCGACCGCTTCTGCCATCGTGTCGTATACGAACTGACTGAACTTTCCGTTTTCATCAATCTTCGGATTTTCTGTCAGCACGGCACGTAAGAGCTGGCTGATGAAGTAAGAATGTTGCATCTCATCACGTTGGATATAACTGATCATCGTTGATGTACCGACCATCTTTTGGTGGCGGGCGAGATTGTAGAAATAAGCGAATCCTGAATAGAAGTTGATGCCTTCTAGAATGACGGATGCAACGAGCGATTTCGCAAAGTTTTCAGCGTTCGGAGTCTCGCGGAACGCTTCATATAAGTCCAAGATGAATTGATTGCGCTTCATGACCATTTCATCGTCTTTGGCGATGTCAAAGATTCGATTTTGTTCAGCGAGTGGCACGAGACTTGATAGGACATAGCTGTATGATTGATTGTGCACGACCTCTTGTTGTGCGATGACCGCGAGAACGGCGTGTACAGACGAGTCAGATGAGAACATAGAAGACTCGAGGATGTATCGTGTCTGGACCGAGTCGAGAATCGAGAGCAGTCCGATGATCCGTTTGAATGCATCCTGTTCACGTTCAGTCAATTGCGGCCATTGTTGCATATCCTTAGACATTGAGATCTCATCAGGAATCCAAAAGTTCGATAATAACTGTTTGTAAATGGTATAGAACTGAGGATACGCGATATCGTTCCAATTGACGATCGAACTCGTTTCCCCGCCAATGATGGCGGTTGCCCGGTTAGGATGTTTGGGCGACAATAATTTGATTTTCTGAATCGACATGATGCATAACTCCTTCTTCTACATGGTGAGCCATCCGCTCTGCCCAATGTTGGACGTTGAACGGTTGGTTACGTGGGGACTGCTCGATTTTAAGCAGTTCCCCGGCAAGTGGGATTCCGTATTTTGAAAGGTGGTACGCCATCTCGTCAACAGCGCGACAGAAATGTACAAACATCTTGTCACCGGTTCCGAATACCGCAGCTTGTCGAATCGGCACTTGGAGTTCCTTTAACACGAGGCGGAACGTATCTTTCATTTCGTCTGGTAAGATTCCGTCTGCCCACGTGTAAGAGCCAAAATAGACGAGGTCGAACGAAGCGAGTGATTGAGCTTCGCGATATCCGACGCGATCGGCATCATAGCGGACGACCGTATCGCCACGGCGATGATGTGTCGATTCGATGAGCGATGCCACTTCTTCTGTGTTTCCACTCATCGAATGACAGATGATTGCGATGTTCATAGGGTGGACCACCTTTCTATAAAATATACATAATGATTATGACGACGGTTTACGAAGCACACGACTCACATTCGTCGACTTCGACAGTCGTCGAACGAGTGTAGTAAATCGACTTCATGCCAAGAGACCATGCCTCGAGGTGCATCGCAAGAAGCTCTGTCGCTTTTACATCGTTCTTCACGTATAAGTTGAAGCTGATTGCTTGGTCGATGTGGCGCTGGCGAGCCGCGTTTTGACGGATGCTCCATAATTGATCAATTTCAAATGCTGATTTATAGAACCAGTTCGTGTCCGGCGTCAAGTCGGGAACCGTGACTGGAATCTTATAGTTTTTCTTCTCTTCTGAGTAGACCTTTTTGTAGATCGGGTCAATCGATGCGGTACTACCAGCGATAATCGCCGTCGATGAGTTTGGTGCAACGGCCATCATATAGGCGTTACGGACGCCGTTTTGATGTACTTCTGCTGCGAGACCGTCCCAATCGAGGTCGTCGTGTGAACGATAGTTCCGGCGCTTGAAGTATTCGCCTGTATGCCATTCTGAACCTTCGAAGACGCCGAATGCTCCTTTTTCTTTGGCGAGTTCCATCGATGCTTGGATTGTGAGATACGCGATTTTTTCATAGAGTTTCTCTGCATATTGAACGGCATCGACCGATTCCCAACGGATTCCTTCTAGTGCGAGCAAGTGATGCCAACCGAACGTTCCTAGACCGACTGCACGATACTTCTGGTTCGTGATCATCGCCTGTGGAACTTCGATCGTATTCAAATCGATGACGTTATCGAGCATACGCATTTGAATCGGGATGAGTCGTTCGAGCACATCGGCTTTCACGGCACGAGCAAGTGCGATTGAACTCAAGTTACAGACGACGAAATCACCAGGAGTCTTTGTGATGACGATTTTTCCGTCTTGTGTGTATTCTTCTTCGATTGTCGTTGCCGACATGTTTTGCGCAATTTCAGAACAGAGGTTTGAACTGTAGATCATCCCGGCATGTTTGTTTGGGTTTGCGCGGTTCACTGCGTCTCGGAAGAACATATATGGTGTACCTGTTTCAAGTTGTGAGCGCATGTAACGTTTTACAAGGTCGATGGCTGGAACTGTCACACGAGATAATTCTGGCGTGTTGACACATTCCATATATTTCTCTGTGAAGCTTCCACCGTTCTCTGATTCGTCAAAATAGTCTTCAAGGCTATATCCCATCACGGTACGAATCTCGTGTGGATCGAACAAGTGCCAGTCGCCGCGTGCCTCGACCGTACGCATGAAGAGGTCCGGTAAGCAAACGCCTGTGAACAAGTCGTGTGTCCGGAGGCGCTCATCCCCGTTGTTCAATTTCGCGTCTAGGAATTCGAAGATGTCCTTATGCCAAATGTCTAAATAGACGGCAATTGAGCCTTGACGCATACCGAGTTGGTCCACAGAGACGGCCGTGTTGTTCAATTGCTTCATCCAAGGAAGGGCACCACTTGAGACACCTTTGAATCCTTTGATGTCACTACCACGTGAACGAATTTTCCCGAGGTAGACACCGATTCCACCGCCACCTTTTGAGAGCGTCGCCACATCGGTGTTCGAATCATAAATGCCACGGAGGGAGTCATCAACTGTATCAATGAAACAAGAGCTGAGCTGTCCATATGATTTACCGGCGTTTGACAACGTTGGTGTCGCGACCGTCATATAAAGGTTTGATAAAGCCCAATAAGCTTCTTCGACGAGCTTCAATCGAGTCGTCTCATCTTCTTTTTGCATGAGCGTCATCGCGATGACCATGAAGCGCTCCTGTGGAAGCTCATAAAGGTTCTTCACATGATCGCGCCCAAGATAGCGGTCCGACAACGTGCGGAGTCCGATATATGTGAAGAGACGGTCACGGGATGGGTCGATCAATGTTTCGAGATGGTCCATGTCTTCTTTTGAATACGTATCGAGAAGCGCTGACGTGAAAATTCGTTTTGATGTTAACGTCTCGACCAGTTGATAGAAGTTACCATAACGCATAGATGCTTCGTAACCGCGGTTGCGTGCCGCTTCAAGATAGAGGCGGTTCAAGTACATTTCCGTTGCCACGAACGTCCAGTCCGGTTCTTCGGCTTTCAACATATCGAGGGCATGCATCGTCAATAAGTCATATACTACATCTTGTGTTAGCGTTTTTGTCTCGAGCGCCCGAATCGCCCGTTCTTCATAGCGTTCTACGCTTAAGTGAGGATACCGTGTCTGGATAGATTGAATAAGAGAAGAGACGTCAGAAAGCGTTGGAGCCGCTGGTAGCATCGTCTCGTGGTGGATAGGGGATGTCAAAATAGATCACTCCTTTAGATGGTGTAGACGTTATAAAAGGATAATAAGAACTTCCTTACCTGTCACAATATCGTGTTAACGATCAAAATACCCGTTAACTATATATTGACACTTTTTTATCTTTTTAATCATAAAACACCTATATTTAGTTTTTCAATCCTTGACATTCTGGAATGTGCCCGTCACCTTTTTGCTTTTGCTCCAAAAGGGCTTCATGACCCAATTTGAGACAGAGAACTGAGATGAAAAAAATTTATGTATTGTCTTTGCTTGTTTTTTCACAAATTGATGAATTCGATTTCATCACTCTTGATGAAACATTTCATCCGTTTGTTTGAGGTGGAATGGATTGTATTTGACGTTACTTATCAAAATACCTGCATATTCATTTCATACTAGATATAGTGTTCTGATGAATCAAGAAATATGAATCCATTTGTCAAGGCTGGTATCCGAGTAAAAAGTAAGGTAGATTGGTGAAGTAGGACATGGAATTTCAGCGAAAAGAAGGGTTTAACAAGTGCGTACAGAAGACTTATTATTAACATGGGACCCACTCGGTTATGGGGCAGGTTCATACGGACCTGAGTTTGATGAAGTCATGATGGCATTAACCTATGTCGATTCTCCCGAACAATTGACCGAAGTGATTCGCCGAACGCTTCTTGAAGCGTTCGATGCGTGTCCACTAGAAACAGAGATTTTCGAGATGGCGCAGCGACTCCTCGTATCGTCATCTTGCCAACTATAAGGAGGAACCAATAATGTTACGAATTGATCCAACACCGAATCCGAATGCGATGAAAGTGACACTTCCAGAGAACGTGTTTGGCGCCAAGAGTCAAAGTGTGAAGGCGGGCGAAGCGACAGATCAACCGCTTCTCGCCAAGTTAGTTGAAATCGAAGGCGTGGAGAGTGTCTTTGCTTATGGTGACTTTGTGACCGTATCAAAGGAGAACGGTGTGAGCTGGGAAGCAATTCTTCCACTCGTTGAGACGGCATATCGCGGATGAAACCGATTGTCTCGATTGTCATTCCGGCTTATAAACGCGAGACGGAACTGACGGAACTGCTTGAAAGTCTAACGGTCCAAACATTTCAGCAGTTTGAGGTCTTGGTCATGAATAATGAAGGGCCGCCAAAACAACACCTTTTGGCGCCTTTTTTGAATCAATTGGATGCACGTGTCATCGAAGTGGGTGAAAACCATCATGTTCGTGCCCGTAATCGTGGTGTTCTCGAAGCGAGAGGCGATGTCATCTTGTTACTAGACGATGACGATTTGCTCATGCCGACACATCTAGAGGCAGGGCTACGCGACCTTCAACAGGCTGACCTCGTCTATTCGGACGCTGAGCTGTTCCGCTTCGAATGGAGAGGAGGCCGTCGTGTCGTGACGGACTGGGAACCGTTCGCTTACGCGTTTGATCGAGAGCGGATGCGTCAGGACTCGACGTTTATCCCTTCGGGTACGATGTATCGCAAATCGATTCATGACACGATCGGCCTATTCGACGAAGACGTCTATAACTACTGGGATTGGGATTTCTTGTTAAGGGTAATGGATGCATTCACCGTGTCACACCCGGCGCGTGCGACGGTACTGTACGCGTTCAACGGGACCGACAACCTATCAGCAATACAGGATGAAACGAGACGTCGTTATTTTGATCGTTTTTGTCAAAAGCACGGTCTGACAGACATGGAGATGAAGAATTTCCATATCGTTCAGGAGGAACGACGTTCATACGTGAGACAGACAGAGAGAACGTTCACAGGCGTGCTACCTGGTCGAACGGAAGGAGAATAAGTATGTATTCATCAAAAGAACTTGAGTTGTTAGAATTGTTAGAAGAAAAGGGGTATCTCGAGACGAAGATGCTGGCTGACTTGTTGGCACTCGATGAAGAGACGATTGAGTCGATGCTCGAGAAGTTCAAGCAAGACGGGATTCTCCTTGGATTTCGTGCCATGGTCAATTGGCAAAAAATCAATCGCCACGATGTCACTGCCTTCATTGACGTTAAAGTGACTCCGAAACGAGGGCGCGGATTTGACGACGTGGCCGAGCGTATTTATCGCTTCCCAGAGGTGACAGCGCTTTATTTGATGTCGGGTGCTTATGACCTTCAAGTCGTCATCCGGGCAAACTCACTTCAAGATGTTGCCTCATTTGTCTCAGACAAGCTTTCGCCGCTTGATTCGGTTTTGTCGACGACAACTCACTTCAAATTGAAGACGTACAAACATGACGGGATCTTGTTCACCCCACAAACTGAAGATAAGCGGTTGAACATCACGCCATGAAGTCTTTATCAAATCAAGTCGTCTCGATGAAGCCATCGGGCATTCGCCGTTTCTTCGACTTAGCACAGACGATGGATAACGTGGTCTCTCTCGGGGTGGGAGAACCGGATTTCATCACACCGTGGAACGTGCGAGAAGCGAGCTATGCCGCACTCGAAGAAGGATATACGGCCTATAGTGCTAACGCCGGTCTCATCGAGTTGCGTGAAGAGATTGCAACTTATATGAAAGAACGCTTTTTAGTCGAGTACGATCCGACGTCTGAATTGATTGTCACGACAGGGGCATCGCAGGCGCTCGATATCGCATTCCGTGCCCTTCTCAATCCAGGGGACGAGGTCATCGTGGTCGAACCGGCATTCGTTTCATATGGTCCACTCATCGAGTTGGCAGGTGGAACCGTCGTGCCTGTCGCGTGTCGTCCAGAGAAAGGGTTTCGACTCGATCGGGATGACGTCGAGCAAGCCATCACAGAACGAACGAAAGCGATCTTGCTCTGCTTCCCGTCCAATCCAACGGGCGCTACGATGAATGGCGACGAACTCGCGCAAATCGCAGAACTCGCGACAAAGTATGACCTTTGGGTCGTCAGCGATGAGATTTATGCGGAACTTTGTTATGACGACCCATTCGTCAGCTTCGCGACGCTCCACGACATGCGAGACCGGACGATTGTTGTGAATGGTTTCTCAAAAGCGTTCGCAATGACAGGATGGCGTCTTGGCTTCACATGCGCGCCCGAAGTTGTGACGCGAGAGATGTTGAAGGTCCATCAATATGGCATGATGTGTGCACCTACGCTCGTTCAATTCGGTGGACTCGAGGCACTTCGGACTCGTGAGCAGCACGTGCCGAGCATGGTGAAAAGTTATCGTCAACGTCGGAACTATTTCATTCAAGCGCTGAACGAGGCGGGATTACCGACGCACGTGCCAGGTGGAGCATTTTATGCTTTTCCTTCGATTCGACATACTGGATTGACGAGTGAGGAATTTGCAGAACGTCTTCTCATCGAAGAACGTGTCGCCGTTGTTCCTGGAAATGCCTTCGGTGAGAGCGGGGAAGGATTCGTCCGGGCGAGTTATGCGACTTCGCTCGAACAACTACAAGAAGCGATTCTCCGGATTCAACGTTTCATGAAACAATTTGAAGTCACAGTAGCCAAGGACTCTCATTCGTGAGAGTTCTTTGGCGTTTTAGCGATATAACGAAAGGGAAAAGACGGGCGAGGTGAAGATGATGAAACGATTTGACTTTGTTGCAATCGGGTGTGGTCCGTATAATCTTGGTCTCATGGCCCTTGCGGAAAAAACTGAACTGCATGGGATTTGCTTTGAGCAACGCGCGGAGATGATGTGGCATGAAGGCATGTTGATTGAAGGGATGACGATGCAAACGCATTATTTACAAGATCTCGTCACGTTGGCGGACCCGACCCATTCGGCGAGTTTTCTGAACTATTTGAGTGATACGGGTCGACTCCAAACATTTATCACGCAAGAACAAGATAAGATTCCTCGAACGGAATACAATCGTTACTTGCGATGGGTTGTAAATCAACTGTCGACGATTCGTTTCAATCATTATGTGTCTGACGTTGTAGTGGAAGAAGAGTGCTTCCTCGTGACCGTCGAATCAGATGGTCGATCGACACAAGTTCATACAAAACATCTCGTCCTAGGGACAGGGGCGGCGCCATTCGTGCCGGACGGGTTTGAACAAGTCATTCATACGAGCGATTATTTGACGTACCGGGACGTCCTCAAAGACCGATATCGTGTCGCGGTCGTGGGGAGCGGACAGAGTGCGGCGGAAGTATTTCTGGACTTGTTGCGTGAAGCGACGGATGAACAACGCGTCGACTGGATCACACGCTCCGAACAATTTGAGTCACTCGAAGCAGGCAAGCTTGGGGATGAAATTTTTAGTGTGGATTATGTCGATTATTTTCATAAGCTACCGTACGACGCTCGGCAAGAGCTACTCGGGTCATTCGAGCGTTTCCGTCATGGTGTCAATCCTGAGACGATGACCTCGATCTATGAGACCTTGTATCATCGGACGGCAGAAGCGGAAGCGACGAAGGCTGATATGATGACACAGGTCGAAGTGGAATCGATTTCTTATGATTGGTTAACACATCGTTTGAAAGGGACCCAACGGTATACGGGAGAAGTGATTGAAAGAGAGTACGATCTCGTTGTCGTGGCGACGGGGTATCGCCCGGTGATCCCATCTTGGATAGATCAGCTCCCGGTTGTATGGGAAGTAGAGGGAGAATGGGCAGTCCGTGACACGTATGAGGTGATCATGAGAGAGTCGCTAGGCGGAAAGTTGTTTACGCACACGAATATAGAGCATTCACATGGTCCGGCTGCGACGAATCTCGGGATGGCAGTCTATCGAAATGCGGTCATTTTGAACGACATGGCTGGAGAAACGATCTATCCGATTCGTCATCAGAAGCCGTTTACGACATTTTGAACAAAAAAAGGCTAGGCGAGTCGCCTAGCGGAATCAGGGGGGAATACTTGAAGTCTTGCTTGATTTGTATTTACCCCGCACTTCGACTTTAAAACATACCAACACGTCAAAAATAATCTTTTTTGCTAAATTCTACACTTTATCGAAAAAAGTATGTTATAGTAAGTTGATGAATTTAGCATAGGAGTTGTTTGTAATGGCAAAATACGAAAAAGATCAAGTATTAACAGGTAAAGTAACAGGAATCCAACCTTTCGGTGCTTTCGTAGCACTCGACGATGAGACTCAAGGTCTTGTACACATTTCAGAAATCTCACACGACTACGTAAAAGACGTAAACGATTACGTTCAAGTTGGTCAAGAAGTTGAAGTGAAAATCCTTGAAGTGGACGAAGCTTCTAAAAAAATCAAGCTTTCAATGAAAGCGACTCAAGAAGCTCCAAAACGCGAGAAGTCTGCGAAGCCAGCTCGTCGTGCGCCACGCCGCAACGAAGCATCTTCAAACTTCAAGCAAGAAGAAGCTCCAGGATTCACAGTCCTCAAAGACAAACTTGAAGACTGGATCAAAAACACAAACTTCAAGAAGTAAGTGTCCCAAGGTGGCCCGTTCTAAACGGGTCACCTTTTTTATTTTACAGGAATCGGCGGATTGAATGACGAAACTGTAAAGCGAATAGGAGGGGATGGCATGAAGATTGGCATCATCGGAACGGGAGGAATTGCGACGAGTGCCCATATCCCGAATTATGTCAAAGCAGGCATGGATGTGGTGGCGGTCATGAACCGGACACGGGCAAACGGGGAACGTGTCGCGCGACAGTTCGGCATCCCGAACCTTTATGAGACGGTCGAAGAGATGCTTTCACGTGAAAATCTCGATGCGGTCAGTATATGTACACCAAACGCCTTACATAAAGAGCAAGTGCTGCTTGCGCTTGAAGCAGGATGTCACGTTCTCTGTGAGAAGCCACCGGGAATCTCAGAGAATGAAGCGATCGAGATGTTGGAAGCGGCAAAACGAGCCGGAAAAACATTGCATTACGGATTCCATTACCGACATCGTGAGGATACGGTTCTGTTGAAGCGAATGATTGATGCGGGTGAACTCGGAGACATCTATGCAGCGACGGCGCTCGCGCTTCGACGGCGTGGAATTCCGGGATGGGGTGTCTTCACGAATAAAGAACTGCAAGGCGGGGGTGCATTACTCGACATAGGTGTGCATATGTTAGACCTGGCGCTTCATTTGATGGGATACCCGAAACCGAGAGAGGTCGTCGGTCATGTCGGTCAGTACTTAGGGAATCGTCCTGGTGTCGGCTTGCTGGGGGAATGGGACGCGAGTTCACTCACAGTCGAGGATACGGCGAGAGCGATGGTCACGTTTGAAAACGGAGCATCCTTATTACTCGACGTCAGCTACATGGCCAATATCGAGGAAAAAGATACGATGCGAGTGGAATGTCGCGGCACGAAATCCGGAGCCAGTCTGTTCCCGCTCACACTTCACACGGAGAAATTTGGTGCATTGTTTGACGAGCGACCAGCTTATTTGACTGAACACGACCCGTATGAGCGGCAAATCCGACTCTTCCTTGAGGCCTGTGGAGAAGAGCCGAACTATCGGCAAGCGGAGGAAGCGGTCATCTTGCATCACATCATCGACCGTATCTATCAGTAAGCACGATACTTTTCATTCCGTGAAAACAGGGTATATAGTGTAGGTGTTACATATTTCTATGAGGAGGTTAACTTATGCACAACTTTGAATACAAAAACCCGACAAAACTAATTTTTGGGACACATCAGGTCGAAAAATTAGGTGGAGAACTAGAAGCGCTTGACGCGAAGAAAGTGATGCTCGTCTATGGTGGCGGAAGCATCAAAAAGAACGGGACGTACGATGAAGTCGTGGCCGAGCTTGAAAAAGCCGGTATCTCATACGTAGACTTCTCAGGTGTTGAACCGAACCCACGGATTGAGACTGTACGTCGTGCGGTGAAATTTGCGCGTGAAGAGGACGTTGATGCCTTGCTAGCTGTCGGTGGCGGTTCCGTCATCGACTGCACAAAACTGATTTCAGCAGCGATTCCATATGACGGGGACGCGTGGGACATCGTACTTCGTGAACATATCCCGACAGAGGCGGTACCATTCGGGACAGTCCTTACACTCGCTGCGACAGGGTCGGAGATGAACTCGGGATCGGTCATCACGAACTGGGAGACTCAAGAGAAGTTCGGTTGGGGTCACCCACTTGTATTCCCGACATTCTCGATCCTCGATCCACGTTACACCGTGTCAGTTCCAAAAGACCAGACAATTTATGGCATCGTCGACATGATGAGCCACTGTTTCGAGCAATACTTCCACCCGAACCATGCGCCGGTACAAGAACGCATGACAGAAGGTGTGTTGAAAGCGGTCGTCGAATCGGCACCGAAACTCGTCAACGATTTAGAAAACGTAGACCTCCGTGCCATCATCTTATTCTCAGGTACGATGGCATTGAACGGTGTACTTCAAATGGGTGCAGCCGGTGACTGGGCATCGCACAACATCGAACACGCCGTATCTGCTGTCCATGACATCCCGCATGCTGGGGGCCTCGCGATCCTCTTCCCGCGTTGGATGGAACATGTGTTGGATGAAGACAATGCGGCTCGCTTTGCTCGACTCGGTACGGAAGTGTTCGATGTGGAGCCAGGTGCAACGGATTTAGAGACAGGGAAGCGTACAATCGAGGCCATCCGTGCGTTCTTCGATCAACTCGGTGCACCGAACTCGCTTCGTGACTACGATATCGACGAGTCGACATTCGATGCGATTCTTGATTCTGCGATGAAACGTGGTGCATTTGGTCGTTTCCGTACGCTCGAACGGGAAGATGTTGCGCATATTCTCGAACTAAGTAAATAAGGCGATTTCTTGCCTATTTTGCAATAATGATTGAACGAATCTAGACTTTCCGTTTATGATGGGTCATGTATGGCTCTTTTACGAGCGATTTAAAGGAGGAAATGACATGTCAACTGTACGTTTCGATTATTCAAACGCGCTCTC
Source organism: Exiguobacterium sp. s43 (assembly GCF_018617255.1). Taxonomy (GTDB): domain Bacteria; phylum Bacillota; class Bacilli; order Exiguobacteriales; family Exiguobacteriaceae; genus Exiguobacterium; species Exiguobacterium profundum. Next base: position 797,450 of record NZ_JACSJT010000001.1, read on the forward strand.
ATTCGTAGGGAAGCATGAAATCGACCAAATGCAAGAAACGGTAAAAACTCTCCACTCGGTGATTCACGAGCGGAGCGGTGCCGGAAGTGATTTTCTTGGGTGGGTCGACCTTCCGACCGAATACGATCAAGATGAGTTCGCACGAATCAAAGCTGCGGCGGAACGAATTCGCGAGAATTCAGATGTTCTCGTCGTCGTCGGAATCGGAGGTTCTTACCTCGGTGCCCGTGCAGCGATCGAAATGCTTCAACATTCGTTCTTCAACGTATTGTCAAAAGAAGAGCGCAAGGCGCCACAAGTATTCTATGCGGGCCATAACATCTCTTCAACGTATATGAGAGAGTTGCTTCAAGTGCTTGAAGGGAAAGACGTCTCAATCAACGTCATCTCGAAATCAGGAACGACGACAGAACCTGCGATCGCATTCCGTGTCCTCAAGCAATTCATGGAAGACAAGTATGGTCAAGACGGAGCGCGTGAGCGGATCTATGCGACGACAGACCGTGCCCGTGGCGCCCTCAAGACGCTCGCGGACGCTGAAGGTTACGAGACGTTCGTTATTCCAGATGACGTCGGTGGACGTTTCTCTGTCCTCACACCGGTCGGACTTCTTCCGATTGCCGCTGCAGGAATCGATATCGATGCTTTGATGGAAGGCGCACGCGATGCACAAAACGCCTACAGCTCGCCAGAATTGGCTGAGAACGAAGCGTATCAGTATGCAGTCGTACGTAATGCTCTCTATGCGAAAGGTAAATCGATTGAGATGCTCGTCAACTACGAACCAGCTCTACACTACGTGTCAGAGTGGTGGAAACAGCTTTACGGAGAATCAGAAGGGAAAGACAACAAAGGGATCTTCCCTGCGGCTGTCGACTTCTCGACTGATCTTCACTCGATGGGTCAATACATTCAAGAAGGCCGTCGCGACTTGTTCGAGACAGTCATCCGTGTGAAAGAAGTCCGTCACACAATGAATGTCCCAGAAGACGCACAAGACTTGGATGGTTTGAACTTCCTCGCAGGCGAAACAATCCAATTCGTGAACGACAAGGCGACAGAAGGGACGCTCCTCGCACATACAGATGGGGACGTACCGAACCTTGTCGTCGAATTGCCAGAGATGACACCTTACCACCTCGGTTACTTGTTCTACTTCTTCGAGAAAGCATGTGCAATGAGCGGATACATCCTCGGGGTGAACCCGTTCAACCAACCTGGCGTTGAAGCATACAAAGCGAACATGTTCGCATTACTCGGTAAACCAGGGTATGAAGAACAAAAAGCAGAACTTGAAAAACGCTTGAATCAATAAGAAAACGAATCGGTCCGCGTGTCGGACCGATTTTTTTGTTTGAAACTGGGTGCAGACAAGGTAAAGTGAGAGTAGACAGGGGAAAGAAAGGGATGGACTATGAAGACATTCAAGGATTACTATCATAATCAAGTCGAGTTAAGCTTCACCCATTATCCGTTCTCAGACACGCCGCTCCACGTCTGGGTCGTCGCCCGATATAAGGACAAATGGGTATTGACGAAACATAAGCAACGAGGGCTCGAATTCCCAGGTGGGAAAGTCGAGCCGGGCGAACATGAGGATGCCGCTGCCATCCGGGAAGTATATGAAGAGACCGGAGGCGTCGTCAAGACATTACGATACATGGGGCAGTATCGTGTGCTCGGCCGCGGCGACACCGTCATCAAAAACATTTATTTTGCGGAAATCGAACGATTCGAAGATCATCCCGCAGTCGACGAGACGGATGGGGCCGTCTTGATCGATTTCTTGCCGGACAACCTACTACGGAATCCACGTTACAGTTTTATGATGAAAGACCGTGTCTTACCTGAAACGATGAGGGTGCTCCATGAGCAACACTTGGTTTGATCGGGTCGACGTCTTGCCACCTTATGCCGGTTATCGGGTGACGCGTGGGTGGTATACGACAAATGATGGGGAAGAGGTTGTCGCCTATTCGATTGAACCGAAACGGTCGAACGGACAGGTATTGATGTACTTACGAGGGGGGACGGCACGAATCGGAGACGTCCGGTTGCCGCGACTCATGCAATTTGCGGCACGTGGTTTTCATGTGGTGGCCCCGGTTTATCGAGGCAATCACGGAGGTACGGGAAAAGAAGACTTCGGTGGAGAGGATTTAGAAGACGTACTCTCACTCTATGATCGCGTCCAAACGAGTGGACGACCGATTCATGCACTCGGTTTTTCGCGCGGTGGGATGATGGCACTCTCACTCGCATCTGAACGACCGGTCACCACTGTCACTTCATGGGCCGGTGTGACGAATCTAGAGTGGACGTATGAAGAGCAGCGCTCGATGCGGAAGATGTTACGTCGCATGACGGGCGGGGACCCTGAATCGGCAGAAACGGCATATACGGAACGTTCTCCGCTCTATAAGGAATGGGGCGCTCCAACGCTGATCATCCATGGTACGGATGATGAGCAGGTCCGATTGCGCCATGCGACGGCAGTCGCCGAGAAATTAGGTGAGCAGGCCGAGTTTTGGGTGCTTCCGTTCGGACACCAACTCCCGTTTTGGGATAAATGGGAGACGACCGAACAAGCGATGGAATGGATGCTACAACAAGCAAAAGCACCGACTCGATGAGTCGGTGCTTTCGTATTAGATGACCAGTGGACCGGCTGCGATGACCGATTCACTCGCTTTCGTGAACCGTGTGAAGTTCTCTTTAAACTTCATCGCGAGTGCCTTCGCCTCGACATCGTAGCGAGCTGGGTCGCTCCACGTGTCACGTGGATTGAGCACGTTACTCGGTACGCCTTCGATGGCTACTGGAATCTCGACGTTGAAAATGTCATGTTTCTTCGTCTCGACGTCGCGAAGTTGACCGTTGACTGCGGCGTTGACCATCGCACGCGTGTAAGCGAGTTTCATACGTGAACCTTCACCGTATGCACCGCCAGTCCAACCTGTGTTGACGAGGTAGACATCCACGTCGTGTTCCTCAATCAATTTACCGAGCATATCCGCGTAACGCTCTGGAGCGAGCGGAAGGAACGGTGAACCGAAGCAAGTCGAGAATGTCGCCTGTGGTTCTGTGACACCGCGCTCGGTGCCGGCAAGTTTTGACGTATAACCCGACAAGAAGTGGTACATCGCCTGTTCTTTCGTCAGTTTGCTGATCGGAGGCAAGACGCCATATGCATCTGCCGTCAAGAAGACAATCGTATTCGGATGACCTGCGCGAGATGGGAGCATCGCATTGTCGATGAACTCGATTGGATATGCCGCACGTGTGTTTTCCGTCAGGGAAATGTTCTTATAGTCCGGTGTACGATCTTCATTCAACACGACGTTTTCAATCAATGAACCGAAGCGAATCGCATCATAGATTTGAGGTTCGTTCTCACGAGACAAGTTGATCGTCTTCGCGTAACAACCTCCTTCGATGTTGAAGACCCCGTCCGGTGACCATCCGTGTTCGTCGTCTCCAATCAAGTGACGCTCAGGGTCAGCCGAGAGCGTTGTCTTCCCAGTGCCCGACAATCCGAAGAAGAGTGCCGTTTCGTTCGCATCGTTGACGTTTGCTGAACAGTGCATCGATAACACGTTCTGCTCAGGTAGCAAGAAGTTCATGACGGAGAAGATAGATTTTTTAATTTCGCCACCGTATTCTGTTCCCCCGATCAGAATCGTGCGCTTGGCGAATGAGACGAGAATGAACGTCTCAGAGTTCGTACCATCGACCGCAGGGTCTGCTTTATAGCTCGGTGCATAAATGACCGTGAACGGGTCGAACGCACCTTTCGTCGGCCATTCGCGTAAGAACAATTGTTTGGCGAACAGACTGTGCCACGCATACTCCGTAATGGCACGGACAGGCAACGTATAGTGTTCATCTGCACCAGCGGATGCTTCTAGATAATACAGCTTATCCTTCTTTTCTAAATGGTTGAGAACTTTGTCAAGAAGTGCTGAAAACTTCTCTTCTGCGATCGGTTGGTTCACTTTACCCCAATCGACGAGGTTGTTGCTGACTTCATCTTGTACGACGAATTTGTCTTTCGGTGACCGTCCGGTAAAAGCACCGGTGCTGACAGATAATGCCCCGTCTTTTGTCAGTACACCTTCACCATTTTGAATGGCTTCTTCCACCAGCTCTGGAACCGTCAAGTTCCGTAACATGTCGGCACCATTAATTAATTCTTCGATTTTCAGGAGCGTTGTCGCCATCCTGAATCCCACCTTTCCCCTAAATAGATGTGGATGAAATCCGCATACTTCCGCGATTACGATTAATCAGTATGACATTTTTAATTATATGTGACACACTAATTAAACACAAGCGTTTCTTCTCTCTAAGTAAGCGCTTTCTTACAAAGTCATTTTATCACATTCTCTTATCACAAGGTGTTAAAAAAAAGAAACGAAATAAAAAAATGTTTGACGATTCACAAACAGAAATGTTTTGCAAGTCTGTGAAAACTTTTACGAATTCGTCCGATTCCCTTGACATAATCGAGTGTCATTTATATGATGGTTTTCGTAACGGATACTCTTATTCTGAGCGGTGGAGGGAACAAGGCCCTACGAAGCCCAGCAACCGTCCGACATGAAGTCTTGTGCGGAAAAGGTGCTATCCTGAAGCGAAGCCATTAGCTTCGAACGATAAGAGGGTAAGGAAGAACGATTCAACCTTTCCCCATGTATGTCATCGGGGGAGGTTTTTTTCATTACCGTCCCAAAGCAACGCGTAAGGGGAACGAGTACCGTCCACATAATACCCTTATTATAGGAGGTTTTTTGAATGTCAAAATTGAACCGTCGACTTTTTACTTCAGAGTCGGTTACTGAAGGACATCCAGACAAAATTTGTGATCAGATCTCTGACTCCATCTTGGATGCCATTTTAGCGGAAGACCCGAATGCCCGTGTTGCGGCAGAAACGTCTGTCACAACAGGTCTTGTACTCGTAGCTGGTGAAATCACAACGTCAACTTACGTGGATATCCCGAAAGTTGTCCGTGAAACAATCCGCGAAATCGGATACACGCGTGCGAAATATGGCTTTGATGCTGAAACGTGTGCGGTCTTGACGTCAATCGATGAGCAATCGGTAGACATCGCGCAAGGTGTTGACCAGGCGCTTGAAGCACGTGAAGGTCAGATGACTGAAGAGGAACTCGATGCAATCGGTGCAGGAGACCAAGGTCTTATGTTCGGATATGCGACAAACGAGACACCTGAGCTCATGCCGCTTCCAATCTCGTTGGCACACAAGTTGTCACGTCGTCTTGCTGAAGTGCGTAAGAACGGTACGCTCGAGTACCTTCGTCCGGACGGGAAGACGCAAGTAACGGTCGAGTATGATGAGGACAACAACCCTGTTCGCATCGATACGATTGTTATTTCGACACAACACGCTGAAGAAATCACGCTTGAGCAAATTCAAGAAGACTTGAAAAAACATGTCATCGAGGCAGTCATTCCGGCTGAACTCATCGATGCTGAAACAAAATACTTCATCAACCCGACTGGTCGCTTCGTAATCGGTGGACCACAAGGGGACGCAGGTTTGACTGGACGTAAGATCATCGTCGATACGTACGGTGGATACGCTCGTCACGGTGGCGGTGCATTCTCTGGTAAAGATCCTACAAAAGTTGACCGTTCAGCGGCATACGCAGCCCGCTATGTAGCGAAAAACATCGTTGCAGCAGGACTTGCTGATAAAGCAGAAGTTCAACTTGCATACGCAATCGGTGTTGCACACCCAGTATCAATCGCTGTCGATACGTTCGGCACAGGTAAATTGAGCGAAACGGAACTCGTTGAACTCGTTCGCGAGAACTTCGATCTCCGTCCAGCAGGCATCATCAAGATGCTTGACCTTCGTCGCCCAATCTACAAACAAACGGCAGCTTACGGTCACTTCGGTCGTACAGACATCGAACTCCCATGGGAGCAAACAGATAAAGCAGCCATTCTTGAAGAAGGCGCGAAACGTTTCGCGTAATCATCAAAAACGACCTTTCCGAGGAAAGGTCGTTTTTTTATGCTGTCGGTGGTACCTGTTTGTTCGAATCGGATGAAGAATCGGTTGTCGGATCTTGTCCAAGCGCCGTATCCTTCGCTTCGACGACTTTCTCCCCGATGTCCTGTAAGTCCGACTTGGCCTCTTGAGCCGTCTCGACGATTTTAGTGACGTCCTCTTTCACGGTATCGACTTCCCCGACGACTTTTTCGTATACGTTTTGAACATCTGTAGAGACTTCTTGAATCTTTGTCGAGGCCGACTTCACTTGTTCAATGACTTGAGACGCCTTTCCGGCAGGATCTTGTTTCACTTCGTTGACGATGCCCCCGACCGACGATTTCGCATTCGAGAGGGATTGCTTTGTCTGCTCCCGGTTCGAGGAGCTAAGTAAGGCGAGTAGACCACCGACGAGTGCACCGAGCAACATCCCGGTCACGACACTGATTTTTGGACTTCCCCCGTCCAATTGATCGAATTGGCGGTTCGGGTTTGCTGTCTGTTCTACTTTCGGGTCATGTTCTTGTCTAGGTTCCATGTGGTTCCACTCCTTCGTTTGATTGGCATTGGTTGTGTTATACCCTAGAGCAATGTCTACGTAACGTTTTCTGATGAATCGTCATGAAAAAGAAATGAAGGAGCAGGATAAAAACACCGGGATAGGGAATGATACAAATAGATTGGCCAAAAGGGGGAAGCTGTCATGAACATGAGGGAAGCAGTGCCAGAAGATGCGACGCTGATTCGGAACATCGCGCTGGCGACCATTTCACAGGATGATTCCAATCGAACGAGAGCGATGGAACGCGCGTATCGGCAAGAAGAGATTGTACGAGCAATCAGTTCAAGTGAAGAAGCACGAGAACAGTATTTTATCGTTGGCGAATATGAAGAAGATGTCATCGGATTTTGTCATGCCATCGATCGCGGTGACATGTGGGAGATGCTCCGCCTCTATCTGCACCCCGATTATCATCGAAACGGCTACGGCGCAGCCTTTTTGGCCCACCTTCAATCGAAAAAAGAACAGCCGATGGAAGTGTACGTTGAGAATTCGAATGAGCAAGCAATCGCCTTCCTCTTGCATCAATCTTTCAAAGAAGTGAATCGCATCCAGGAAGAGGTGTATGATCGCCCGATGGAACTCATCCATTTACGATATGACCCGAGCTAAGCCTCCAGACGGATTTTATTTAAACATCAGTTGCGGCTGATGTTTTTTTGATACAATGAATGTAGTCTATAAACGAGGTGACGGCTGTATGGCAAATGAAGAAGTACGAAAAGGAGTCATCGTCATCGTGTATCCGTTACAATTCACGTCACGGATCAGCGAGAACTTTATTCGACGGCTCGAAGACGAGTATGAAGTCATCGTCGTCCGCGAACAATCGATTGGATTGACGGCGGGTGACCATAAGCAACTAATCAAGCGAGCATTGCGCGAGGCAGGAGAATATAAATTACCGATTCATGTCGTGGCATTCAGTCTTGGCGCACTCTTAACGAATCGCCTTTTACAGGAGTACGATGTGCCACTCGGGAGTCTCACATATATCTCCCCATTGTTTGATTGGCATGCCACTCGTCAAATCGGTGGGTTGAAACAAGTCGTCGCAAGTGCTGTCGACCGTTTTCGTCCTGACTTGCCACTTGGGATGATGACATTTACTGGCGGCGGAGACGAGTCGTCCCGATTCGGAGAAATCACATATGCGCAATATCGGGAGATCGAAGAAGAAATCGTCGAGCATCAGGAAGAGAAGAAGCATCTGCCACGCCTTCCGCTCGCCTGTTTCTATGCACCAGACGACCAGTTTGCGGACGTGAAGTTGACGTTGAATGTTTGTCGAAAAATCGGTGGGGACCAAGTGTATATCCGGCGATTGGAAGGATTCCCACACTTTGGTTACGAACGATTGAACACGAAATTCGCGGAAACCCTCATGACGTTTTATGAATTGATTCAAGAATGACAGAAGGCGACTCTAATGAGCCGCCTTTTTCTTATGCACGTTTTTCAATCGCCACGATGAATGGGGGATGATTGACTTGGTTGATAAATCCATAACGCAGGACGCCTGCCTGTTTTTGATCGAGGGACTCTACATAATGAAGCACCTCGTCTCGTTCGACTTTCCCACTTTCATGTCCGTGGTAAATCACGATGACGATGACGCCACCGACAGCCATGACGTCTAATAGTTGGGATAATGCGGCAATCGTCGTATTTCCGTGTGTCGTGATCGATTTATCACTTCCCGGTAAATACCCTAAGTTGAAGACGGCCGCGGTGATCGGACGCGCTTCCTTTTCAACGACCGCTTGGACCGTATCGTGACTATCATGAATCACGGTCACACGTTCACTGACATCCGCTTCTTCAACCCGCGCCTTTGTGGCTGCTACAGCTTCTGATTGGATATCAAAAGCATAGACATGTCCTGTCTCGCCTACAGCATTCGCTAAGAACAACGTATCGTGTCCGTTCCCGGCCGTCATATCGATGGCGACCTGACCTTCCTCGAGATGGTCATGTAGTAATTGTTTTGCAAAAGGTAGTACTCTCATTAATCCCATACATCTCATCCTTCTTTTTTCCTTGAAAAGAATCCCGGCGCTCCAATTCCGCACGAATCTTGTTTAGCACCTGCATCTTGTGACGGCTCCATAGCGGACCGATCAAGAGGTCGGGAGGACCGTCTCCTGTCAAACGATGGACGATCACCTCGGGAGGAATCCGTTCGAGTTGATCACAGACGAGGGAGACGTATGTGTCTTCCTCCATCAAGTCGAGCAGTCCTTTCTCATATTGACGGGCGAGCGGTGTGTGTTTCAAGACGTGAAGTAAATGGATCTTGATTCCTTGTATGTCCATTTTAGCAACTTCTCGTGCCGTGTCGAGCATCATCTCTGGTGTCTCACCTGGGAGGCCATTGATGATATGAACGCAGACACGAATATTGTGACGGCGAAGTTTCGCAAGACCGGTCAAAAACGATTGATAGTCGTGCCCGCGATTGATCTTTTTAGCGGTGGTGTCGTGTACGGTCTGAAGACCAAGCTCTACCCAAAGGGAAGTCCGTTCATTCAACTCTGCTAAATAGGCGACGACGTCGTCCGGCAAGCAGTCAGGACGTGTCGCAATCGAGAGACCGACGACCCCATCCTCATTTAGTGCCGGTTCATACAATTCACGTAACCGCTCGACTGGTGCATACGTATTACTAAACGCTTGGAAATAAGCAATATAATTGGCATTTTTCCACTTCCGGTGGAGACGAGCCTTCACTTCTGCAAATTGAACGGGAATCGGATCGCAAGCATTTCCCGCGAAATCACCACTTCCATCGTCCGAACAGAAGGTGCATCCGCCTTTTGAGACACGTCCGTCACGGTTCGGGCACGTGAAGCCACCATCGAGTGGCACTTTAAACACCTTGCCCCCGTACTCTCGGCGATACGCCTCATTTAGTGTATGGTAGCGATTTTGACCGAATGGATTCATGTTCATCTCTCCTTCCTTGCTCATCCTATCACAAACGGAAAATGACAAAACTTCATAATAAGTAATTTTTCTTGACACTTCGTTGGCGTTCGTTTAGGTTTGATAAGGAAATCTTGTCGATTCGGCCTTTTTGTGCCGATTTTTTTAATGTGAAAGAAGAATGAAAGGAGGACTTGGTGTGAACAATAAAATGCCAATTTCGGTATGGATTTTAGTCATTGCGATGGCGCTCAATACAACGGCGGCGTCTTTTTTATGGCCATTTAACACACTGTATATTCATGATTTTTTAGGTGAGTCGATGACGCTTGCTGGGGTGGCGCTTCTTGTGAACTCGGCACTCGCGATTGTCGGGAACTACATCGGAGGGACGCTATTCGATCGAATCGGTGGGAAGACGACGTTGATGATTTCTGTCGGTCTCTTGCTCGCGAGCTCGCTTGGATTTTTACTGTTTCATGCCACGTTCTTCGGCTATCTCGTATGGCTCGGATTGATCGGTCTTTCAGGTGGACTCGTCTTTCCGACCGTATATGCGTTTGCGGGTCTCATTTGGCCAGAAGGGGGACGCCGTTCGTTCAATGCGATTTACGTCGCGCAAAACGTGGGGGTCGCCCTCGGTACGGCAATGAGTGGTCAAATCGCTCGATTTAACATCGAGTGGATTTTTTATGCGAACTTCTTCTTATCGGTCTTATTTGTCGTGGTGCTCTTGTTTGGACTGCGTTATTTGAAAAACCCGGCACGTCCTGTCGTTCAGTCGCAACTAGAAACGGCCGCCACGTCACTATCGAGTGCGACGATGAAATCGATGTGGTATGTCGCCGTCGGTTATGCGGTGCTTTGGTTCGTGTATGTTCAATGGCAGGGGACGATTGCGGTTCACTCGAAAGATCTCGGCGTCACAATCAGTCAATACTCACTCCTTTGGACAGTGAACGGGGCGATGATTGTCTTCGCACAACCGTTGCTCAACCGCGTCTTACGACAGTTTGAGGACGACTTAAAACGTCAATTGATCATCGGGGCATCCATCTTCCTCGGTGCGTTCTTGATTGTCCCATTCGCTGGTGGATTCGGGATGTTCATGGTCGCGATGGTTGTCATGACCATCGGGGAGATGTTTGTCTGGCCGGCTGTTCCGACGATTGCGGCGAAGCTTGCCCCACCTGGGAAAGCTGGGCAATACCAAGGGCTCGTCAATATCGCAGCATCCGTCGGTCGAATGATTGGACCGACGTTCTCCGGTTTATTATTCGACGCGTTCGGCATGAATGCAGTATTTACATTGATTATTTTGCTGATTATCACAGCTAACATTGTCTTTTTACGCATTCGTTCATTAAATGTTCAAAATTCGTGACTTTGCGCATATTCTCTACAGATTTAAAGCTTCGACCTATTGACTTTCGAGGATAAAATTTAGGTGAAGGATCCTTTCACCACATATGTTGTTGTCGGTCAATTCTCATTGAAGGGGATGGGCATGATGAACGAGGAAGTCAATTTACTCGTGTTGGCAACGCAGTATATGTTTTGGGTTGGTTTTGTAGGAATGGCGGCTGCGACTTTGTATTTTCTCGTTGAGCGGAGCAGTCTGGATCCCGAGTACCGTTCGGTCGCGACGGTGGCGGCACTCGTTACGTTTGTAGCAGCGATTCATTATTACTTTATGAAGGATGCGGTCGGCGATTCTGGATTACTATCGGAAATCACCGGGTTTCCGACGGAGATTCGGTATATCGATTGGCTTGTCACGACACCCTTACTCTTAATCAAGTTTCCGCTACTGCTTAGCCTGCAAGGGAAGATGAAGACCGGTTTATTAACGAAGTTGATTATCGCGGATATCATCATGATTGTTGCCGGTTATCTCGGCGAGTCGTCCATTAACTTGAACGGCGGATTCACGCAACTTGGACTTTGGGGATATATTGTAGGTTGTATTGCGTGGCTTTATATCATTTACTTGCTCTTCACGAACGTCACGAAAGCGGCGGAGACGTCACCTCCACCTATTCGGAAGGCGTTACTCAACATGCGTCTCTTCATTTTGATTGGGTGGGCGATTTACCCAATCGGCTATGCGGTGACATTGTTCGCAACAGGGATTGAAGTTCAGCTCGTGCGCGAATTGATTTACAACGTTGCGGATTTAATCAATAAAGTGGGATTCGGATTAATTGCGTTCTTTGCTGTTAAAACCATCTCAACGCAAAAACAAGTCAAAGCTTGAAAACTTCAAGTTGACGTTGAATTTCAGAATGGGCTAAAATAGACTACGATGAATAGCAAGCGTTGAAGAGGACTAGTAGCGAACGTTCCGTTTCAAAGAGAGTCGATGGATGGTGTGAATCGATAAGCGGATGTTGTGAACTCGCCTTGGAGCTGTTTTCCTGAAACGAGTAGGGAAAACCGGGGTTACGCCTCGTTACCGGCGTCTCAAGTGGCAGCAATGCAACATGGGTGGTACCGCGGAGAGCTTTCAAGCCTTTCGTCCCATTTTCGGGGACGGAAGGCTTTTTATTATGCAGAGGAGGAAGAATGTTGAGCTATTTTAAACATCAAGAAATCGAGCCGAAGTGGCAAAAGCGTTGGGAAGAGAAAGAAGCATTTAAAACGACAGAAGACCCGGAGAAGGATTGTTTCTATGTCCTTGATATGTTCCCGTACCCATCCGGTGCAGGTCTTCACGTTGGTCACCCGGAAGGTTATACGGCGACGGATATCATCGCTCGTATGAAACGGATGCAAGGATATAACGTTCTTCATCCGATTGGCTGGGATGCATTCGGTCTTCCTGCCGAGCAATATGCACTCGACACAGGGAACGACCCGCGTGAATTCACAGCGCGCAACATCGAGACGTTCCGCCGTCAGTTGAAAGAACTCGGATTCTCATACGATTGGGACCGTGAAATTAGCACGACGGACCCGAAATACTATAAATGGACGCAGTGGATCTTCACGCAACTCTTCGAACGTGATCTCGCATACGTCGATGAAGTTGCGGTCAACTGGTGCCCGGCTCTCGGTACGGTCCTTGCGAACGAGGAAGTCATCGATGGCTTGTCAGAGCGTGGGAACCACCCTGTTTACCGTGTCCCGATGAAGCAGTGGGTGCTTCGTATCACAGAATACGCAGAGCGTTTGCTTGAAGACTTGGAAGGTCTCGATTGGCCTGAGAGCGTGAAAGAGATGCAACGCAACTGGATTGGCAAATCGGTCGGTGCCGAGGTCGACTTTAAGGTCGACGGTCATGATAAGATCGTCACGGTATTCACAACACGTCCAGATACACTTCACGGGGCGACATACGTGACACTCGCACCAGAGCATCCGTTCACGAAAGTGGTCACGACACCGGAACAATCGACGGCAGTCGAAGCATACATTGAGGAAGTCTCGAAGAAGACGGACCTCGAGCGTACAGACCTTGCCAAAGAGAAGACAGGTGTCTTCACGGGCTCTTATGCGATCAACCCGGTGAACGGCGAGAAACTTCCGATTTGGACAGCGGACTACGTTCTCTCGACATATGGGACAGGTGCAGTCATGGCTGTTCCTGGACACGATGAGCGCGATTATGAGTTTGCGAAAACGTTCGACCTCCCGATCCGTGAAGTCGTCAAAGGTGGAAACGTGGAAGAGGCGGCTTACGTCGAAGACGGTGAGCACGTCAACTCTGGTAGCTTGAACGGACTTAATAAAGCCGATGCCATCAAGACGATCATTGAAGAGCTCGAAGCTAGTGGCACAGGGCGTGCGAAGACGACATATCGTCTTCGTGACTGGTTGTTCAGCCGTCAACGTTACTGGGGCGAGCCGATTCCGGTCGTCCATATGGAAGACGGAACGATGAAGACGGTACCGGTCGAAGAACTTCCGCTCGAACTTCCGATCATCGATGAAATCAAACCATCTGGTACAGGTGAGTCGCCACTTGCGAACGCAGAAGAGTGGTTGACGTATACAGATCCGGTCACAGGGGAAAAAGGTCGTCGCGAGACGAACACGATGCCACAATGGGCAGGTAGCTGCTGGTACTACATCCGTTACATCGATCCAGATAACGAAGAGATGATTGCGGATCCTGAGAAACTCAAGCGTTGGCTTCCAGTCGACTTGTATATCGGGGGTACGGAGCATGCCGTTCTTCACTTGCTCTATGCACGTTTCTGGCATAAAGTTCTTTACGATATCGGTGTCGTCCCGACGAACGAACCGTTCCAAAAACTCTACAACCAAGGGATGATCCTCGGGGAGAACAACGAGAAGATGTCGAAATCTCGTGGGAACGTCGTCAACCCGGATGATATCGTGAAGTCGCACGGAGCCGATACACTTCGTCTTTACGAAATGTTCATGGGACCACTTGATGCAGCAATCGCATGGTCGACGAATGGTCTTGACGGGGCACGTCGCTTCCTCGACCGCGTTTGGCGTTTATTCGATCAGACGAACTTCGCAGACGTGGCACCGACTGCAGACTTTGAACGCACGTATCATCAGACGGTGAAAAAAGTCACGGAGGACTATGAAGCCCTTCGCTTCAACACGGCAATCTCGCAGTTGATGGTCTTCGTCAATGAAGCGAACAAACAAGAGACGTTGCCGAAATCGCAAATGGCCGACTTCATCAAGATGCTTTCACCGGTCGCGCCGCACTTGTCTGAAGAGTTGTGGGAGAAGATGGGCATGACAGAAGAGTTGACGTATGCGGCTTGGCCGACATACGATGAGTCAAAACTTGTGAGCGACACGATTGAAGTCGTCATCCAGGTGAACGGGAAACTTCGTGCGAAAATGCACGTCTCGCGTGACGCATCAAAAGAAGCACTTGAGGCGGAAGCACTCGGGAACGAGCGTGTCCAAGAGTTCACAGAAGGCAAGACGGTTCGTAAAGTCATTGTCGTTCCTGGAAAACTCGTTAATATTGTAGTTGGCTAACAAAAAGAATGTGTGACATTGTCGCACATTCTTTTCTTTTTGGTGAGGTCATTTTCTTTTATTGACGGTTTTGATACACTAAAGGGCGATACTGAAGTAGAAGGGGACGACATGTCCATGAAACGTTCTTATGTGCTATACACGACATTATGTGCTGTCGTGGTCGGTGTGATCCTTTGTTATGTTTTTGTCTTTTCAGATGAAGAGATTCAACGACAGGTCGCCTCGACATTTGAAAAAATTGATATTCAAACGAGTCATCAAACGGCCTCACTTCCACCCGTGGAAGCTGCGCAGGATGATGAAGATATCGATACGACCGATGCCCTCGAACAAATCAGTCAAATCGATGAAGTGTATTACAGTGACACAATCGGGGCGTATTTGGTCTTAACCGAACAAGCTGAATTTTTTGAAGTGAGCGGAAACGGGACGCGCGTCAACTCTGTGCTCCAACTTGAGAATTCAGGCAAACAGCGCCTCGATGACTTTATCGGGATGCGCATGGTCGAAGAAAATCTTGTGTATGCGGTGACAGCGAACGGTACGCTCATTACAATCGAGCGAGAAGAAGGACGCTGGGTCGAGCGGCCACGTAAACAAATCAAAGGACTCGTGTCGGAAGACCGAATCTTTGGTCTTGGGTATGACCGGGAAACGAAACGGCTGTTCATGATGAACCGATTGGCGGATACCCCGGACCTTGAGCTCCTTTATGTCGAAGAACGGGAGATCGAACCGGAGACTCCGGCCGATGACAAATCATCAGAAACGTCGACTGACGCTGACACGAATACTCAAGAAACAGAAGAATCATCGGAAGATTCAACGACAGAAAACGTCTCGACGAATGACAATGCCTCAAGCGAAACGGCTGCAACTGAAGACGCGCCTGACAATGAGTCGAACGAACAAGACGCGGAAGAAGAGAAACAAGAGCCCGAGACCGAATGGATGCTTGATTCACGACAAGCGTTATCTGCTGACGGGATGAGTGCTTCCATCCAGCAAAAATTCGAACGGTTCGAAGGAGTTGGGCTAGTCGAGAGGCAAGGACGCATCTACGTGCTCGACTCTGAGGAGCTCGTTCTCTATACGGTCAACCCAGAAGAAGGGACCATCAACGGTCAGATGGTGACGCCTCGTGTGTATGATTCGACCGGTATGTTTTTACAAGACAATGAAATCTTTGCAATCGTCCACCCGGAAGTATTCGATTTGGATGCGTTCGTGTCCGTGGACTGATCATGGGGGAATGACAAATGAGCAAGCGTTATTTTTTTGAAGAAGTGAAACAATTTCATGAAACTTTTGGACATCCAGGAGCAAAATCGCCGCAACCGTTGACGCTTGATCGCGCGACGAAGCGTTCGGTGTGGACGGCAGAGGAAGCGGTCGTCGAGTTTTTGCATCAATCATCGCAATCGGAAGAAGAGTTTTTACAAGCCATCGAGCAATTCCAAGTAGGATTCCAGAAAGCCGTCCAAAAATCGTTGCAAGACGCTCCTCCGTCGGATGATGTGGAACGCCTCGTCGGACAAGGGGATGCATTGACGGATGCGTTATACTTTGTGATGGGCAGTTTTGTTGAACTCGGACTTGATCCCGTTCCGTTGTTTGAAATCGTCCAGCGCGCCAATATGGCGAAACTTGGACCGGACGGGAAGCCGATCTTACGCGAGTCGGACAATAAAGTCATGAAACCTGAAGGATGGATGCCACCGGAGCCGGAGCTCGAAAAAGAAGTGCGTCGTCAAATCGCAGGGAAAGAATAATCACAAACGGCTTGAGCCCTCACTAGAATGGGTTCAAGCCGTTTTTTGTTGTGATGGTAGTGATGACATGCTGATATTAGATGGGATTGGAAAGGTTATGGGAGTAATTAATGGTATAATTTAACATAAGTAAGCGAATGAGGTATATTGATCATTGATATGGAGGTCATTTAACTGAAAAAGCTATTCGGTATTCTATGTTGTAGTTCAGCACTTCTATTAACAGCATGTAGTGAGGATGAAAAAGAGTTAGAATCTAAAAAATCAGAGCCTGACGTTTCAATCGAAACGATAGAAATCAATGAAGAGAATAAATTGACAATCATCCCACTCTATACCCAATACCAACAATATTTGAACGCATCCCTTGAAACAACCGATGCGGAGGAAAATAAACAAAACTTCAAAAAATATGTATTGGATTACATAGGGGAAGTCGGAGAGGAAGAAAAGATCGATACATCTATATTAAAAACGAGCTTTTCACTAAAGCCGACTCCTCATAAGCAACAATTGCTGAAGCAGTTAGACAAATTAATCGAGCAGCATGACGAGATTAAAGAGATTATTGCATCGACATATGCAGATTCAAATCAAATTCTCCCTAAAAAGAAGGGCATGGTGTTTATCGCACCGTATAATCCTGAATTCTTCTACGATAGTGGACCGATTGAAGGGGTAGGCGCCCAAGCGTATAAAGACACCTTCATCTTGTTTCTTGATACAGATTTTGACAAAGGTGTGTTAGCCCATTCGATGGCTCATGAATACCATCATCTGATTCTTCGTGATCAAAACGAATATAACCTGAGTTCGATTCTCGAGTCAGTGATTATTGAAGGGAAAGCGGATGCGTTTGCCGACCGCATTGTCAAAGGGGTAACGCCACCGTGGTATGTAGACGTTGATGAAGCGACCATGAAACATATTGCGAGTCGAGTGAATGATTATGAAACGTCCTTCACCGATTTTGTAGTCGGTAATTATCAAAAAGATATGCCACGTTGGAGTAACTATATTCTAGGGAGGGATGTGCTCCATGACTATTTGACGGCGCACCCAGAACTGTCGATTCCCGAATGGACCTTCAAAGAAGATCATGAGATTTTAGAAAAATACAAGTATCGAGATGTGATGGAATTGGAAAATTAAGTTGAAAAGAATGTTAAAAGGCTTGACCCTGAATGAGACAGGATCAAACCTTTTAATTGTTTAGTGATCATGATAGAACGCAGACGATGCGTTTGACCGAACCTTTTACCGCCCTGTCGCCAGTTCGGCTGCATGCGATCCGGCGCAATGTCCCGTTGTGAAGGCGGCCGTGATGTTGTAGCCACCTGTGTATCCATGAATGTCGAGTACTTCACCTGCAAAGAAGAGACCTGGTGCCTTCTTTGACATCATCGTCTGTGGTGCAACTTCTTTAACCGAAACGCCGCCACCTGTGACGAACGCTTTATCAAAGTCGAGTGTCCCGACGGCGTGCATCTCGAACATTTTCAAACGTGTTGCGAAATCAATGACGGATTGCTTTTTCAACTGACTCGCATCTTCTTCTCCAAATGCGAGTTCTTCGAGCAATAAGTCAAGAAGTCGCTCAGGGATGTAGCCTTTCCATACGTTTTTAACGGCACGCTTCGGTTGGCTCTGTACTTGGTTCCACAGTTCCTGAACGAGCGCATCTCGTGACGTGTCCGGGAAGAAGTCGAGTGACAAGAGGACGACCTGTTCTTTGCTGCGCTTCCGTTCTTTGATCGTATATTGACTGCAACGGAGTGCGATTGGACCAGAGATCCCGAAATGGGTAAAGATCATGTCGCCTTGGTGCGTCTTGATGGCCTTTCCTTTTTTGCCGTGTACCGTCAATGCGACGTCCCGTAACGATAATCCTTGAAGTTGTTTCGTTCCGATGAACGAATCGTTCAATTTGATGGGCACCTCTGTCGGGAAGAGTTCCGTGATGGTATGTCCGGCCTTCTCTGCCCATGGATAGCCGTCCCCGGTCGAACCGGTGTGCGGGACAGACTGACCGCCGACCGCGACGACGCAAGCTTTTGCCTCGAGCATCTCACCGTCCATCAACTCGACCGCATGAAACTCGTTTTCTTCATTAAAATGTAGCGTTTTGACTTCAGCCTTTTTTCGAATCTCGACGCCGAGGTCTTCAATCGCCCGAAGCAACGTGTTGACCACATCCTGTGCCTTATCCGTCACAGGGAACATGCGCCCATTATCCTCTTCTTTCAGCGGAATCCCGAATCCAGTGAAGAGGTCGATAATCGATTGATTGTCGAACTGAGCAAGGGCGCTGTATAAGAAACGACCATTGCCTGGGATGAACTGAATCAACTCATCGATTGGCTTTCGGTTCGTGACGTTACAACGTCCTCCACCTGAAATGGCCAATTTCCGACCAAGTTTTGAACCTTTATCAATCAGCAAGGTCGAAGCGCCACTTTTTGCCGCTGCATACGTTGCCATGAGCCCGCTCGGTCCTCCACCGATGACGATGACATCTTTCATAGGGTATCTCCTCATTTCTTCATCTATATGATTAGTAAAATTATCGTAACTTTATTATCCGTAACAGTAAGAGTATAATGAGAAGCGGTTGTTTTGTAAAACCGAATTCATTGAAATCGTTGATTTATAGATGGAGGTACCTCATGTCATCAAGCGCCAAACAAGATTCTGGAAGAGCCTCCTTCGTCAAAGGAACGCTTCTTTTATCAGCGGGAAACTTGATTTCCCGAATGTTAGGACTATTGTACACGTTCCCGTTCCAAGCGATGGTCGGGATTGCCGGAGTGACATTATATCAAGCGGCATATACGTATTATGCGATCATGATCTCCATTTCGACGGCAGGGATCCCCGTCGCCGTTTCGAAATTTATCGCAAAATATAATGCACTAGGAGAATACGGGACGAGTCAACGACTGTTCCGACAAGGGATGAAGCTGATGCTTGCGACCGGTGTCGTCGCTTTTTTATTACTCTTTTTTGCGGCACCATGGCTATCCGAACTGATGGTCCGAAACTCGGAGAACAATCAGCAATACATTGACTCGCTCACCCTCGTGACACGAAGCGTCAGTTTTGCGTTACTGCTCATCCCGGCGATGAGTATGGTACGCGGTTATTTCCAGGGACATCAAGATATGGCTCCGACGGCAATCTCACAAGTCGTCGAACAGATTGTACGCATCCTGTTCCTTCTCAGTGGAACGATGCTCGTCTTGTTCGTCTTTGCGGATTCAAACTTCATTCAACCGATTGCCAATGCCCTCGGAGGGACGCAATCCGTTGAAACGACTGAATTGAACGGATTGAAAGTCATCGCGGTCACGATTGCGACGTTCAGTGCGTTCATCGGGGCAATCGGTAGTTTCGCCGTGCTCATCATGTATTGGAAGCGTCGGAAGGACATTCATCGTCAGACAGAGAATCCAGCGGGCACACCGGTTCGCTCGATGAAATCGTTATTGCTTGAATTGCTTAGCTATTCAATTCCAATCGTGATGGTCGGGGTATCGACCCCTCTCTATCAATTGATTGACCAATTGACGATGGTCAATACGTTACTCAGCTCGGGTGCGAGCGTTTCTGAAGCGACGTCAGCGTATGGCTTTTTGACCGGAAACGCCCATAAAATTGTGTTGATTCCAGTCTCTGTGGCAGCGAGTGTGTCGATGGCGACGATTCCGCTTGTGACTCGTTCGTTCACGACAGGGGACATGCAAAAAGTTCGAAATCAAGTAAACCATATTTTCCAAGTCTCGTTCTTCGTGACGATTCCTGCGGTCATTGGTCTCGTGGCACTTGCGGAGCCATTGTTTGGCACCTTGTTCCCGGGTGACCGTGAAGGATGGGTATACTTGTTCCACTACGCACCAAGTGCATTCTTCTTGGCCTATTACTCGGTCGCGGCTGCGATCCTCCAAGGGATCAACCGTCAGTACTTCACCATCTTTGCCACATCGATGGGACTGTTGACGAAACTTGCATTGAACGTACCGCTCGTCTATTGGCTCGGCGGAATCGGAGCCGGGTACGCGACCATCGCTGGATACATCGTGGCCATTATTCTCATGGTGTGGATGATTCAACGAACGCTCCACTTCCCATATAAGCAACTGCTTCGTCGTACCATCTTGATGTTCTTGATGGGTGGGGCGATGTTCGCAGCCGTCTTCCTCTCTCTTCTCGTCACAATGAATGATGAAGCGAGTTGGGGGAACGACATCTTTGCGACAATCGTGGGAGTGACAATCGGCGTTCTCGTATATGGATACCTCGGGTGGCGGAGCCATCTCGCAGGGAAATTACTAGGGAAACGCTTTGAATATCGGAGGAACGGATAATGCGAATTGATAAATTGCTATCGAACATGGGATATGGTTCACGAAAAGATGTAAAAATCTTATTGAAACAAGGGGCAGTGCGAGTCGATGAGACACCTGTAAAAGATGCGAAACGGCACGTCGACCCAGCATCAGAGAAAGTCACGGTGTTCGGGGAAGTGGTTGAGTATCGTCCCTACATCTATTTCATGATGAACAAGCCGGAAGGGGTCATCAGTGCGACTGAAGATCAAGTCGAGACGACAGTCATCGAGTTGATTGATCCAGAGTATGCCCATTATGACCTCTTCCCGGTCGGTCGTCTCGATAAGGATACGACGGGACTGCTCCTCATCACGAACGATGGCGCGTTCAATCATGCGCTCATGTCACCTCGCAAGCACGTCGACAAAGTATATATCGCCGAGGTCGACGGGGAGATGACAGTAGAGGATATCAAGACGTTCGCGAATGGGGTCGAGTTAGAGGACGGATATACGACGAAGCCGGCCCGTCTTGAAATACTGAGCAAGAGCGGACGTCGGTCGGTCATTCGCCTCACGTTGTCTGAGGGGAAATATCACCAAGTGAAAAGAATGGTCGCGGCGGTCGGCAAACATGTCGAACGATTGGAGCGTGTTCAAATCGGAAAGTTAGAACTCGATGAGACGCTTGAGCTCGGGGCATATCGTGAGTTGACGGAAGAAGAAGTTCAACTGTTTCTTCAATCATAAGAAGATGAGAGAATCTGTCTGATGGGACGGATTCTCTTTTTGTATAAAAAGCTCTGTTTTTCGATTATATCTTTTTGAAAATGGCATCAAAATCATCACGCCAAGAGTCAACCAACCAGTCGTTATATCTGTGATACAAAGGAACAAGTGATTCAACTTCATTTGAACTTATGATACAACCTCGATCATCGTACATATGAAACACGATGTTCTTTTCGGTGCTAATAAAGTAAACAGCTTGTCCAATTGAAGGTTCTCTTCCTTGCTCGTAATTTCCTATACCTCTAAGGATTTTCTCGTAAGAGATTGACTTGATCTGCGAGGATACAAATTTTGCTTTATATTCATGTTTGATTTCTATAAATTCCCCTGTTATTTCGTCAATATCTTCATTTAATTCAAATAACGTTTCTTCTTCAATCTGTTGTTTCATGAATAAACCATACAAAAATTCGGGAGTGGTATTCCCGAACATGATGTCCTCTGTTTCGTTCCAATCCTTGATAAAGATATGGATGTAATCATCAGATTGAAACACTTCCTCGAACAATGTAGTCACTCTGTTTACAACTTGCTCTATTCTCTCATCCGTTCCGTTTTTATACGGTTCGCCAAGTTCGAATCTTAGATGGACTTCTCCAGATAGGTTTGGGAAATTGTCCTCTATGTACTTCATTATTTCTTCTTTCACATCATCACCTCATCTTAAGCAATTGATACAATCTAAAACCACAAAACCTTCATTCATAAAAAAGAGACCTGAACGCCAGGTCTCTTGAATATACATATACAATTCAATTTGCCGTCTTGAGTGAACGTTTTGATGAAGTCCACGTGCCACGGCTAGGGCTCTCCACAAGGTTATTGTACTCAAGTACGTTCAAA
The DNA here is from genome assembly GCF_018617255.1 of Exiguobacterium sp. s43. Classification (GTDB taxonomy): domain Bacteria; phylum Bacillota; class Bacilli; order Exiguobacteriales; family Exiguobacteriaceae; genus Exiguobacterium; species Exiguobacterium profundum. The sequence goes on from NZ_JACSJT010000001.1 coordinate 819,666, forward strand.
TCACGTTGCACGGTACGTGACGTGATGCCGAACTCTTCTACTAGTTCTGAAGTGGTAACGGATTCCCTTTCATTGATGAACAAATAAATGGACTTGATGCGCGTTAACATCCGATCTGTTGAGCCTTTCATTGGATAACCTCCCAATGTGTAGAATAATGATAAACCATACCTACAGACGACAAAATGAAATATAAAATTGTTATTTTCTAAAATTACACCTTTAGTATACCGCTCTTGAGCAAAAATGCAAGTGGAAAGCACGAACAATCTGTTTGTAAAGATTTGATTATGAACGTAAATATCGAATGAAGATTATATTTTTACATTGAAAAGAAGCTGAAACACGAACGAAAAAAACTTTTCTAAATGAATGTTCGTCTTTCATACATTTGGATATACTAGTAAGGGAGAGAACATTCGCAAAAGGGGAGATGAACATGAATTGGAGACAGGAAGTCGACAATCGTAAAGACGCATTTTTAGAAGATTTGAAAGGGTTACTTCAAATCCCTAGCGTACTCGATGAATCGAAAGCTGCGCCGAACATGCCGTTTGGTCCGGAGGTTCGTCAAGCGCTTGACTACATGTTTGAAATCGGTGAGCGAGATGGATTTAAAACAAAAGACGTCGGAGGTTATGCGGGACATTTGGAATATGGAGACGGGGAGGAAATCGTCGGCATCCTATGTCACCTTGACGTCGTCCCAGCAGGGGATGGATGGACGTATGGCGCGTTCAACCCGACCATCACGACTGATGGGAAAATTGTGGCACGCGGAAGTAACGATGATAAAGGGCCATCTATGGCTGCATACTACGGGCTACGAATTGTCAAAGAGCTCGGGCTACCACTTTCAAAGCGGGTCCGTTTGATTGCAGGTTGCGATGAAGAGAGCGAATGGCGCTGTGTCCGCGAGTATTTCAAACAAGAACAAATGCCGACGTATGGATTTGCGCCAGATGCGGATTTCCCGATCATCAATGCTGAAAAAGGGTTGTATGATGGTGTGTTGACTCAATTACCGATTCAACGTGTACCAGGTTCTGCCTACCATCTCGTGTCATTCACGAGTGGGGAGCGTCCGAATATGGTGCCGGACTTCGCGAAAGCCGAATTGAAGACGGATGAGGTACTCGAGGAGAAGTTCGAGGCCTATCTCGAAAAATATGAAGCGGACGGAACGTGTGAATACGACCGTGGCACATATACGTTTACGATGAAAGGAAAAGCGGCGCACGCGATGGAACCGGATAACGGGGTCAACGCGGCCTACGTCCTCGCTGGATTCTTGTTACATCTTCCACTTGATATTCAAGGCGAGCGCTATGTTGAATTCGTTCGTCACGTATTCGCCGATTCTCGTGGGATTTCGCTTGGGATTGAAGCGAGCGATGAGACGGGCGACTTGACGATTAATGGCGGTGTCTTCCGATACAATGAAGAAGAGCGTACGGCGACGGTCAACATTCGCTATCCGTATACGGCCAAATTCGAAGAACGGTTACAAAACCTACGTGAAATCGCTTTGTCATTTGGGTTCGAGTTGAAGACCCGTCAACATATGCCGCCTCATCATGTGGCAGAAGATCACCCACTCGTGAAGACACTAGCAGGCGTGTACGAGCGTCAAACGGGAGAACATGCAAACTTGATGGCCATCGGAGGCGGAACGTATGCACGTTCGCTCGAGGCAGGTGTCGCATTTGGTGCATTGTTCCCAGGTGCTAAAGATGTGGCGCATCAGGTCGATGAATATATGGAGATAGAAGATTTATTACGTGCCGCGGCAATCTATGCTGAGGCCATTTACGAGCTCGCTAAATAAGAAACAAGGAGAGCTGGCTGGTATAGTCGGCTCTCTGTCCTTTAGGAAGGAAGTTATCATTGGATGCGCAAAAAAGATTGTTTCAGTCTGTATACGTCGCGATATTCTTCGCGCAAGGGGCATTGATCCCTTATATGACCTTATACTTTTCACAAACTAAGTTTGGGTTGACACCTAGCCAAGTCGGGATTGTGGTGGCCATCTTACCGATTCTATCCATCGGTGTTCAACCATTGTGGGGGATGTTGACCGACCGGACGGGGAGAGTCCGTGCCTGGTTGATTTTGGCGATGCTGAGCGCCGCACTCATTTCACTCACGTTTTTAGTGGCGACCTCTTACATTTGGATTGTCATACTTATGGTGATTTGGTCCGTTTTCCAATGTGCTCACATCCCGCTTGTGGACATGATGACACTCGACTATACGACGCGGTCGAAAGTTGATTACGGTGCAATTCGACTCTTTGGATCAGCGGGATTTGCCATTGCCGTCTTTGCAATGGGACGAATATCTGATAGCACGTGGGGACTAGCTAGTACATTCGTGTTGAGCGCTGTTTTACTAATACTTGGCAGCGTATTTGTTCGAATGATTCCTGAGAAAAGTTCGATTCGCGATGTGACGTTGGCGCCGCTCTCATGGACGGCTGTTTGGAACAAACGCTTTGTGTTCTTCTTATGTGGTGGGATGCTCGTCTTCGGACCGATTTACGCGAATAACTATTATTTCGGCCTTTACGTGACAAACAGCGGTGGCTCGACGACGTTGGTCGGAACGCTATTCCTCGTGGCAGTGTTATTTGAAATCCCGTTTATGAAAGTGGCGTCCCAATTGGTTGAACGCTATGGAAACGTCAGCGTTCTTGTCGGGGCCGCTATCATCTCGGCAGTTCGGAACGGGGTACTTGCGTTAGAACCACCGATTTGGGTCGTGTGGCTCCTCGCGATTGCACAAGGTCTCGTCGTCGGACTTTTGATTCCCGTCGCACTTCAATTCGTTCGGACGCTCGTCGATCGGCAAGTTTCCTCGACGGCCATCGGGGTATATATGGCATTGACGTCCGGGCTCGCGACAGCTGGATTTAATATGCTGAGTGGTAAAATCATTGAACTTGACGATATTTTAGGCGTGTTTTGGATGTATACCATCGTCACGGCACTAGGAGCGTTGATTTGGATCGGAATGTCACGTCGCAACCTGAAAGGATGAATGAGATGAGTACGCATTACTTTATTGCGATTCCCATTGAAGCGACTGAATTGGTTGACGTACAGCAAACCATCTTACCTTATTATTCGTATCGAAGAATCTATCGACCGGAAGAGTTCCATATGACAGTGCAATTTTTAGGAAGCGTGGATGGGGATGAATTAGACGAAGTAAAAGAAATCACGCGTAGAATTTGTGAGAAAACATTACCATTCACGTTGGAGTTTCGAGCCATCGACCATTTTGGGCGACCAGATCGGCCCCGCGTTTTGACCATTGTTCCGGATGACTCCGAACCCCTTCAACGGTTGGCGCATACCCTCCGCCATGAACTAGTTGATGTGATTCCAAGATTGGACCGGAAGTCGTTTGTCCCTCACGTGACGCTCGCTAAAAAATGGGGCGAAGGGGAGCGTGTCCCATACGTCCCCCCTGAATTTCACGCGACGGAATCAGTAGAAGAATTAATTTTATATGAAGTACAGCCGACTCATACACCTGCTTACCGAGCAGTAGACGTATTTCCGCTAAGACGGCCAGAGGAGGATATATGGCAATCCCGGTTAAAATTTTTGACGTAATCTCAAAATATGAACGTGATTTATTAGATCAATATAATCGTTATTTGGAATATGTGGAATCCGATACAGCACGTCTACAGCGCCTTCATGAAAACAATCGCTTAAACCCGGTCGAAGTGCTCGAAATTGACCGACCGTGGTGGAAGTTTTGGGCGAAGACGGAACGAATCGAATTGGAGCCGAAGCCGCTCTCTGAATCACAATATCAAAAGTTGTTACGAGAGCGCCGGCATATCCAAAAGCTTCAATTCGCTTGTGAAGGGGTGCTTGAGACAGATTTACCGCATCTGGCGTTTATTCGTGACTTCGCTTATCGTGTGATGCGCACCGATTGGAACGAACGACACTTTTTCTTGTACCGACCGGTCATCGAATGGAATGGTGCGATGGTTGAATTGAGTCATGTCATCGTCGGACCGACGCACCTTTATATCGTAGAATGGCTTGAAGGCGATCGAAGCATCTATCACATATCGAAAGAGAAGACATGGGTTCATCAACCGCTGAAAGGGGAAAATACCCGTGTAGTGAACCCGCTGATTGCATTGACACGGACAGAGGAACTGATTCGTCAAGTTCTACCGCATTATGCGGGCGTGCTACAAAAAGTCGTCATTGCGACAAATGGATATTTTGATAACGTTCCAAGTGTTCGAGCGACCCAATATATCGGTCGTAATGAATATACGGAATGGATGAAACAAGTGAACGGTCGTGCACCGATTGTAAAAGCACAGCAGATTCGTGACGTTGCTACCATATTAGAAGTGACTGCCAAGTTGCCGTTTCGTCAATTCATGGATCAGTGATTGAGAGGAAGGGACGCATATGCATCACACACCAGATCAAAAGACCGCCTCACATGTGACCATCGAGAGCGCGTCTTTCGTATCATTTGAGACCATACAACTTGAGATTGTGCGCGAATATGAATCCGTTCCAGTACAAATCGAACAGAATGGACGCCCAGTCGACTATCTCGTCGAGCAACAGTTTGTGACGGAATCCGGGAAGATCGAACAAATCCTTCGTTTAAACGAACCAATCTCTTTAGAAACGTTGTACACCGTCTGCCATCCGGGTCATAAGACGACGGTTGTCGTACCACGAGAAATCGTCCGATCAGAGGAATTCGAACGTCGTTTCTCATATGATGGCCCACTCGGCGTATCGTTTACGCCGCACGGAATGGAAGTGACTGTATGGTCTCCGGTTGCTTTATCCATGTGGATTACAGTGCATGATGATACGAATCACAGAGAAATTGAGCGATTTCACATGAACCGCGGCGCACGCGGGGAATGGAGTGGTGAAATACCACAAGCGTTCCAAGGTATGTTTTATCGCTTAGAAGTGAAAACACCGGTCGATACGAGGCAAGTCGTCGATCCTTATGCGCGAGCCGTCAGTTTGAACGGTGAGTATGGCGTACTACAAGATGTCTCACGATTTGTCAATAAACAGGTCGAACGAGCCGCGCGCCCGCCTTTATGGAAGGCAACGGATGCCGTCATCTATGAACTGCACATCCGGGATTTTACAAGCCATCCCTCATCGATGAGTCAATTGAAAGGACTATACGGTGGGGTATCTGAAAAAGGAGTTCGGACGAAGGAAGGCAATAGTGCCGGACTCGACTATTTAAAAGAACTTGGCGTGACTCATGTCCAGTTGCTTCCTGTCCATGATTTTGGAAGTGTCGATGAGACAACGCGTATGCCGTACAACTGGGGCTATGATCCGATTCATTGGTTCGGACTTGAAGGAAGTTATGCCTCAAGACCGGATGTGCCGATGAGTCGTGTGTTCGAATATGCGACACTCGTCTCTGACTTGCATCAAGCTGGTCTTCGAGTCGTTACAGACGTCGTGATGAATCATATTTATATTCGAGAACAATCCCCACTTGAAGCGCTCGTACCATACTATTATTTTCGATACGAGCACGACGGGACGATAGCGAACGGAACCGGTGTCGGGAATGACACGGCGTCAGAACGCTATATGATGCGACGTATGATTGTCGACTTCGTGACGTATTTCGCAACAACCTTTCAAGTGGATGGGTTCCGCTTCGATTTAATGGGGATTCATGATGTCGAAACGATGAATCAAGTACGGGCCGCGCTCGATAAGGTTGATCCCTCAATTCTCGTCTATGGAGAAGGGTGGGACTTGGCGACACCGCTTGGACAGTCATTGAAGGCGACGTCACAAAATGCTGCACGCATGCCTCGCATCGGACATTTCAACGATATGATTCGAGATGCGTTGAAGGGGTCGACGTTTAATGACAGGGAACGTGGATTCATCTCCGGGAATGAGTGGCGAGAGTGGGAACTTCGAGAATGTCTTACTGGAGCCGTCCACATTCCGAACGTAACGGTCGGTCGTTTCCCGAGTCCGACTTATTCCATCAATTATGCCGAAGCTCACGACAACTATACGATCTATGACAAGTTAATGTTGTCTTGTGAAGGAGTCGATGAAACGACTCGTCTTGCCATGCAACGTCTTGCTAATGCGGTCGTCATCACATCCCAAGGCATCCCGTTCATCCATGCCGGTCAAGAGTTTGGGCGGACGAAACAGGGTGTCGAAAATAGCTATAATTCACCCGATCACATCAATCATTTTGATTGGGATCTTCGTGACACACGAATCAAAGACATCGAGTATGTGAAGACGCTCTTGAAGTTACGGCGACTCCATACATGTTTCCGGTATGATTCCAGACAAGAAGTCATTGACCATTTCACGTTTCTCCCATCGCCTCCTGGCGTCATTATCTATGAATTGACGGCCAGTCATTCTTATGATGCGTGGCAACGGGTACGCGTCTATGTGAACGGTACGTTCGACTCGCTTTCATTCGAGAGCGATGCGAAATGGAACGTATACGTTCAAGGAGAAACGGCGAGTCTCGTTCCGCTCGCACGAAACCCAACACACATTCAAGTCGAGTCGTTGTCAATGACGATTCTCGCGTGTTAAGATGTTGATTGTATCTCTTTAATTCAAGTAAGATTTGAGCGTGATGAATATGTATTCAGATATAGTCGGTGCGCTCGGGAAAGAGTGGACAGTCGCTTCAGCCGGAGGCATTACGGGCGAAGCGTATGTAGCGACGACGCGCCAACAGAAGATTTTTGTCAAACGAAATTCTTCTCCGTTTTTGGCGATCTTGTCAGCGGAAGGAATCGTACCAAAGCTTCTTTGGACAAAGCGAATGTTTAATGGGGACGTGTTAAGCGCCCAACAATTTATCGAAGGCCGCGAACTTTCACCAGAAGATATGAAACGACCTGATGTCGCGGCGCAACTCGGAAAGATTCATAACTCGAAAGAGCTATTATTCATGTTGCAACAGCTGAACCACACACCGGTGACGCCGCACTTGTTGCTCCGTCAGTGTGAGGCATATGAACAAGATGAAACAGACCCAATCATCGGAGAAGCCATTCAATGGCTAAAACACCATTTGCCAAAAGTCGACGAGCAAGAATTCGTCGTCTGTCATTCTGATTTAAACCATAATAATTGGATTGAGGATGAGAGCGGCCTACTCTACTTGACGGATTGGGATGATGCGATCATTGCAGACCGCGCGTTCGATTTGGCGATGGTTGTATATAGCTATATGGATGAAGTGGAGTGGGAGCGCTGGTTCTCTCATTACGGGGTACGTGTCTCGAGTGAGCTCCATAATCGAATGCATTGGTATGCAATCGCCCAGACGATTTTGACAATCTATGGGGAAGAGAATGACTCTGCGCGAACTGAAGGATTTCATGTATTACGTGAGCTGATGGACGAGGCGTACGAACGAATCAATTAAAAGGGATGGCTGTTCGCCACCCCTTTTTGAATGTGTTAAATGTCATCTGGATTCATAAAGTAAGCCCAAACGAACGTTGCGATGACACCAGCAAAAAACGTCAGTGGAGCTGCATAAAAAATAAGGAACTGATCTAAAGTACTCATTGTATTTAACCTCCTTGTGAAGGATGATTCACGTTCATTAAACTATGATTTCGTGTATAATCGCAAGAGGACTGCTCGTCCGTAACGTGCATATTCCCATTAAACTTGAACATTTGATGAACGAAAGGTAGGATTTTCATGCGTTTACGACATAAGCCTTGGGCAAAAGAATATATGGAAGCTCAAGAACATGTATTTATTCAACATCCTGAACAGATGAAAGGTAACTGGAGCACTGAATTCGGGAATGACCACCCGCTCTTTATCGAGGTCGGTTCAGGAAAAGGACAATTTATTTTAGGGATGGCGAAACAACACCCGGATGTGAACTTCATTGCAATCGAGTTGTTTGAGAGCGTAGCCGTTTCCATCGTACAAAAATTAGTCGAAACCCCGATGCCGAACGTGAGAGTATTGACGGTCGATGCGAAACGACTCGTCGACTACTTTGAAGCGGGGGAAGTCGATCGCGTATACTTAAACTTCTCCGATCCGTGGCCAAAGACACGACATGCGAAACGACGTCTAACGTATAAGACGTTTTTGGCGACATATGAAGCGATTCTTCCGAAAGCAGGAGAGATTCATTTCAAGACGGACAACCGTGGATTGTTTGAATATTCGCTTCAGAGTATGAGTCAATACGGGATGTTCTTCACAGAAATTTCACTAGATTTACATGTCAATGAACCAGAAGATAATATTCGAACAGAGTATGAAGAGCGCTTTAGTGCGCTCGGTCAGCCGATTTACCGAATGGAAGCCGTCTTCCGTCCGAAAAATTGACACGCTTTTTTCTTATTTTAATAGTATTTTCTTCACACTTTTTTCTTTCTTCTTGGTACAATAGGAATGACGCTAAACTGGAATAAGAGAAGGGGGAACATGGGGATGTTGAAAAAAGCATGGGCAAGCCTGCTTGCAGTAATCTTCATTCTAACAATCGCACCAATGAATACCTCAGCGAACGAAGCGTTCTTAGACGCTCTCGAAGAGGATTTGAAAGCAACGCATTACGACTATAAAGAAGGAACAGCTGAAATCATCAAAGAAGAGACGCTTCGCCATTCAAACGGCAACGAAGTCATCGCGGCTGTCGTAGAGCTCGATACGATTCGTGATGGGATCTTCATCACACGTAAAACCGAGTACCATTACTTTGATGCGACAGACAACAAGATTCTTACATCAGCGGATCTCGTAGAAGTAGAAGGAGCCTCAGAGTTTGCGGACGCGAACATCGACATGCTTGGTCAACAGATCGTCTATTGGTTACCGGTATTGGTCTTGCTTCTATTGATTGCGATTCCAGCACTCATTTTGTTCTTGGTTGTACCACGTTTCTATTCAACAAGTTCATATATGAATGCCGTATATGAAAAGAATGACAACCCAAGATAAGACATGAAAGTACCCCGTTCAAGAGAACGGGGTACTTTTTACTGTTGTTTTAACTGTCCGACGATATCAGTTAGTGACATCCCATTTCCTGAAGAAACGGAGGCGATGAAGGCACTCTCGACAATTGGACCATCGAAAAATTCGACATGTTTGTCACCTTCGTACATATCGATGGCGAGTTCCGCATTCATTGTCGCCGATCCGATATCACTGAGGAGAAGTGCTTCTCCTTCGACCTGATCGAGCGCTGATAAGATGCGATTCACGTCCGTTCCGATAGCGCCATCCTCAAGGCCACCAGCTAGATGAATGGGCACGGACGGTGCCATTTCCTTCATCAAATCTTGGATGCCTTCCGCAATTTTTTCGCTGTGCGAGACGATGATCAATTCAACGATGTCAATCGACCTCCTTCATAATCGCGGCCAAAAGGATTGAGCTAGAAAGGGCACCCGGATCAACGGTTCCGCGAGAGTTTTCTCCGAAATAAGAGGCTCTTCCTTTCGTGGCCACCATATCTTCTGTTTTTTGGACAAGTGCGTCTAATTTCTGTTTATAATCTTCCCCTTGTTGGACTTGCTCGAGGAACGGGTCCCACACGTCGACCATCGTTTTTTGGCCGACTTCCGATTTCCCTCGTGCTTTGATAGAATTCGAACCTTCCTGAAGTGCCTCCTTGAGTAAGCCAAAGTCCGCTTCGGTCGCATCCCCGAACTTGTTTGCCATCTTCACGAAAGCTGAACCGTATAAAGGTCCGGCCGCACCGCCGACTTTCGACATGAGGGTCATCCCGACCTTTTTACTAAGTGCTCCAAGAGAATCATAATCCTCATCTAAAATTGTAGCGACCGCATCAAAACCACGAGACATGTTGATCCCATGGTCACCGTCGCCGATGGCCCGGTCTAAATCGGTCAACGTATCCTTTTGCTCTTCGATGCCAACTTGTGCGTCGCGTAACGCCTGCTTCATCCGATCAATCGTCAACATAAACCAAACACCTCATTTATTAAATTTTGAATCCGAGTGCTGCTGAAGGAGCGTCGAGATACGTCGTCATCTCATCATCGAGAGGGAGTAACGTGATGGAGAACCCATGCATCTCGAGTGAAGTCATGTAGTTACCGACATACTTTCGTTTGAGGGTATATCCAGCAGCTTCAAGTTTTTCTGCAACGAAATGATACGTCACATACAGCTCAGATAGTGGCGTTCCACCCATTCCATTCACCATGACGGCAACTTCTCCTGGCTCGACTTCTTTTTTCAGGTGACTGAGGAGGTCGTCGACGATTTGGTCGACATCACTCGTCGGTTTCCGTTCAACACCTCGTTCCCCGTGAATCCCGATGCCAATCTCCATCTCTTCCTCGTTCAAGTCGAACCCAGGTTTACCGCTCACCGGCATATAACAAGGTTCGACTGCCATCCCCATGGAGCGAACGTGAGACGCTACTTTCTCGGCGATGGATTTGACTTCTTCGAGTGACTTCCCGCTAGCAGCGGCAGCTCCCGCGATTTTATGGACGAAGACGGTTCCGGCAACCCCTCTGCGATCTTCTTTGTTCGAAATGGCGACGTCATCTGCGACGACGACGTGGTCGACTTTGATGCCGTCTCCTTCGGCCAGTTCTGCGGCGAGCTCAAAGTTCATCACGTCGCCGGAATAGTTTTTCACAATCAAGAGAACGCCGTTTCCACCGTCAGCTGCTTTGATTCCTTCAAGCACCATGTCCGGAGTAGGAGAGGTGAACACTTCCCCACAAACTGCCGCATCGAGCATACCGTCCCCGACATATCCGGCGTGTGCTGGCTCGTGACCACTACCGCCTCCAGAGACGAGACCGACTTTTCCAGACTTCGCTCCGTCAGCCCGACAGATGACATTCACACCGTCGACTCGACCATACACTTCAGGATGGGCATGGACCATCCCTTCAACCATTTGCGATACGAGTTCACTTGCTTCACCGATTAGCTTCTTCACGCGAGATCACTCCTTTTTTAAATTGAAAACTACCAATTTCAATTTTCCACTCTTTCAAGGGAACTAAACAAAAAAACCGACGAATCATTCGTCGGTTTCGTATCATGCATATTCGAGTAATGCGCCAGTCTCAGAGTCGACTGTAAACTCATATGTTTTCTCTTCATCGTTCTCAAGAACCGAGATGCCACCTTTGTAGACGTCGTATTCACGGCCGTCGTATGTGTAGATCTCCGGTGATGCAGAAATCCATGCCCCTTGGACATGACCTTTTGCTGAGAAAGCACGTTTTGTGTACTCTAACGCGTTTTCTGCAGATAAGCTACGTTCATCTAAAGCTTTTTTCGTCATAAGTGCGGCAATGACGGCAACCCCGATTCCAATAAACCAATACCTTTTTTTCATATGACTACCTCCCCTTGAACTATGGCTATCATGTACATCGTACCAAAACCTGTACCCGAATGGAATGAAAAGCATTCGCATCCTGTCAAAACTTTTGTATATAATGAGACAAGAACGGTTAGGAAAGGATGATGAAAGATGGATCAGAAGACGAGAGATTTATTTAAGACGCTAACAGAACTTCCAGGAGCTCCTGGGTTCGAGTCTGAAGTTCGTCAATTTGTACGTGGACGAATTGAACCCCATTCAGATGAGATTGTCACGGATGGCATCGGATCAATTTTTGGGAAACGTGTCGGAGATGAGTCGGGACCGAAAGTCATGGTAGCCGGACATATGGATGAGGTCGCTTTTATGGTGACACGGATTACCGAGAACGGCATGCTTTACATACAACCACTCGGTGGCTGGTGGAGCCAAGTGCTCATGGCACAACGCTTCGACATCATCACGTCGAACGGTAAAATCCCGGGTGTCGTCGCTTCGACACCGCCTCATTTGTTAGGACCAGATGCGATGGGTAAGCCGATGGACATCAAGCAGATGTTTATCGACATCGGAGCAGATTCTAAAGAAGAAGCAGAGTCATGGGGTGTACGTCCAGGGGTCCCTGCTGTCCCATCGAGCGCATTCACCCCACTTCATCACCCGAAAAAGATTATGGCCAAAGCTTGGGACAACCGTTATGGCGTCGGTCTTGCGATTGAATTGTTGGAGGAAACGACAAAAGCCGATCACCCGAACATCTTGTTCTCGGGTGCTACCGTACAAGAAGAAGTCGGACTACGTGGAGCGCAGACGGCATCTGAATTGATTCAGCCAGATGTGGCACTCGTACTCGATGCTTCACCGGCAAATGATGCCTCAGGGAGTAAAACGGAGTTCGGTCAGCTCGGTGAGGGAGCTTTGATTCGAATTCTAGATCGCGTCATGATCATGTCTCCTGAAATGCGTGATTTCTTACTCGATACGGCTTCAGACGAAAACATTAAAACACAATATTTCGTCTCACCAGGCGGTACCGATGCGGGGCGCGTGCACATGAGCGGAGAAGGGGTGCCGACAGCCGTCATTGGCGTCGCATCTCGTTATATCCATACACATGCTTCAATTCTTCATACAGATGACTATGATGCAGCAAAAGCGTTACTCAAAGCGTTAGTCAAGCGACTTGATCGTTCGACACTTGAAACGCTACGTCCATCTCGTTAAGTCAAACATTCCGTTCACTCGAAAGATGAGTGAACGGTTTTTTTTTGTGGATATTCTTGCTATTTCATGAAAACGTCTTATACTGATAAAGGTGTTTATACATGTATATTACTTATGACAAGACACTTGTATAAGGGTAAGGAGGATATGTTATGTTCAAGAAAAAAGGAATCTCATTGAGCCCGTCGCTTTATTTTGTGACCGCGCTAAGTTATATGGCACTAGGTTTGTTTAGTACATTAATCATCGGTCTGATCATGAAAACAATCGGAGGTCAGCTCGAAGGGACGACGTTCACAGGGATGAGTGCCACATTGATTCAAATCGGGGATGTTGCCATGAGCTTGACCGGACCGGCAATCGGGATTGCCATCGCCTATGCGCTAGAGGCGCCACCGCTCATTTTGTTTTCTGCGCTCGTTGTCGGGGCATTTGGATATGAGTTCGGCCCGGCAGGAAGCTACGTTGCGACAATTCTTTCGGTCGAAGTCTCAAAACTCGTCTCTAAATCGACGAAGCTAGATATTCTAGTGACGCCGTTCACTACGATTGCCGTAGGCTATCTCACAGCAACGTATATCGGCAAGTATGTCGGCCTGTTCATGACGCAACTCGGTGGTTGGATTGAATGGGGGACGGAGCAACAGCCGTTGTTCATGGGAGTGGTCGTCGCGACATTGATGGGACTTGCGTTAACGGCACCGATTTCAAGTGCTGCCATCGCATTGATGCTCGGTTTGAATGGGATTGCCGCTGGTGCAGCGACTGTCGGTTGTGCGGCTCAGATGATCGGGTTTGCCATCACGAGTTATCGTGATAACGGAGTCGGTGGGGCGATTGCTCAAGGGATTGGCACCTCGATGCTTCAAGTCGGGAACATTGTGAAAAACCCTTGGATTCTCCTTCCGCCGACAATGGCCGGTGCTGTATTGGCACCAATCGCGATTCTGTTGTTTGAACTGGAAAGTGTCGCTGCGGGGGCGGGCATGGGAACAAGTGGGCTTGTCGGTCCAATCGTCATGCTCGAAACAATGGGCTTTACTTGGTACACCTTTCTCGTCGTCATTGGTTTCCTCATAATCGGACCAGCTCTATTGAGCTACGCGGTATACGCAGTCTTGCGAAGAACCGGTCGGATTCAACCGAATGATTTAAAAATTGATTACTAAAGAAGAGCAACGTTTCGAGGAACGTTGCTCTTTTTCATCCAATTCCGAACCACATTTTCACGGACTCAACCGTCTCACGAGGGACGCGGAAACTGATTAAGAATAACATGAGCACAATCACGTAAATGGGGATCAAGAAACGCTTTCGAACGATGGGTAAGTGACGTGCCAATTTCTTGAGATATTTTTCGAGCACATAAATGACGGCGAAACCGACAACGAGCCAAATCAAGATCTCTAGTCTCGTTTTATCAGTGTCAATAAACAAGTAGCCGTATCGCAAAATGGCAAGCATTCCAAATACACCGACCATCTGTTCAAGAGGGTGCTTCATTTCAGGGTTTAACGTTTCGCGTGTTAATTTCATTCAGCTTCACCTGTTTCAACTAGTTTCGGCTTTGATTATAACAAACAGCAGAGCAGAATGTGTGACTTGACTTATGCTATTATAAGTGAGGAAAAAACGAACAGGAGTGATAATCATGAAACGACTATCCACAATGGCAGAATATATGGAAGCAAAAGAAGCGAAAAGTGTCCTTATGTTTTCAGCGACATGGTGTGGGGATTGCCGATTCCTTGACCCATTCATGCCAGAAATCGAAAAGAAATTTGAAGCATGGACGTTCTATTACGTCGATCGTGACGAGTTCATGGAACTTGCGCAAGAACTTGATGTTTTTGGCATCCCAAGCTTTGTTGCGTTTGAAAATGGCAAAGAGGTTGATCGCTACGTCGGTCGTGAACGGAAGACGCCGGAACAGGTTGAAGCTTTCTTGAACGGATTAGGGTGAGTCTTCATGGAACGGAATGAGCTAAGACGTTATCTAGAATCGCATTTTAATGAGGAATACCGTACTTCTTACGACCGTGAGAATGAGGTGCTGCGCGTCGAACGAAAATCTGACCGTTTTGGGGTCAATATTCGCCTTGCGCCGATTGTAGCAAAGGCTAAGACACGCGGTACGGTTGCCGTCGATGAAGTCATCGAGTATATCGAATCAGCGATGAAGGCGGATGATCACATCTCCCTCACGGGAAATGAAGATGCCATCTATCCGGTCATTCGTTCGAACTCTTTCTCGAAGACGACAAAAAATGGAGAAACACTTGCATTCACCCCGCACACGGCCGAGACCGCTATTTTTTATGCGCTGGACCGCGGGAACGGGTATCGATTGATTGAAGAACGGCACCTTTCGGATGAGATGACGCTCGACCGCATCGAACGAATCGCCCGTGAGAATGTGAAAAAACTACCGACCGAGATGAAGCAAGACGAAGTGGCTGGGAATCCCTTCTACTTCTTATCAACTCGCGATGGCTACGAGGCGTCTCGTGTGTTAAATGACGAGTTTCTTCGGCTGATGGAACGACGGATTGAAGGGGATATGCTCGTCGGTGTCCCACATCAGGATGTGATGATCGTTGCGGACATTCGAAATGACCAAGGGTATGATGCGATGCAGCAATTGATGTTTGATTTCTTCACAAATGGTCGGATTCCTATAACTGCACTCGCCTTTCACTATGAGGCGGGGGAACTTGAACCGATTTTTATTGTCGGAAAAAAGACCCCGCCATCGAACACATAATCTGATAAAATAAGTGAGATGAGTTTGAAAGAAGGGACGTAGGAACGTATGCAAATGAATGTGTTTTACAACCGAGAAGGAATCGGTGATGTACTCATGGTGTTGTTGAAAGAAGGAGAAAGACATCATCAATCTGTCGAGCGGACGGGAGATGTGGCAATCGTCAAGTCAGCAGACGGGGAAGTGAACGGGTACAACCTGTTTCAAGCGAGTCAACATGTTGATGTGACAGGATGGAATGGTCCGGTTGAGTTGACAGTAGGATTAGTGGAACAGTTGCAAAGCATCTTGAATGACAACGGGATTGAAGAGGACTTTTCGTGGGTTGACGTGACACCGAAGTTTGTCGTAGGTTATGTCGAAAGCGCAGTGAAGCACCCGGACGCTGACAAATTGTCGATCTGCCAAGTTCAAATCGACCAAGGGACTGTTCAGATTGTATGTGGCGCACCTAATGTAGCAACCGGACAAAAAGTCGTTGTCGCAAAACCGGGTGCGGTGATGCCGACTGGTTTGATTATCCGTCCATCTGCACTCCGCGGTGAGAGTTCACACGGGATGATTTGTTCTGCCCGTGAATTAAACCTTCCGAACGCCCCGCAAGAAAAAGGAATTTTAGTATTAGATGACGAATATGAAGTAGGTACAGCATTTAAAATCGGTCGCTAAATTCGACCGATTTTTTGTTAAATATGGATTGAGTGAAAAAGCGAGGAATCAAGTATGGATGCATATGAACGTTCACTGAAGCAACAAGCAGAGCGAATCAAACGAGAACTGTCAAAAGAAGGACAAAAAGGTTCCCCACCACCAAAGGTTGAGGCAGCCGAGGAATTCATTCCGTCAGACGTCCCGTCACCGATTTATGGATATGCTCGCCCCAAACCAAAGATTGTCCTACCGGTCGAACACTCTCCTGAAACGAGAGATGCGTATGATTCAGCGATGGAATCTACTCATTCTGCGACGGAAGAGCTGAACCAAGAGTCATCTACTGAAACCGTCTCTGAACCTGAATGGAGTGAAGAGTCCAACGAGCTGATTTCCGGGGAAATTGAAATTGAAGACAAATCGATTCTTGGTGAAGTTTCGATTCTTGATAATGGCTTTTCATCTGTTTTTATGCAATCAACAGATTTATCTCGTTCAAAAAAGGAGACAGTCGTGGAGGCTCAACAAGATGCCACTCCTCAAACCGACCTAGATATTGATGGATTGGCGGAACAAATTGGTCCGTCGATCGAGCAGATTGCAGAAACATTACAAACACCATCTGAACAGCAAGGAATGCCTTCTGACACAGATTTGACACCAGCGGTTCAAGTCTCATTTAAAGCGGATCAACCGCCTGTGAATGTGATGATGACGCCAAAAGATCGGATGGCGATGTACCGTAGCCGACGACTTGCACAAAAAAACAATAATCTGTAATAGCACGATTCTGTGAGTTTTGCTATAATGACAAAGGTTTGTCGCATTTTGACGAGCCGCAATGAATTAGGGGGGCTATTTACAGATGAACCGTTATCACTTCGTCGGAATTAAAGGAACGGGCATGAGTCCTTTAGCTCAAATTTTATTTGATATGAACAATGAGGTCCGTGGATCGGACGTTGAAAAAGCATTTTTTACAGAAGAAGCATTGAACCGTAAAGGGATTGAAATTTTGCCATTCGATCCTGAAAATATTTCGGAAGACCAAATCGTTGTACAAGGAAACGCGTTCAGTGACGATCATCCAGAAATCGTGCGTGCACGTGAACTCGGATTGACGATTTATAAGTATTACGAGTTTTTAGGTGAACTCGCGAACCATTACACGAGCGTCGCCATCACTGGGTCGCACGGGAAAACGTCAACGACGGGATTACTTGCACACGTCATGCGTGGAATCGAACCGACATCGTTCTTAATCGGCGATGGAACGGGAGAGGGAGTGGCGGATTCGAAGAACTTTGTCTTCGAAGCTTGTGAGTACAAACGACATTTCTTATACTACCGTCCAGACTACGCGATTATGACGAACATCGACTTTGACCATTCGGACTATTTCTCTGGTCTTGATGATGTCATTGACGCATTCCAAGAAATGGCGAAACAAGTGAAGAAAGGAATCATTGCTTGTGGCGATGATGAAAATCTTCAACACATCCAAGCAAACGTGCCGCTCGTCTATTACGGTTTCGGGACGCACAATGATTTCCGTGCTGAACAGGTCACATCGACAGAAAATGGAACGACATTTGATGTCTTTTTACGTGATGACTTCTACGGGACATTCCGGATTCCTGGATATGGAGACCACAGCGTGTTGAATGCGCTTGCCGTCATTGCGACATGTGACTACGAGAACTTGCCGAAAGAATTGGTAAAAGAACGTCTTGAAACGTTCAACGGTGTAAAACGCCGATTCAGTGAATCGATGTTAAACGATCAAGTGCTTGTCGATGACTATGCGCATCATCCGCGTGAGATTAGTGCAACGGTAGAAGCAGCTCGGAAAAAGTATGGCAATCGAGAAGTCGTTGCAATCTTCCAACCACATACGTATACACGCTTGAAATCATTCATGGACGACTTTGCGACGGCATTGGCCGAAGCAGACACTGTCTATTTATGTGATATTTTCGGTTCAGCACGTGAGCAAGAAGGGACGGTCACCATCGAAGACCTTCAATCACGAATCGAAGGAGCACATATCTTAAAACGTGGTGGTACAAGCGTGTTACGCAACCATGCCGATGCCGTGCTCTTATTCATGGGTGCCGGTGATATTCAAACGTATCAGCGCGAATATGAAGAAGTTGTAAAACTTGAAGCGTAAGTGTGAAAGGGAGACGAAAGTCTCTCTTTTTTATGTTTAGCCATCCAAAATCTCGGTAATAGTAGTATCGATGAATATGACAAAGGAGATGTTAGGAATGGCTAGTCAAGTTGCACTCAACACCTTAAACAAAGAAGTAGCGAACTATGGATTGCTGTTTGTAAAACTTCATAATTATCACTGGTATATTAGTGGACCGCATTTCTTCACGTATCATGAAAAACTAGAAGAACTCTATAATTTAGTGGCAGAACTCTACGATGATGTGGCAGAACGACTCCTTATGAATGACGGCGAACCATTTGCGACGATGAAAGAGTATCTCGAACATTCAACGTTAAAAGAAGGCGATCGTCATGCCGAGACAGATCAGATGATCAAAGATATCATCAGTGACTTCAAACAAATCCGTCAAGAGATGCAAGATGCGATGGAGAAATTTGAGGACGGCGATGAGGCGATTGAAGATACATTCGTTTCTCATATCGAGCGACTCGAAAAAGAAATTTGGATGATGTCTGCCGCCCTCGGGAAGAAAACAAAATTATAAATATAAAGAATGGTGCACCTGAAAAAGGCGCACCATTCTTTATATTATTTCAAGTTTTCTGGATTGAGCGGAAGCAACGCATCGATGACGAAACGTCCATCTTTTCGGATGAGCAAATCGTCGAACCAGATTTCGCCGCCACCGTAATCCGGGCGCTGGATGTTGACGAGATCCCAGTGGACAGATGAGTTGTTGCCGTTATAAGCCTCATCATACGCTTGACCAGGTGTGAAATGGAAGCTTCCATCAATTTTCTCATCGAAGAGAATATCCTTCATTGGATGTTGGATGTATGGGTTCACACCGATGGCGAACTCACCGACATAACGCGCACCTTCATCCGTGTTGAACACCTCATTGATCCGTTCTGTATCGTTCGCTGTCGCATCTACAATCTTCCCGTCTTTAAACGTCAACTTCACATTCTCGAACGTGAAGCCTTGATATGGAGATGGCGTATTGTATGTGATGACACCATTGACCGAGTCTTTGACCGGTGCTGTGAACACTTCACCGTCCGGAATGTTCATCTGACCCGAACACTTGATGGCTGGGATATCTAAAATCGAGAATGAAAGATCGGTACCTGGTCCTTTCAATGTCACGCGATCTGTCTTATTCATTAACTCGACTAGCGCATCCATCGCACGGTCCATTTTTCCGTAATCGAGTGTACAGACATTGAAATAGAAGTCTTCGAACGCTTCTGTCGATTTTCCAGCGAGTTGCGCCATCGATGGGGATGGATAGCGGAGAACGACCCATTTCGTTCCTTTAACACGGTCTTCGGTATGCATTTTCCCAAGTGTGGCACCGACAAGTTTTTGCTGTTCGCTTGGAACGTCTGACAACTCGTTAATGTTATCACCAGCACGTAAGCCGATGTAGGCATCCATTGCTTGCATCTGTTTACGTTCGATGTCAGCCATCAGTTCGAGTTGTTCACGGCTTGCGCCTGTATACAACTTACGTAAGATACGGCTCTCTTTTAAGAGAACGAAAGGATGTCCCCCTGCTTCGTATGCCTTTTCGACGAGTGCTTCAACGAGCGACTCTTCGACGCCGAAGTTCTCAATTAATACCTTTTCCCCCGGTTGTAGCTTGACGGAATAATTGATTAAACCGTCAGCTAATTGTGTAATTCTTGGATCTCTCACACGATCACCCCTAATTTTTTTTATGAATTTCTATTTTAGTGTAATCGAAAACACAAAAACGGGTAAAGGAATAATCAGACCGAATGGCGAAAACGGTTGTAGCAAATCTTTTCAGTCATAATGGTGCTATAATGAAACAAGAAACGATTGAATAGGAGGAATGGATTGAATGGAGATCACATTAGGAGGCATCGCTGGGCTAATTGCGGCGCTCGCGTTTGTCGTACTCGTCATCTTCTTGGCGCGTGTCTTGTCGAATGTAAATCGTACACTCGGAAGCGTCGCCAATACGACCGAAAATTTAGAACGCCAGCTCGATGGAATCACGATGGAAGTGACGGCGCTCTTACATAAGACGAACCGTCTCGTAGACAACGTCGAAGAAAAAACAGAATTGCTCGCACCTGTCGCTCATGCGCTTGATGAGCTAGGGACATCATTGAACGAGGTAACCGAGTCTGTTCGTACCGTCTCGACTTCTGTCCATTCGGCAGCGGACGAAAACAAAGAACAGATTGCGCAAGCCGTCCGATGGGGATCGGTTGCGGTCGAATTGTTCAAGAAGAACAAACCTGAATCTTCTACTACAAAAGAACGTCCACGTCGTCGCACACGACGCGAGAAGAAAGCAGAAACACCTGTATCACCTGATTTGATTCAAACGGATGATACGATCAAATAAGTTAATCTCGGGGAGGAACTCACACATGACAGACCAAAAGCAATCAACAGAACAGAATCAATCAAGTAGCGGATTTTTGACGGGTGTCATTCTCGGAGGGATTGTTGGAGCGGCAGTCGCGTTATTGACGTCTCCGAAAAACGGACGTGAAGTCCGGACGTACCTTGATGAGAAGACGTCAACATCGCGAGAGCGCCTGACTGTCAAATCGAAAGAGATGCGTGAGAAAGCAGAACCGGTCGTCGGGGAATGGATTAAAGTGGCGAGCGATAAGGCGGCACCTGTCCTCAATATCGTAAAAGATAAGGCACGCGAAGCTGCAGAATTGAAGCAACAAATCGATGAAGATGAGCTTTCGATTGAAGAGGCGATGGAAAAAGCAGATCAACTCGTTGCGGAAGCAGAATCGGAAGTGAAGGAACAGATGGACCGCGCGGCTGAAGAAGAAAAGCCATCGAACGCATCGGATTCAGAGTCTGACGATTCGCTCGAAGCACCTGTCAATGAGTTGCTCGACGAGGAATCGAAAGAAGAACTAGAAGATTTAAAGAAAGACTTAAAAAAAAATGAGTAATTCGTAAGGACCGAATGGATTCGGTCCTTTTTTGGTGATTTTGTGACGTAGAAGGTTTCCTTATGACAAAGCGCACAAAGTTCGATATAATTAGGAATCTGGAAAGAACGGCTTAGGAATGAGAGGGAAACTATGAGTCCACAAGATCAATTGAATCGATTACGTCGAGAAATGGATGAATTGAACCATGAAATGCTCGACTTGCTTAGTCGGCGCGGTACACTTGCCGTCGAAATTGGAAAAATTAAACGTCTTCAAGGTGTCGAACGTTATGATCCGGTCCGAGAGCGAGAGATGCTTGATTTTATTGCCGCATCAAACCAAGGGCCGTTTGAAACGTCACGTCTTCAACATATCTTTAAAGAAGTCTTTAAAGCGTCTGCTGAATTACAAGGAGAAGATCGAGATAAAACGCTTCTCGTTTCGCGTAAACGTCAACCGGAAGACACGTTGGTCCATATGAAAGATGTGACGATCGGAAACGGCCGTCCACAATTGATTGCAGGACCATGTGCCGTAGAGTCTTTCGAACAAGTGAATGCGGTCGCAGAAAAGCTTGCATTGTCTGGTGTTAAAATCATGCGAGGCGGTGCTTATAAACCGCGTACGTCACCTTACGATTTTCAAGGCTTAGGTTTTGAGGGATTGAAACTGTTAAAGACGGCAGCTGACCGACATGACCTACGAGTCATCACAGAAATCATGACTCCTGGCGCAGTGGAATCGGCGTTACCGTATGTTGACATCATTCAAGTCGGAGCTCGCAACATGCAGAACTTCGATTTGTTAAAAGAAGTTGGGAAGACAGACAAACCGGTCTTGTTGAAGCGCGGATTATCCGCTACAATCGAAGAGTTCATTTATGCGGCAGAGTACATTATGGCGAGCGGGAACAGCCAAGTCATCTTGTGCGAGCGGGGAATTCGAACGTATGAACGTGCGACACGCAATACGTTGGACATTACCGCTGTGCCGATTTTGAAGCAAGAGACGCATCTGCCGGTTATGGTAGACGTCACGCATTCGACCGGTCGTCGTGATTTATTGTTGCCAGCTGCAAAAGCGGCCCTTGCAATCGGAGCTGACGGTGTGATGGTAGAAGTGCACCCGAATCCGGCGATCGCCCTCTCGGACGCGCAACAACAATTGGACTTCGATCAATTCGATCAATTTGTGGAAGGACTCACGGTCCAGTTTCCCCAACTTGATTTGGTGAAAAAGTAAGCTTTCCAAATGGAAACGTTTTATATCGCATGAAGACAGGGTAAATGGATGACAGATACCTGTCTTCCTTTTTTAAGACGTTTTATGAAAACTTTTTGAAAATCAGGACTTGTAGGAGGAGTAGTTTATGAATAGTAACAACGTAACAATCTATGATGTGGCACGAGAAGCCGGGGTGTCGATGGCGACCGTCTCTCGTGTCGTCAACGGAAACCCGAACGTCAAACCGACAACACGCAAGAAAGTACAGGATGCGATTGACCGTCTTGGTTATCGTCCGAACGCCGTCGCACGTGGACTAGCAAGCAAGAAAACGACAACGGTCGGTGTCATCGTACCGGATATCTCGAACATCTTCTTTGCCGACTTGGCGCGAGGTATCGAAGACGTGGCGACGATGTATAAATACAACATCATCCTTGGTAACTCAGATTCGAGTCGTGACAAGGAAGTCCATTTACTCAATACGCTATTAGGTAAACAAGTGGACGGTATCATCTTCATGGGTGGACGTTTGCATGAAGATCTCGTGGAAGAGTTCAAAAAATCACCAGTTCCAATTGTTCTCGCAGCGACATTGAACCAAGGATATGATCTCCCGGCTGTCAATATCGATTATGAGCAAGCGGCGTATGACGCGACTCAGATGTTGATCAACCACGGACATGACCGTGTTGGATTCATCACTGGACCACTCGAGCAACAAATCAATGGCGAGAAGAAATTTGCCGGTTATCGCCGTGCTCTTGAAGATGCAGGTCTTCCTTTCCATGAGAACGATATGATTCTCGGAAATTATACGTATGCGTCTGGTCTCGAGGCGATGCAAAAAATGTTGCAACGTGACGATTGTCCGAAAGCCATCTTCGCAGGGACGGATGAAATGGCACTTGGGGTCATCCATGCGATTCAAGATGCAGGTTACTCTGTTCCAAACGATTTCGAAGTCGTCGGTCACGATAACACGCGCCTCGCGACGATGATTCGTCCGAAGTTGACGACGGTCGTTCAACCGATGTACGATATCGGAGCCGTCGCGATGCGTCTCTTGACTAAGATTTTGAACGCGGAAGAAATCGAAGAGAAAAACGTCGTGCTTCCTCACCGAATCGAACGCCGTGACTCGCTTCGTCAGGACTAAAAGAAAAGCTGCCCGTTCATCCATTTTTGAGATGAACGGGCAGCTTTATTTATAAATAAATCGATTTTCGATCATTCGAGATGAACGGCCAAAAGGCACGCTTCGTGACTTCCCAATTCTTTTCTTCAATTTGTTGACGCCGCGGGATATGATCAAACGCGTAAAGAGAGTCGTCCCACCGAGTGGGTAACGGTTGACCAGCGACATCGGACCATTGCTCAATCCACTCGGTCGGGATATCTCCGGCATAGGGTGTCTCTCTCGTCAGACCGGCCCACACTTGTGCCCAGGCGCGAGGAACGGCTCGATACCAGTCATAGCCGCCGCCACCAAGTGCGACGAGACGACCATCGGTATACTCGTCTGCCATACGTGAAGCGATTTGGGGAATCTGTTCGAACGTCCGTATCGTTGATGCGAGATGGGTGAGTGGATCAAAGACATGGGCATCCGCACCATTCTGAGTCAGGATGATATCAGGTTTGAACCATTCGCACGCTTCACGTAAAACGGTCTCATAGCACGTCAAAAATGAGTCGTCTTGGGTGAACGCATCGACTGGTACGTTCCAACTATAGCCGTATCCTTTCCCATTCCCTCGCTCTGTCACCATTCCGGTACCCGGGAAGAGATAGCGACCTGTCTCGTGTATGGATAAAGTCATCACATCATCATCGTCATAGAAGAGCCATTGGACCCCGTCCCCATGATGCGCATCCGTATCTACATAGAGAACGCGAGACCCGTATTGTTTTCTCACATGTGCGATGGCGACGGCCGCATCGTTATAGACGCAAAATCCTGATGCTTTGCGCCGCATTCCATGATGTAGACCGCCCCCAACATGGAAGGCTCGCTCTGCTTTGCCGCTCGCAACTAGATCGAGCGCATGAATCGTCCCACCGACAAGCCGTGCGGCTCCCTCGTGTATCGTCGGAAAGATGGGAGTGTCTTCCGTACCGAGACCAAACTTATTCGCTTTCAGCGTAGAAAGTTCTCCTGCCGCCGCAGCTTGGACGGCTTCGATGTAGTCAAAGTCATGAACGAGCGCTAACGCTTCAACCGAAGCGAGTGGAGGAGACACACATTCCGATTTGGAGAGTTTTCCGGCTGCAATCAGAAGGGATGTCGTCAATTCCAGTCGTAACGGATTGAACGGGTGATCCTCATGAAAGCGATAAGACGTCTCGTCTTCGCCAAATATGTAAATCGGTCTCATCGTGACATCTCCGGACCGAGGACATCATACCCTTCACGTTTCAACCGTTCGATGATTCGGAGCGGGTTCATCGTCTGGACGCGGAAAGAGATGATACGTTTATACGGATCGCTCGTCGGATGAACGAAGACGTTGATGATATTGACGTTTGTTTTGGCGAGGAGTCGGGTCACTTTTTCGAGTGTGCCGGTCGTATTTTCGACGAGAATTTCAATTTGCGAACTCGGTTCGAGTGCGCCTGTCAATTGCACGAAGTAACGTAATAAATCGGTCTCTGTCAATACACCGACGAGTTTCCCTTGTTCGACGATAGGGAGACAGGTTAGCCGGTTTTCGTAAAATAACGCAGCTGCATCTTCAAAGAAATCGAATGGATGAGCTGTCGGTACCTCGGATCGCATGATGCTCGATACAGGGTTTTGAAAGTCTGCGTTTTCACTTTCGGGATGAAAGACGCTCGTCGCACCACTCATCTCGAATTGGCCGACAATCCCGACGACTTGTCGAGCGGGATTTGTCACAATCAAATGTCGGACACGATGTTCACGCATTAATTTTGCGGCATGGGCAATCGTATTGGTCGGTTGAATCGTCACGACATGTCGATTCATCATCTGTTCGATTAACATGAAATCCCTCCTTAGTCGTACATAAATCGTCGGCGAAGACGAAGTGAGTCAAAATGGTCGATCGATTCTTGTCGTACGTTTTTTCCGATACGAGCCATCAAACAGTTGGCAGGATGGGAGGCAATCTCAGGATCGTCTGTCGGGAAGAAAACAAGTCCACCGTGATTCATCATCTTCTCCATGACTTTTCGATAATCCCAAATCGAGAGTCCACTACCTTTCAAATCCCAGTGCCAATAATATTCGGTCGTCAAAATCAAAAAGTCATCCATATGTGGGTCCATCATCGATACTTCGAGTAATTGTTTCCCGATTCGTTGACCACGGAAGCGAGGACTCACCTCGATTGCCCCGAGTTCAAGGATGTATGGGTCGTTTCCTTCACTCCAACGCTCATACGGGTCAGGATAGAGGAAAGTCACGTATCCAATCACGAGATCGTCTTGCCTGGCGACGATGATTCTTCCTTCTTTTAACCCAGCAATATCGACGAGTGCTTCGTGCTGATCTTCCGGTTCACGAAAAGCTGTCAATCCTTCATCAAGACGATACGTCCGTAACACGTCAGGCGCCACTGGACCATCAATCGTGACGTCACCTTGTGAGGTCTGCCACACTTTTGAATGATATTGTTTTTCCATAGGGTCACCACCTTTTCCATCTCTTATTATAGCGCTTTCATCAAGCTGGAATCATCCTGTTTTGATGAAATTGGAAATTCATTGATTTGTCATAATTTTAACACTATACTGAAAGTGGTTATACCAATCTTTACAGGGGAGGCGAATCTTTAGCGATGGAAAAATTGAAAGCGTTAACAGGGGAACATCAATTAGCGTCGTATGAAGAGGCTTGTCAGTCGTTTGAGTGGACACAAGCAGAAGCATTGTTTTCATGGAATTTGACGGGGAAAGTCAATTTGGCATATGAAGCCATCGATCGCCATGCGGAAAGTGAATTGGCGACAAAAGTGGCACTGCTTTATTTCGATGGGGATCGAGAAGAGCGGTACACGTATGCGGATATGAAGAAAGAAAGTAATCGTTCTGGTAATGTTCTGAAGTCGATTGGTGTGGAGAAAGGCGACCGCGTCTTTATCTTTATGCCACGTCAGCCAGAACTTTATTTTATTTTGCTCGGTGCAATCAAACGAGGGGCCATCGTCGGTCCATTGTTTGAGGCGTTCATGGAACAGGCGGTTCACGACCGTTTGCTCGACTCGGAAGCGAAAGTGATTGTGACGACGAAAGAACTGTTGCCGCGCATTCCGGTCGATCAGTTGCCTCATTTAGAGACAATTCTACTCGTTGGGGACGATGTCGAAGAGTCGGAAAAGGTGCTCGATTATCGTAAACTGGCGAACGATGCGACGACAGATCTCGAATTGACGTGGGTCGACCGTGAAGACGGTCTGATTTTACACTATACATCGGGCTCAACAGGAAAACCAAAAGGGGTTCTCCACGTCCATAATGCGATGATTCAACATATGATGACCGGCAAATGGGTACTCGATCTTCAACCGGATGATATTTACTGGTGCACGGCTGACCCTGGATGGGTGACGGGGACGAGCTACGGTATTTTTGCGCCTTTCTTAAATGGTGCGACAAACGTCATCGTTGGTGGACGCTTCAATCCTGAATTTTGGTATTCGGTCATTGAACGGTTTGGCGTGACAGTTTGGTATAGTGCCCCGACGGCGTTCCGCATGCTCATGGGCGCTGGCGACGAAGCGTTTGAGAAGTATGATTTGTCTTCACTTCGTCATATTTTATCCGTCGGTGAGCCGCTAAATCCAGAAGTCATTCGTTGGGGACACGAAGCATTTGATCTTCGAATCCATGATACGTGGTGGATGACAGAAACCGGTGCGATGATGATTTGTAACTATCCGACGATGGACATCAAACCGGGCTCAATGGGGAAACCGATCCCAGGTTGCGAAGCGGCTATTTTGGATGACCGGGGTCAACCACTTCCACCACACCGAATGGGGAACTTGGCACTCAAGACGCCTTGGCCGTCGATGATGCGGAAGATTTGGAAGAACGATGCGAAGTATGAGAGTTACTTCTGGGGAGATTGGTATGTGTCAGGTGATTCTGCTTATATGGACGAAGACGGCTATTTCTGGTTCCAAGGTCGGGTCGACGACGTCATCATGACAGCAGGAGAACGGGTCGGACCGTTTGAAGTGGAAAGTCGACTCGTGGAACATCCGGCTGTGGCTGAAGCGGGTGTCATCGGAAAACCGGACCCGGTCCGAGGTGAAATCATCAAAGCGTTCATTGCGCTACGTAAAGGTTATGAACCGTCTGATGAGTTAAAACAAGAAATCCAGCAGTTCGTCAAAGAAGGATTGGCTGCGCATGCAGCACCACGTGAGATCGAATTCAAGGACAAGTTGCCGAAAACGCGAAGCGGGAAGATCATGCGTCGTGTCTTGAAGGCTTGGGAATTGAATCTTGAAACAGGTGACCTCTCGACGATGGAAGATTAAGATAAACAAAGGGTCGACACATCGTGTGTCGACCCTTTGTTTATTCACCGTTAGCATCAGCATCGGCTTCTTCTTCAGCTTGTTGTTCGGCTTCTTGTTTAGCCTCTTCTTCAGCTTTCTTCTTCGCGTCTTCCTCAGCTTTTTTCTTTGCTTCGGCGTCTGCTTTTTGTTTAGCTTCTTCTTCAGCTTTTTTCTTAGCGGCAGCATCGGCAGCAGCCTCTTGTTTCTTCTCCTCAGCTTCTTTCTTTGCTTCTTCGGCCTCTTTCTTGGCCTCTTCTTCTTTCTTCTTCTCTTCCTCTTCTTTTTCTTTCTCTTCTACTTTCTTCTTCTCAGAGAATGAACCTGAGTCTTGGAAGTCTTTCGAAGTGACGGTTGAAGGTTGTGAGAAGCGTGCGCTGACGCCTAGAGCTTCTGGGTCATCCGCATAGACACGATTCATCGTTTGCGACCAGATGCGCTGTGTCCGTTGATAGTAACGTCCATAATCCCAACCATCTAGCATTGAAAGGCGTTGTGAATCATAACCTGACCAGACAGCGAGTGTAACGTTCGGGTTCGACCCGACCAAGTACGAATCACGTTGATCGTTCGTTGTACCGGTTTTACCCATCCAATCGCCAGGAACGCTGAGCAATGATTGTGCATATGTCGCAGTACCTGACGTGTAGACGTCGCGGAGCATATCCACCACGAGATAAGAGGTACGTTCTGTGAAAATACGCGTTTTCTTCGGCTTCGCTTCGTAAATGACTTCACCTTGATATTCGATTTCTTGGATGAAGTACGGCTCCACGTGTTCACCGTAATTTGCTAGCATCGCATAAGAGGCGGCCAAATCGATTGGCTTGACTTCCCCGGTACCGAGTGCCATCGCTGAAGCATAACGGTTTCCTTCAGATACCGGAATCCCCATGTCGACTAATTTCTGCGTATCAGCAGGTTTTTGGTTACGTTCTTCATAAATCTTAACAGCCGGAACGTTCAAGGAGAGCTTGAGCGCATCGCGTACTGTGACAGCACCGCGATACGTTTTCCCTTCGTTTTGAACTTGTTTCTTCGGTTGTCCCGGACCAGTAAACTTATAGAAATACTCCTCGTCAATGATTTGAGTGGCAGGTGTAATCATGCCAGCTTCAATCGCATTTGAATAGACAAGAATCGGTTTTGCAGTCGATCCGATTTGACGTTCTGCCCAGAAAGCACGGTTCAAATCGTCGGTCTTGCCATTGATGTAGCGACCTCCGACGAATCCGAGTACTTTCCCGGTCTTATTCTCAATCATGACAGAAGAGGTTTGTTCAGGAAGTGTGCGGTTCTCATCTTTAATCGTTTGATTCGGTCCGAAGTTGCCAGCGTTTTTAGCCGGTTGTTGCATCGCTTCGTGAATTTCTTTATCCAATGTCAAACGGATGTTGAACCCACCTTGACGCAACATGTTATGAGCACGCTTCGCATAAGTCGAACGGACAGAGTCCTGTTCCTCCGAGCTCAACTCATTGATTTCAATCCCATCTTGCTCCAATAGATAATCCGTTACGATTTGGCGTGCTTGAAGTTCTGCTTCGTCTACCACGTACGGATATTTGTCGCGAGGTTTCGTCTGAGTCTGCATGAAGTCTTGCGTGATGTCGTAGTTATAAGCGGCATCATATTCTTCTTTCGTGATCTTTCCTGCAACGTACATGCGGTTCAATACCGTTTTCATTCGGTTAACCGCACCCGATACGTCCTCTTTGATGACGCCACCTTGATAGTAAGGTGTGTAGAAGAATGGGTTTTTTGGGATACCGGCAAGGAAAGCGGCTTGTGGAAGTGTCAATTTCTCTGCCGAAGTATTGAACACACCGCGAGCGGCGGCCTCAATCCCTGAAATGTTACGTCCCATCGAGTTACGTCCGAATGAGACGACGTTCAGATAGGCGTTTAAAATTTCATCTTTGTCCATCGCCTTCTCTAGACGAAGGGCGAGTAATATTTCTTTTGCTTTCCGTTCGAAAGATACTTCGTTCGTCAACATTTGGTTTTTAATCAATTGTTGCGTCAACGTTGAACCACCCGTGCGATCTTCAGATCCTGTTGCTTCTTGTAAAATAGCGCGTAACGTCGCTTTTGGAACGACGCCATCGTGCTCATAGAATTCGACATCTTCCGTCGCAAGTAGTGCATCGACAACGTATGGAGAAACTTTTTCTACTGGAATCGGGATTCGTACCTCATCGGTCGTATAGTTCCCGATGCGCTCCCCGCTTCCGAAGTAAATATTGGAAGTCGATGTATACGTATTGATTTGCGCAGTCATCGTTTTATAAGCCGGGGTCGGCATATCTTTGACGAGTGACGCGAAATATCCGACACCAATTCCAGCACCTAAAAACCCGATGAGTACAACAGAAATGATGGTCAGGAGTAGGACGTTCCACGACACATCATACATAACATTGGCATAACGACGTACTTTCAATGACGTCGGATTATTCCATAAGTCTCGAATCTTCTGCAGCATGACAGCCTCCTTAAATATGGTGTAAAACTATTTTAGACAGTAATATATTCGATTATAGCACAATTCAACCTACACCTTACCTCGAAACCGAAGTCTCGTGCAAGTTTCATTGTAAGAGTTGACAAGTTGAAAACGATGCTTATAAAATGAATAGCATAGTCAACAAGATAATGACGCTGTGAAGAAAGCGAAGTAGTCGACGGGCCTCTTGTCCAGAAAGCTAGTGGTTGCTGTGAACTAGCCAATGTCAATCGATGAATTACACTTTTAGAGCGTGCCTTCGGGCCGGTTCGAGACCGTTATCTCTCGCTCAAGCGGTCGCAAATTGCGACAAGTAGGGTGGTACCGCGGAATCTCCGTCCCTTCTCATATGAGAAGGGACGTTTTTTTATGTCAATCGAAGGAGTGGAACAAATGGAACTATTAAACGATTTAGAGTTTCGAGGACTTGTCAACCAAATGACAGATGAAGAAGGATTAAAAGAACAACTCAAACAACCGACGACGTTATACACGGGATTTGATCCGACGGCGGACTCGCTTCACATCGGGCACTTGCTCCCGATCTTGACGCTGAAACGTTTCCAGCAGGCCGGCCATCAGGTCATCGCGCTCGTCGGTGGGGCGACAGGGATGATTGGTGACCCGTCTGGTCGTTCGGATGAACGTTCACTAAACACGTTGGATACGGTCAAGCTCTTCTCCGATCGCATCAAGGATCAGTTGAGCCGATTTCTTCCACTTGAAGGGGAGAACCCGATCACGATTCGCAACAACTACGAATGGACGGAAGAGATGTCAATCATCGACTTCCTGCGCGACATTGGGAAGCACTTCCCAATCAGTTACATGCTTGCGAAAGACTCTGTCGATTCACGTATGGAGAACGGGATCTCGTACACAGAGTTCTCTTACATGTTGCTCCAATCTTACGACTTCTTGAAACTATACGAGACAGAGAAATGTCGTCTTCAAGTCGGTGGAAGTGATCAATGGGGGAACATCACGGCAGGTCTTGAATTGATTCGTCGCTTTGGTCACTCTGAAAAAGCGTTCGGTCTCACCGTGCCACTCGTCACAAAGTCGGACGGACAAAAGTTCGGGAAGACAGCGGGCGGTGCAGTTTGGTTAGATGCGGATAAGACGTCGCCATATGAGTTCTACCAGTTCTGGATCAACGTCGACGATGCAGATGTCATCAAGTTCATCAAATACTTCACGTTCATGTCGCATGAAGAGATTGAGGCACTTGCAGCCGAAGTGACAGAAGCGCCTGAAAAGCGCGTGGCACAGCGCCGACTCGCAGAAGAGATGACAAAGCTTGTCCACGGTGAAGCAGGACTTGAACAAGCGGAGCGCATAACGAAAGCGTTCTTTAGCGGAGATTTGACGTCGCTTCAACCGGAAGATATGGAAGATGCGTTTAAAGGCATGCCGCAATTCGAACTTGACGGTGAACGCAACCTTGTCGACCTCCTCGTCGAAGCGAAGATCTCACCATCGAAACGTCAGGCACGTGAAGATGTAACGAACGGAGCGATTTACTTGAACGGCGAACGTGAACAAGCGCTCGATAAAATGATTACGCGCGAAGACACGCTCGGTGAATTCACCATCATTCGCCGTGGTAAGAAGAAATACTTTGTGATTCGTCACATATAATCACGATGTCCGTTCCTCATTTGTTGAGGAATGGACTTTTTTTATACATGACGTGCGGTTCGGATTTGCTAAAATAGGAAGATAGGAGGGATGACGATGGAGATAGAAGAATTTTTCGGTGAGCAGTTCCATCAATGGCGCGAACACTTTCGTTATTATGAAATGGCGATCACGGAACTTGAGAGCGATCTCGGGATCATCGACTTGGACTGGCAGACGAGACTCGGGTATTCACCGATTGAACATGTGAAGACGAGAATGAAGACATTGCCGTCCATCGTGCGCAAGATGAAACGGAAAGACTTGCCTTTGGAAGTTTCGGCGCTTTGGGAACATGTGCACGATGTGGCGGGCATTCGGATTGTTACGAGCTTCCGCGACGATATTTATGAAATCTTGCGTCATCTAGAGGCGCGAGATGATTTAGATATCATCGAAATCAAAGATTACATCAAACATCCAAAACCGAGCGGGTATCGGAGCTTACATCTCATCGTGAAAACGAAAGTCTACTTGGCAGAACGAATCATCTGGGTGCCTGCGGAGATTCAGATTCGGACACTCGCCATGGACTTTTGGGCGGCAACGGAACATAAGCTTCAGTACAAATATCAACATGCCGTGCCAGAATCATCGAAAGAAGAGCTGATTGAAGCGTCACTCATGGCGGATGCCCTCGATACGCAAATGGGACGCATTCGGCAAGAGATTTTGAAGAAATAAAAAAATCCCCTTCGTGAAGAAGGGGATAAAAAGCATTAACGTGAGTAGTACTCGACGATAAGTTGCTCTTTGATTTGGTCGTTGAGTTCAGCGCGTTCTGGGAGACGTACGAATGTACCTTCGAGTTTCTCAGCGTCAAACGATACGAAGTCTTTTGTAGCTGGTGCTACTTCAAGTGCTTCAGCGATTGCTTTTACGTTTTTCGACTTTTCACGAACAGCGATAACTTGACCTGGTTTTACGCGGTAAGACGCGATGTCAACGCGTGATCCATCAACAGTGATGTGACCGTGGTTGACGAGTTGGCGTGCTCCACGACGTGTGCGAGCGAGGCCGAAACGGTAAACGAGGTTGTCGAGGCGTGATTCGAGCAAGAACATGAAATTCTCACCGTGGATGCCTGGCATTTTACCAGCATCGTTGAAGATGCGGCGGAATTGCTTCTCGTTCACTCCGTACATGTGACGAAGTGCTTGCTTCGCTTGAAGCTGAAGACCGTATTCTGAGATTTTCTTACGACCATTTCCGTGTTGACCTGGTGCGTAAGGACGTTTTGCTAATTCTTTACCCGTTTCGCTAAGCGAGATGCCTAAGCGACGCGAGAGTTTCCAAGCTGGACCTGTGTAACGAGCCATGATTGGACTCCTCCTTGTTGTTCATGTATTTTGCACAAAAGAACAACGGTGTCAAAGACGAGTAACGCCCCTTTCTAGGTGCAAGCACCTTCACTTGATAGCGAAGCTACGAGATGCCCCTCCGACAAAAGTCGAGGCCCGAAAGGTGGATACGTTTGTCTGTGACTGCTATCGTCATTTCATGCACAAAGATGAGTATACGATGAATACCATCTCTTGTCAATCAAATATAGCGAAGAAGTGTTTCGCAAAAACGTTCGAGTCCTTGACGGTCGATTTCTGAGAAACGGTCGAACTCCGGGCTGTCGATATCGAGCACGCCGATTGTTTTCCCGTCACGTACGAGAGGGACGACGATTTCAGAATTCGAAGCCGCATCACATGCGATATGACCAGGGAATTGATGAACATCGGCCACGAGCTGTGTTTCTTGTGTAGCTGCCGCAGTTCCACAAACCCCTTTACCGAACGCGATGTGAACGCAAGCCGGGAGTCCCTGGAATGGTCCTAGGATTAGACTGTCTTCAGAATCAGTCACGTAGAATCCGACCCAGTTGATCCGATCTAAAAATTGGTTGAGTAAAGCGCTGGCGTTGGCAAGGTTGGCCACTGTATTTGTTTCGCCCTCTAATAATGCGGCGAGTTGCTTGTTTAATAGTTCGTAACCGGCTGTCAAATCACCTGAGTACGATGTCGTTTGGAACATATAAATTCCCCTCCATCTTTCGTGTTTTTAGAATTTAGCATTATGGTACACGCAAATTTAAGATTTGTCTTGTTAGAAAGTTCCGAAAAAATGAACAATCTCCACTGAAACCATTGGAAAACCTATGCAAATCGTTGGTTCTATAATATGATTAGGTATATCTATTCTTATAAAATACTTCTTTTTTTAATATAAAGGTACATAAGTCCACGAAAGCGGCTTGGAGGTTGTGACAAAGATGGATTACGGAATTTATGGATTAATCATTGGAATCATCGTCGTCGTATTAGGCGGCATGTTGGGGAGTATGCTCATTCGAAGGAATTTTTACCAAAAAATTGACGACTTGGATATGAGGAAACAAAGTGTGCTCAGTGCGAGCATACCCGTCGAACTCCAGAAATTCAAACAGTGGCCGATGGAAGGGGAAACAAAAGAAAAGTTTGATCGTTGGCATCAATCTTGGGATGAGTTAGTAAGTGTACATGCAGGTCAAATCGATGAAGCGTTATACCGGGCTGAGGAAGACTTGGATAAATATCGTTTCATGAAAGTCAAAGCTGACTTGAATGCGACTGAACAACTCATTGAAGAGCTCGAGACGATGGTACACGCCATGCTCGATGAGATGGATGAATTTACTACGCATCACACCTCGCTTATGGACATTGTGAAGCAGGATGAGAAAGAGTTGTATCAGTTCCGCAAGACATTGAATTCACAAAACCATGCGTTCGGACCAACCTATGCATTGGTGGAACAAGAGATTGCCGCTGCCGAGGCGAAACGCAGTGAGATGATCAACTTAAAGCAGGTCGGTCAAGTTTCTGAAGCATTTGAAACCGGACAAGCCTTATCGAATCAAGTAGGACACATCCGTGAACTGATTCGGATCATTCCGCAATTTGTACGTACGGTTCAAGTGGAACTGAAACAACAACTTCAACAACTCCGGGCTGGACATAAAGAAATGCAAATGGACGGGTATGCGCTTGAACCACTTGGATTAATGGAAGAAATCGATCAAGCGGAAGATCGTCGAGAAGAGTTGATGGCTCGAATCGAACGCTTGGAATTTGATCATTTTGAAGAGGACATGCAACAGTTGAGCTCGGATATCGATCAATTATTCGAAGCATTCCGAACAGAGGTCGATGCCCGCCAATACGTGAAAAAAGAATTTGCGACGATACAAGAGCGCGAATTGCAATCTGCCGAAATCATGAATCACTTACAGACGGAAATGTCTCGACTTGTAAGCAACTATGAAATCAATGCACGCGTCGGAGAAGAATTCGAACAATTAGAACGTGAACGAACGACTCTCACGGCGAATGTACTTGATATTGAACAAGCTCTCGTCGCGCAAATGTTACCGTTTAGTATGATCAAATCCAAAGTGCAGGAAGCGAAACGGTCACTTGACCAATTCAGTGCCATGCATGAGCGTTTCATTGAGGATACGAATTCATTACGTAAAGAAGAGCTTGAGGTCCGTCACAAGTTAGAAACGTGGAAAAAAGAATTGTCTGGGCATCGTCGCCTGTTAGCGAAAAGTGCGATGCCGGTTGTTCCGAATGATCTATCAAACGACTTACGTCAGCTCCAAAAAGGTGTCCAGTCGTTAGACGAACAGTTTGACAAGGCACCGTTCAACATGACGTATATCGTCGGCCTTAGCCATGATGTCGAAGAGATGATGGACAACTTCCGTGACCGTGTCCATGCACTGATTCGTCAAGTGACGTATGCGGAACAGTTGCTCCAATATGCAAACCGCTTCCGTCGCCGTGACAACGAGGTCCATATCGCCTTGACGCTTGCGGAAAACAAGTTCTTGCATGGAGAGTATGGCACTGCGGTCGAAATCGGTGAGCGGGTGCTCGGTCGATTCGATGAGAACGGAGCCAATGAAATTCGTCAACGTGTGGATAAAGGGTTAGAACAGCAGGAATTGCTAAAAAAATAAACGATGCATGAAGATTGACGGAAACGGGAAAAACGTAGACGTCAATCTTTTTTCAATCAAGGAGGAATCGTCAGATGGGTACACTATGGGTCAACGGGAACATCTACACATTGAATAAACCAGGTGAGATGGAACGTGCCATGTTTATTGAGCATGGACGCGTCTTGAAGATGGGGGATGAGGGACATCTCCGACGTACATATGCGGGTCGCATCGAGGAGATTGTGAATTTGGAAGGAAAGAGTGTGTATCCGGCCTTTACCGATTCACATATTCACCTTGTCGGATACGGCGAAGCGCTCGACCGTGTCGATGCGAGTGAAGCGACGGATCTTCGAGAATTACTTGAAACGATGAAGCAACGAGGGTCGGACGACGATTGGATCGTCGCAGAAGGGTTTGATGATCGTCTGCTCGGTGACATGCCGACACGCGAGATGATTGATGAAGTGATTGACGACCGTCCTGTCGTGTTGAAGCGTGTCTGTCGTCACGTAGCCGTCGTGAACTCGAAAGGACTTGAACGACTTGGACTGATCCACCATACGGTGATCGAAGGTGGAAAACTTGGGCGAGGTGAAGAAGGCAAATTGAATGGCGTCCTATATGATGCTGCACTAGATCTCTTATATAAAGAATTGAGTGGGAATCGTAAGAAAAATGCCGCTTCTCTTCGCCGGGCAATCGATTCATTATTCGCACATGGAGTCGTTGGCGCCCATACGGAAGACTTGTTCTATCATGGAGATCCACTCGAGACGATTCAAGCGTACGAAGATGTACTGGATGAACTTCCGTTTCAAGCACACCTTCTCGTTCACGAACAGGTGGTGGATCGTGTCATCCAGCAAGATGCGATGACGCGTCGGAAACGGTTTGACTTCGGTGCGATGAAACTCTTTGTCGACGGTTCGTTCGGTGGACGCACCGCTCTGTTATCTGCACCGTATGCGGATGATCGGAGTCAACGAGGAATTGAAGTGCATCGACCAGATCATCTCGAGGCACTTGTGAAAAAAGCACGAACATACGGGATGAATGTGGCAGCGCATGTGATCGGTGATGCGGCGGTTGAGCAATTTGTCGGCCTGCTTGAAAAGTACCCTGCCAGAAAAGGGACACGAGATCGAATTATCCATGCCTCTTTATTGAATGACTCATTGATCAACCGAATCAAATCATTGCCTGTTTTGATTGATGCACAGCCGGTATTTTTATCGGATGACATGGACATGCTGTTTGAGCGGTTGGGCAATGAGCGTGTGCATGATGTCTATCGATTTAAGTCTTTACTCGATACGGGAGCATTGGTGTTAGGAGGAAGTGACGCGCCGATTTCATCTGTTGACGTTCGAAAGGGATTGTTTGGAGCGGTGATGCGACAATCGTTTCACGGGTCGAGCACGCTAAATCCGAATGAACGTCTTTCGATGTATGAAGCTCTTCGCAGCTTCACATATTCGCCTCATGTTGCTACAGGGACGCACGGAAGAAACGGGCTATTGGTTCAAAGCTACAATGCCAACTTCACAGTATGGGATGAAGATTTCTTTAAATTGAGTGGGGAAGACATCCTGCACAACCGTCTTGTCATGACTGTCGTCGAAGGGCAACCAGTGTACGAAGCAGAAAAAGCCACGCTGTAAAAAAGAGTTGCTTCATCCGAAAGGGATGAAGCAACTCTTTTTTTACATCAGAAGAATGAACGTTGCACTTTATGCCAGAACGAGTTGGTCCGAAGCTTGACAGTCTTGATGACCTGGTCCGAGAGTTCGATATCGATTCGGTCTGTGTACTTCAAGCTGAGCGCCTCGTTATCCATCCCAATAATCGGGTAGTCGTTGCCGTCTTCGACGATGCGGAGTGACAACTTACGCGAATCATGAACGATAAAGGATGAGCCGAGTGTGCGATAGCGATTGTTGTTGACCGAAGCGATCTCACTCACTTGCATACATGGGATGAGTGGGTCGACGACCGCACCGCTGAGAGATTTGTTATAGGCAGTCGATCCCGTCGGCGTCGATACAACCATTCCGTCCCCACGGAATGTTTCGAAATGTAGATCGTCGATATAGACCTCGATGGCAAGTGATTTGATAATACTTGATTTAATCGAAGCCTCATTTAAACAGAGGAGCGGTGTCGATTCGTTGATCGATGCTGAAAGAAGTGGATACTTCCGGACTTCGAGACCTTCTTCGATTCGCATCGAGTTGTCCGAGAAGAGGCGGTCGACTTCATCGAGTTTATGTATGTCGAAATCACAATAAAACTCGTTCAATCCACGACCGAAGCCAACGTAGATGGCGTCTTGACGAAAGCCTGTGTAGCGAACCGCCTGTAAAAATGCCCCGTCCCCGCCGACTGCAGCGATGATGTTCGCGTCCTCCGGTTGATTTACGATGTTGAACCCGTGTTTTTCCCCGATTTCTCTCAGTTTCTTCACTTCTTTTGTGAATTCGTTGACGTTACGATGGTACAAATAGACGTTGTTTCTCATCTGAGTCATCCCCTTTGTCAATGGTGTCCTCTTTATTATAACGTGTTTCTTCCTACCGATATAGGGAAAACTGAAACAGAGCCAAAAGCAGGAAGTTTGTCAAAGGCTCAAGTTCATCGATATGATGAACGAGTAACTACAACAAAGGGGATGAGTACATGCCAACATTTAAAGGGAACAACGTAACATTACAAGGAAATCCAGTGAAGGTAGGAGATCAAGCTCCTGATTTCCGCGTCTTGACGACTGCTTTAGAAGAAGTGACGTTAGCAACCTATCCGGGGAAAAAACTAATCAGTGTCATTCCTTCAATCGATACAGGCGTATGTGATGCACAAACGCGTGAGTTCAACGAAAAGGCCTCATCACTCGGTGGTACAGTCTTGACTGTATCGAACGATTTGCCGTTCGCACAGCGCCGTTGGTGTTCTGCATCTGGTTTAGATAACGTAGTCACCCTCTCGGACCACCGCGATCTTTCGTTCGCAAAAGCATATGGTGTTTTAATTGAAGAAATGCGTCTCCTTGCGCGTTCTGTATTCGTCGTCGATTCGAATGGCGTCGTCCAATATGTACAATATATGGATGAAATGACAGATGAAGTTGATTTCGCGGCGGCACTTGAGGCGTTCGAACAAGCGAATTGATTCGTTTGGCGAAATTGATTAAAATAGCTTACACTAGTACGTGAACCGACCGGTCCTCTCATGGGGGCCGGTTTTGTATGGAAAGGATGAACGAAAATGGAACGTTTTGAACAACTCTATCGTGATTGGAAGAAGGAAGCGAAGAAACTGGTCAACGACCTGGATGTATTACCGATCGAGGCACTCGTCCAAGTATTTGACCATGTTGACATTGAAAAAGAGAAGATGGACGATGTCCGTAAAGCAGTGAGTTTACTCGTCTTGGAAGAAACGACACAACTCCCCCCGAACAATCAACCGACACCGGATGCGGTCAGCCTATTTATGGGTTATCTAGCTTCGAAGCTACTTAAGGAAAACGCGACGATTCTAGATTTAGGTAGTGGGACAGGTACGTTGACGCACGCCGTTCTCTCTCAGTTAAAAGATGCGACAGCGCAAGCGGTCGAAGTGGATGAACTGTTGCTTCGTCTTTCCTATTCCATTAGTAACTTGTTAGGAGAACCAGTATCCTACTTCCATCAAGACGCCCTTGCTCCTCTGTTTGTTGAACCGAGCGACCTTTCCGTTGCTGACTTGCCAATCGGATATTATCCAAATGATGAAGTGGCAGCCGGATACGACATGAAACGAGAACAAGGACATGCCTATTCGCATTTCCTCTTGATGGAACAGGCGATTCGCCATACGAAACCAGGTGGGCATGGATTATTTGTCATCCCGAACAATTTGTTTGAACAGGATGACGAAGGGAAATTAAAACAATGGATGGACCGTGAGACTGTTGTGAAAGGGGTCATTCAACTTCCGACGACGATGTTTAAAGACGAACGTTACGCGAAAAGCTTATTGCTCCTTCAAAAAGTAGGAGAAGGCGTCACACGGCCAAAACAAGCGCTATTTGTGGAACTTCCGTCATTCACTGATGTCAGAGCGGTAGCCAATGTTGTGAAACAGATTGATGATTGGTTCAAAACAACTCAAAAATAATGGACAAAATACTTGAAAAAGGTATGCAAAATCAAGTATCTTCATTATGATACAGTTATCAGTTTTAAATTGAACAGATAAAGATATGCGTTTAAAACGAAAGGTAAGAGGTGTATGACATGACGAAAATTATGGCAGTCAATGCGGGTAGTTCATCGCTCAAGTTCCAGTTACTCGAGATGCCAACGGAAGAGTTGCTCGCAGTCGGACTTGTAGAGCGTGTAGGGAAAGAAGATGCGATTTTTACAATCAAGTACGGTGAAGGACAGAAGTTCAACGTGGTCACACCACTTCACACGCACAAAGAAGCGGTTGAATTGACGTTGGAGAAGTTGATCGAATTGGATATCATCCAATCATTCGATGAGATTTCTGGTGTAGGTCACCGTGTGTTACACGGAAAAGAGTTGTATGCGGATTCGGTCGTCATTGACGATGAAGTCATGAAGAACATCGAATCGTTCACAGAGCTCGGACCACTTCACATCCCACCAAACTTGACAGGTATTCGTGCATTCCAGGCAATTTTGCCGAATGTCCCACAAGTAGCGGTATTCGATACAGCGTTCCACCAGTCAATGCCTGAAGAGAATTTCTTGTACAGTCTTCCTTATGAATACTATACAGAACATGGTGTACGTAAATACGGCTTCCACGGAACGAGCCACAAGTATGTCACACAGCGTGCGGCAGAACTTCTCGGTCGTCCGCTAGAAGACTTGCGTTTGATTTCATGTCACCTCGGTAGCGGTGCATCGATCGCTGCAGTAGCAGGTGGTCGCTCAATCGATACAACGATGGGCTTCACACCACTCGAAGGAATCACGATGGGAACGCGCTCAGGTTCTTTGGACCCTGCCCTCATCCCGTTCTTGATGCAAAAAACAGGGAAGTCTGCTGAAGATGTATTGAACGTCATGAACAAAGAGTCTGGCGTGTACGGTCTTTCTGGTATCTCAAGTGACTTGCGTGACATCGAGCAAGCGGCTGCAGAAGGCAACCATCGTGCAGAAGTTTCATTGAAAATCTTCTCGAACCGTATTCACGGTTACATCGGTCAATATGCGGCTGAAATGAATGGTGTCGACGCCATCATCTTCACAGCAGGTGTCGGTGAGAACTCGGACGTCATCCGTGAACGCATCCTTCGCGGTCTTGAATTCATGGGTGTCTACTGGGATCCTTCACTTAACAACGGTGCTCGCGGAAAAGAGTTGTTCATCAACTATCCGCACTCACCAGTTAAAGTCATCATCATCCCGACGAACGAAGAATTGGTCATCGCGCGCGACACGGTACGCATTGCAAACCTTGTCGAAGCACACGCATAATACGAAACGAACCCACGTTACTTCGTGTAACGTGGGTTTTTTTATGAGTCTTTTTTACTAATATCAAGAATCGTAAGTAGGACAAATGTTTTCTCCTTTGTAACATTAGGCGCTTCATTTACATCGTTTTGCAATGTTTATGTCATGAATAAACCATATATTGGATTTTAATTTATAAAAATATCTCGTATTCGATTTAAATGTCAATCTAACACGATAAACCTTTAATTTTGACATCGATTTGTAATGTTCGTGTCACTCAAATGAACAGGAAGTGTAACGGCACTGACTGATGTTTCGTCATATAGTTATCTGGACGAAATATTCAATTGGAGTGACAAGTCACTCGTTCGATAGATGATTATATGAAATGAAACCAAATTGACGAAGAGAGGACGAATAAACGTATGTTGAAAAAAATCATGACGCTCTTACTTCTCGCCATCGCCGTATTTGCATTTGCTCTACCCACTTCACCAGTAGAAGCAGCTACGAAAAAAGTATATGTTGCAACAAAGTCAGGTTCGAAGATGGTCTATGCAGATGGGAAATCAAATGCACGAGTGATTGGGAAGATGACGGCGAGTGATCGTCTTCAACGTACAGGTTCTCGAGGTGCTTGGATTCGCGTGAACTATAAAGG
Organism: Exiguobacterium sp. s43; assembly: GCF_018617255.1. Lineage (GTDB taxonomy): Bacteria > Bacillota > Bacilli > Exiguobacteriales > Exiguobacteriaceae > Exiguobacterium > Exiguobacterium profundum. Next base: position 861,854 of record NZ_JACSJT010000001.1, read on the forward strand.
GAAGGCCGGATGGGTTCCTACAAAGAACTTACGTACTGTAAGTGCTCCTAAACCGCTCAAACCAGCAAGCGTGAAGACGTATACGATGAAAGCGTCCGCATATACACCGTACTGCAAGGGATGTTCAGGTAAGACAGCACTTGGATGGAACGTTCGTACCCAAAAGCGAAATGTAGTCGCGGTAGACCCGCGCGTCATTCCACTCGGAACGAAAGTGCAAGTATTCGTAGGGGGCAAGTCGATGGGTACCTACACGGCAGCTGACACTGGTGGCGCCATCAAAGGAAATAAAATTGACATCTTAATGTATTCGCAAAATGCAGCGATTCAATTTGGTCGTAAAACGGTTACAGTCAAGGTGTTATAATGCATAGGAAAAGGGTCTTGCGATTGCGCAAGACCCTTTTTGATGGATGGGTGATTATTGACGAACGATAAGGACGTCACATTTCGCATAACGGACGATGCTTTCAGAAACGCTTCCGATAAAGAACCGTTCAACGGCGTTTAAACCTGTCGCACCACAAATAATAAGATCAATATCATGGTTAGGTGCAATCTTTTTCGCAATCGTCACTTTCGGGGAACCGTATTCAATCACCGTTTCGACTTCTTTTACGCCACGCTCTTTCGCGCGATTGACATAGTCTTCAAGTAACTCTTTCGCATATGTCTCGGCACGCTCTGTGATTGTGCGGTCGTAAGCTTCTACAGTCGCAAACGTACGCGTATCAATCACATGACCAACGTACAGTTTTCCTTCGTTACGAATCGCGACATCGATTGCTGTTTCAAATGCACGTTCTGCCTCTTTAGAGCCGTCAACGGCAGATAAAATGTGTTTGTATACAATTGCCATGTAAATCCCAACCTTTCGCTCGAAATATACGTTCGGCTTACATATATAGTATACCACTTCTTTCAGTTTTCACGCTTTTTCGCCATGAAAATGCGTGAATTTTTTCATGACGATGTTCACGACATGTCCAAGTTTGGAATTCGTGTGAAAGAACGGGTAAAATAAGGCGGAGGAGGTAGGGCGATGAAACATGTAATGATTACATCTGGTGCCAAAGGGATCGGACGCGTAGTGACGGAGCGTCTGTTACAAGATGGGTGGCACGTCAGCATTTTGCAACGGAATCCGATTGACTGGGAACATGAACGGATACATATGATCGAGGCCGGATTGACGGACCGCGAACAACTGCTCTCAGCCTATGAGAAAGCGGTCGAACGTTTTGGTGAACCGAACGCCTTGATTTTAAATGCAGGTCCATATATCTTTGAGCGGAAACCGCTCGTCGAATTGACAGACGAAGAGTGGGACGAAGTACTCACGGGCAACCTGTCCGCCTCATTTTGGTTGATGCGTCGTGCGATTCCTTCCATGCGCTCAAATCGATTTGGACGCATCATCTCGTATGGGTTTCCGGAAAGTGGGACGGCCCCTGGCTGGATCCATCGTTCTGCGTTTGCCGCTGCAAAGACGGGACTCGTCAGTTTGACAAAATCGGTCGCGCTAGAAGAGGCCCCGTTCGGGATTACGGCGAACATGGTCAATCCGGGCAATATCGTCGGCTCTCAAAAGGAGATGCGCATTGATGAAGCGGAAGTGGATGAAGGAACTCCGGTCGGTCGACACGGGACAGGAGAAGATATCGCGCGTTTGATTTCGTTCTTATTACAAGAAGACTCGGACATGATCACAGGTGCCATCATCGATGTGACAGGCGGCGTCAACGTCGTCCATCAATACCGAAAGTGAGGGGAACGCGATGAAGATTGGAGTGGTCACGGACGTTCATGGAAATCTCGAGGCGTTGGAGGCTGCACTTCAAGTCATGGATGCGGAGCGGGTCGACGTCATCTGGTCGCTCGGTGACATGATTGCAATGGGACCGGACTCTAATGCGGTCATGGAGCGTTTGTTAGACCGGGGAACGCATATGATTTCTGGGAATCATGATGAAGCGGTTCTTTCCCTTTTGGCTGGACACGGTCATCCAGAAAGTTATGCTCATACGCGCCCACACCATGAGTGGGTTGCACGTCATCTAGAGACTCGATATGCAGATGTCATCGAATCCCTTCCACGAACAATGTCCGTCAAAATGGTTGGCGAAACGGTGTTCGGCATTCATTATCATATCCCGACCGAACGACGCCACGCCACGATTGTCGAAGAACCGTTTCACGAGATTCTCGAACCGACACTGGAAAATATGCAGCGACTGTATGGAGCATATACAGGAGAAATCGTGTTATTCGGACATCACCATCCTGTCCATCTGTTTGAAGATGACACCAAGCGCTACGTCAATCCTGGTGCGCTCGGAGTGGCGAAAGATGACCTGGCTCGCTTTGCCATATTATCTGAAGGAGAAACCGGGATTGCTCTTGAACTGAAGACGGTCCCATATGACAAATGTGCCTTTTTAGAGAAGATGGAACGTTATGACGTACCGCAACGGGATGTCATGCTGCGCTTGTTTTATTAAGATATGTAAAAAGTGCGATCCTTGAGAATGGATCGCACTTTTTGTCATTCAATCTCTTGAAGAGTTTTCGGATAACTCGTCAATGTGATGGGACCACTTTCTGTCATGACGAGATCGTCTTCAATACGGACTCCGCCGACTCCCGGTAGATAGATACCCGGTTCGACTGTGAACGTCATCCCGACTTGGGCGGTCATGTCATTGTTCGCTGCCATCGAGGGGTGTTCGTGTACTTCGATTCCAATTCCGTGACCGATTCGATGAGTGAAGTATTCACCATATCCTGCAGACGTGATGACTTGTCGTGCCGCGATATCGATTGCGCCGAGTGTCGTACCGACGTTCGCCATCTCGATTGCAGCTTCCTCAGCCTGAAGAACCGTTTCGTAAATCTCACGTTGTTTGCGACTCGCCTCACCGAAGACAACCGTCCGTGTGATGTCTGAACAGTATCCCTGCCAGACGACACCGAGGTCGAACAAGGCAAAATCTCCTTTTTTCAAGCGGTTGTTGCCTGGGACACCGTGAGGGTCGGCACTATTCTCACCGAACAAGACGAGCGTGTCGAACGACATTTCACGGACGCCTTGCTGTTTCATGGCGTATTCAATATCCGCGATGACCTCGAGTTCTGTCACGCCTTCACGGAGGGAGCGGATCCCGGCTTCGATGGCCATATCTGCCAACTCGGCGGCCCGCTTCATGATCCGGACTTCATCCGGTGATTTGATCATACGTAACGTTTGGAGCTCGTCTGTCAAATCGATAATTGACAGACCGGCAAAACCGGCGCGAAGCTGCTCGACTCGGTTGAATGTCAAATGCTCCCCTTCGATTCCGATTCGTTCAGGAACGATTTGGTTATCGAGGAATAACTTGACGATTTTGTCCCATGGGTTTTCATGGTCCATATACGTCACGATTTCACCTGACCAGTCACTCGCTTCGACAATCCCTTTTTCAAGTGCTGGGCAGATGATGGCAGTTGTGCCGTTCTTCAAAACTAAAATGGCGATCAATCGCTCGTGCGCTTCCGCGTATACTCCCGAGAAATAAAACACGGATGCTTTCGACGTGATGAATGCTGCATCTAACCCTTTTGTCGCTAGAGATTGTGCAATTTGATTGGTGCGTTGATTCAAGTTGAATCCCTTCCCTTCTACCTCTTACGTTGACTACTTGTCTATTATAGCTGTTTCGAAAACAGAAAGGAAATGTTGCAATTTGATTGGTACAGTTTGAACTAGTTCGACTGATACAGTATACTGAATAGAGTAGAAAATGTATTGAGAGAAGGGACTCCGCGTATGACCACAAAACATGAACAGATCATAGCACATATCGAGTCACTCGATGTAGGGTCAAAAATTTCGGTCCGCCAAATCGCCAAAGAGTTGGCTGTATCAGAAGGTACGGCTTATCGGGCCATCAAAGAAGCTGAGAACCTAGGTTTCGTATCAACCATTGAACGGGTGGGGACGATTCGGATCAAGCGAAAACATAAAGAAAATATTGAAAAGCTGACATTCGCCGAAGTCGTCAATATCGTCGATGGTCAGGTGTTGGGCGGACGTAACGGTCTCCACAAGACGCTATCGAAATTTGTAATCGGTGCCATGAAGCTCGAGGCGATGATGCGATATATCGATGTCGACTCACTCGTCATCATCGGGAACCGCGAGAAAGCGCATGAACTCGTCTTACAATCAGGTGGGGCTGTGTTGATCACAGGGGGATTCGACACAACGGATGAAGTGAAACGAATGGCAGATAAGTATGATATGCCTGTCATTTCTACATCCTATGACAGTTTTACCGTCGCGACGATGATCAACCGAGCCATCTATGACCGTCTAATCAAAAAAGAGATTTTACTCGTCTCAGATATCGTCATCCCGCTCCACGATACGTTCTATCTGAAGTCAGATGACACAGTGAAACGTTGGCACGAGCTGAATGAACGGACGAAACATAATCGGTATCCCGTCATCGATGAACAGATGAAAGTGGTCGGCGTGATCACGGCAAAGGATGTCATTGATAAATCACACGACTATGATATTGAGAAGGTCATGACGAAAAGTCCGATTACAGTAGGCGTACAAACGAGTGTCACCAATGCCGCGCACCAGATGGTGTGGGAAGGGATCGAGATGTTACCTGTCGTTGATAACTACGGACGTCTGCTTGGGATTATTAGCCGCCAAGATGTGCTGAAGGCGTTGCAACTGGCGAATCGACAACCGCAAGTCGGTGAGACGTTCGATAACATGATCACGAACCAGCTGAAAGAAGATCCTGCATCGAACGGGACGGCCTTCACGGTTGAAGTGGCCCCACAGATGACGAGTCATATGGGGACCGCCTCATCTGGCGTGTTGACGACCTTGTTGGTCGAAGGGGCGACGCGAAGTCTACGTCATATGAAGAAAGGCGATCTCGTGGTTGAGAATATCACCGTCTATTTCATGAAGCCGATTCAAATTGAAAGTCAGATTCGAGTGTCGGCCCATGTCTTCGACCTCGGTCGGAAGTTCGGGAAAGTGGATGTGGAGATGACGCAAGGGACACAACTTGTCGCCAAAGCGCTCGTCACGGCACAACTCATCGATCGGTAATAAAAAGAGCACCTGCTACAGCGCGTAGCGGGTGCTCTTTTTCATGATGGCGTATTCGTCGGTTCTTCTGCGGCGAGAGGGTAAATTTTGCGGTAACGGATAAATCCGACAACAGCATTCCCTAAACCGACGACTAACATGACGATGCTGACAATCCAACCGACAGATGAATTCAGACCGAATCCCCCGACCATTTGGTTCGCAGCGAACAATGCGAGGAATAAACTTAACCAGATCAACGCTTGCGTGTTGAACAACGCTTTTCGGTTTGGCGTCTTTGTCAAAAAAGCGCGGCGCTTGAAGACAAGGTACGCACCGAGCGCGAACAAAATGAGTCCAATCATGACAAGTTGCAAGTGAAGGAACCCCTTTCTATCTCGTAATCTGTTATCATCATACCATAATAGTGTGTAGGAAAGTGAGGAATCATCATGACGCAATGGCAGGAAGCGGATACAATCAAATCAGAAATTGAGGCGGCTGACACCATTTTCATTCACCGCCACGTACGACCAGACCCTGATGCGTTGGGGAGCCAGCTTGGTTTACAGCGCATTCTAAAATCGGTTCATCCGGAGAAGCAAATCTATGTGGTCGGTGGCATGGTTCCAGACCTCGAGTTTTTAGGAAAGATGGAACATGTCGAAGAAGAAATGTATCAAGACGCGCTCGTCCTTATATTAGATACGGCGAATCAAGAGCGAATCGATGGACCATTTGCGCTAAAAGGGAAGACAATCATTAAAATCGATCATCATCCCGATGAAGATCCATATGCGATGACACAGATTGTCGATACCTCGGTCAGTTCGACGTCTGAGATGATTGTGGAACTCGCGGACATTTGGAGATATCCAATCGACCAAGAGGCGGCATTTTTACTCTATGCCGGCATCGTAGGCGACACAGGACGATTCCAGTTTCGAAATGCTACGGCCCGAACGTTTGAGATTGCTTCGGCGCTGATCGCGAAAGACATCGATACGAATAAATTGTACCGACACATGTATAAGACCAACTTAGCGACTCTTCAGTTACAAGGGTACGTGTTACAGCACGTCAATGTCACAGAAGAAGGCGTCGGCTATGTGAAGATTGACAAGGACGTGCTCCGGACGTTCCATGCGTCCCCGGAAGCGGCATCGCAACTCGTCAATAGCTTCTCTGGCCTCGAAGGATTGAAATGTTGGGTCATGTTCGTGGAAAACAAAGAAGAGATTCGTGTGCGCATCCGGTCGAAAGGTCCTGTCATCAATGAAGTGGCCAAGCGATACCGTGGGGGAGGTCATCCGATGGCGGCTGGTGCCACGATTGACACATGGGATGAGATGGATGACGTGATTGCGGCTTTGAATGAAGTGGCTGGGGAATTCACGTTTGAAGAAAATGAAGAGAGCTGACCGAGGTCAGCTCTCTTCATTTGTCTCCATTTTCCTTTGGGATGAACCATGTACCTCGTTCGGTCACGTCCTCGACGACGTCGAGCTGATACTCAGTAATGTACTTACGGAGCCGGTCGATGATTTCTGGGCTGTCGGCAAACACTGTTTGACCATGCTGTAATTTTTCTAACTTATCGCGTGCAATCTGTCCCCGATTGATAATCATACGCTTTTACCCCCTTTTGTCGTGAGTTTTGTCTATAATTATTGTATCAGAGAAGTGATGAATTGAGTTTGACAATTCCATTAATATAGAAAGGAGGCCAACGATGATTCATCTGAATGTCAGAACTGCTTATAGTTTACTACAAAGTACAATCCGGTTAGAGCAATATGTCCTGCAGATGACCGAACGGGGAAGTCGTTCCGTGGCGATCGCAGACGATGCGTTCTATGGGGTTCCGACATTTTTGTCATATTGCCAACGATATGAGGTGAAACCGCTCATCGGACTGAGAACGGTCCTCCGATTGGATGGGTTAGACGTATCCGTGATTGTGTATTCATCTAACGAAACGGAGCTTAAGGAACAATATCGTATCATCCAGGCGGGAGGAATTGAAGGACGGACAACGATGCCGCTGATCGTACTACCTGAAAATTGGAAAGCGAGTGATCCGGTTCACCGGCGTCGCCTTTATCATCAACTCTTGTCGTTTGTCGATGAAGAGAAGCTGTGGCTCGGACTCCCGGCACCTCAGACTACGGAACAGGTACAAGTGTTGAAACAACTTCGTCTCATGCGCGAAGAGCTTGCTGTCCAATTGATTCCGGCCCCTGAAACGAGATACATGAGACCGGAAGATGTGGAAGGATTCCGAGCCATTTCTGCCATTCGCGAAGGGGACGTGATGTCGAATGAAGACGTGCGACAAAAAGGATTGCACGTTCGACTACCGAGTGAAATGAATGACTGGTTCACAACAGAAGAATTATCGGAACTGGATCGATTCGAGGCATTGATTCGACTGGATCATCTACCACGTGCGGAAGGGGCGATTCCAGAAATTCCGGATGCCGATCAAAAGCTGAAACGACTTGTCGGTGAGCGGTTGAAGGCGATGGAACTCGTGAAAGAACCTTACATCGAGCGGGCAAAGTTTGAGCTTGAAGTCATCGCCAATACCGGATTTTCTTCCTATTTCTTGATCGTGGAAGACATCGTTCGGTTTGCTCGAGAATCTGGGATTGAAGTAGGTCCGGGGCGTGGATCGGCAGCAGGTTCACTCGTCAGTTTTGCCCTCCATATCACGGAAGTCGATCCGGTTCATTACGGGTTGTTGTTTGAACGATTCTTAAATCCAGAGCGTGTGTCGATGCCAGACATAGACCTCGATTTTGAAGATGAACGTCGTGAGGAAGTGGTTTCTTACGTACTATCAAGATACGGTCATACGCATGCCGCACAGATCGGGACACTTGCCACGTTCGGTGCGAAAGCGGCAATTCGAGACGTTGCGAGAGCGCTCGGGATGACTCTTGAGGAAGGGCAGGCTGCGAGCAAGCAAGTGAAAGCCGGAGGACTTGATGAACTGATGTCGAGCCAGAAGCAGATGAAGTGGTTTGCCGGTAGCCAAAAGCGTCAGCAGTTATTACGGATTGCGAAACAGCTAGAAGGTTTGCCGCGTCAATCCTCTGTTCACGCGGCGGGAGTGGTGCTCAGTCGTCAACCGATTGAAGAAGTGACTCCGCTCCAACCCGAACTTGAAGAACACGTGACCCAATATAATATGAAGGATTTGGAAGAGGTCGGGCTTCTGAAAATTGACTTGCTCGGATTACGAAACTTGAGTCGCTTGCGAAAGATGGAGGATTTGATTCGAGAAAGTGATGCGCTGTTCTCTCTGAAAACAATTCCGTTAAACGATGCTCGGACGTATCGATTGCTTGCGAGAGGTGAGACGGACGGAATCTTCCAATTTGAATCGACCGGGATGAAGCAAGCGCTTCGACAAGTGAAACCGACTGAGTTTGAAGATATCGTTGTCACGATGTCACTCTATCGCCCGGGACCGATGCAATTCATCGAAACGTATGCGAAGCGAAAACACGGTATGCCTTACCAACCAGTCCACCCAGACGTAGAAGACGTCATGAGACCGACATACGGTGTACTCGTCTATCAAGAACAGGTGATGAAACTTCTCCGTAAAATCGGAGGCTATTCCTATGCGGAAGCGGATTTGGTCAGACGTGCTATTGCCAAAAAGGATACCGGAACGATTGCTCGGGAACGAGAACGATTTTTGCAACAAGCAAAAGCGGGAGACCAGGACGTCTTGGCGCAAATCTTTTCATGGATTGAAAAGTTTGCCGGGTACGGATTTAACCGCTCTCACGCTGTCGCCTACAGTTTGATCAGTTACCGATTGGCTTACGTCAAAGCACATTTCCCTCGTGTCTTTCATGTGGTGACATCAGAAAAAACAACGGAACTTGTCAGACTGTTACGGAAAGATCAAATTCCGGTGTACCCACCGGACGTCTTACATGGTCACGCTGACGCGACACTTGAGGGACCGGGCGTCCGGCTCGGGTTGAAGGCGGTCCAGGGGTTGACCAAACGGGATGTGGACCGACTGATTGAACTGAACGGGCAGTTGAAAGATGTCAGAACGCTTCAAGAAGCCATGGAGTGGAAAAATAAAGACCAACTGAAATTACGTCGATTACTTGGTGCGGGCGCGCTCGACCGGATGTATCACGGTGACCGGACACATGCCTTTGAAGCAGTCGAACGTTTGCGAGAAGAAGCGGGAACACATTTTTTACCGGATGAGCTGTCTTCACTCGGACTAAAACAGAAAAAAGTGAAAGAACCGAATTGGTCTGAAGAAGAGAGGGAGTCGCTCGGGACATGGGTGGTCCACTCTCCATTGACGGCACTTCCGGATATCGGGATCGAACCGTCTACAATTGAAGAAGTCATGAATGGAACAAACGGTTATCTCGTCGTATATGTAGATGACGTACGTACGTTCATGACAAAAAAACAAGAACGGATGGGTGTTCTCATGGTGGACGATGGCATGACGCAAGACGAGGTCGTCGTGTTTCCTCGAACATTCGCGCAGTTTGGACGGTCCCTCTATGCCGGTAACATCTTGTTACTCGAGGTCCATTCGAATGAACGGGATGGTCGCAAGCAATTGATTGTCGAACGGGTTCGACCGTTACATGGGCAAGCCTTATTCATCCGGCTCACACTCGACCGCTTCCCTGAATTGGAAGATTGGATTCAACGAGCACAAGGGGATGTCCCGGTTGTATGCCGATTCACGGATTCGAAGGAAGTGAAACAACTGGCTTCAGCTTTTTCAATCAATCCGAATGAAGAGTATGTGGCGGAAGCGAAAAGACGGTTCGGGGAAGAAAATGTCGTACTGAAACGAATCGATACAAAAATGGTTGGTCCAGAAACTAGTACCAAGTCCTAAAAAGTGATATAATCGCACTAATTGGTCTGACCACTTAAGTTTGATAGGTGATCCAAAAAAGGGAGTTGAACGGTCAGATGCATGAAAAACACGCATCCTCATTTCACGGAAACATTTCAAAGATTAGAAAATTAATTGTCCAATCGTCTTTAGTTCCAGGTGATCGGCTTCCATCCGAACGAGAGCTCGCCGAAACGCTGTCCATTAGCCGCGCTTCGGTTCGCGAAGCGTTACGAGCGTTGAGCTTTTTAGGCATCGTGGAGACGAGACATGGTGGTGGTACCTTTTTGTGTGAGCAAGACCGACATCGGTACATTGAGATATTGTCGGAGTTCATTGTGACCAAACAGACGAAAGCGACCGATATTATTGAGATGCTTCGACTATTGGAGCGCATGGCGTTTTCAGAAATTGAACCGACTAAGGAACGACTGGCTCTATTAGAAACGGTGATCGAAGATGATCGAACGTTTCGCCAGCAACTCATCTTTCAGTTGAAGAATGAACTGTTCATTCGAATTTGGAGTGAGGTCAATCGCTTTTTTGACGGATTAGACGTTGGGGATTTATATACGCTCGAGGAACGGAAACGATTTGTCGAGACGTGGCGTGGAATGGGGATGCCGGAATGAACGAGGGGGAAGCGATGACTGCTTTTTTCAAGAAACCGAAACGATATATGCCATTGCGTCAACGAGAACCAAAGATTGACGCACCACAGGGATTGATGACGAAATGTCCATCTTGTAAATATATGCATTATACAAAACAGTTGAATGAGAACCACAAAGTATGTGATTGCGGCTATCATTTTCCGCTTCAGGCGCAAGAACGGATTGATATGCTTGTCGACGAAGGGTCTTTCGAACGCTTTGCGGGACCGTCTGTCAAGGCGAATCCACTCGACTTCCCTGACTATGAGGAAAAGTTGACGAAAGATCGTGAGCGGACCGGGATTGAAGAGGCCGTCGTATGTGGAAAGGCGACAATCGACGGACTACCACTCGTTGTCTGTGTGATGGATGCGAGATTCCGTATGGGGTCGATGGGTGCATACGTTGGAGAAGCGATTGCTTCGGCTGTCCGAAACGCCACATCACTCGGGCTTCCAGTCGTCTTGTTCACAGCATCAGGTGGGGCTCGGATGCAAGAAGGAATGGTCAGTTTGATGCAGATGGCCAATACGTCCATCGCTCTAAAAGAACATGACGAAGCAGGACTGCTGTACATCGCGTATTTGACTCATCCGACGACAGGTGGTGTGTCAGCGAGTTTTGCGATGCTCGGCGACTTGAACGTCGCAGAGCCGGGAGCGCTCATCGGGTTTGCAGGACGACGAATCATCGAACAGACGATTCGGGAAAAACTTCCAGAGAACTTTCAAACTGCTGAGTTTTTACTTGAGTCAGGGCAGCTGGATGCGGTCATTCATCGTGAACAGATGCGTTCGTTCTTGAAGAGGATGATTGAATTACACGATGGGGGTGTCCGTCATGTTTGACCCAATCAAAGAAGTCACTGAACAGCTGAATAAATTACGGGAGACCGCTGAGACGAAAGGGATTGATTTATCCCGAGAGATTCGTCATCTCGAGTTAAAGCTCGACCGATTAGAAAAAGATATTTATGGGAATATGAAACCGTGGGATCGCGTCCAGTTGGCGCGAAACCCGAAGCGACCGACAACGCTCGATTATATCCAGCATTTATTCCCTGACTTCATGGAACTCCATGGGGACCGACATGGGTATGACGATGCGGCAATCGTATCTGGACTTGCGACGTTTGAAGGAGTGCCGGTGACGATTATCGGACATCAGCGTGGGCGAAACACGAAAGAGAACATGAAACGGAACTTTGGTATGCCGCACCCGGAGGGCTATCGAAAAGCATTGCGTTTCATGAAACAAGCCGAAAAGTTCAACCGTCCTATTTTGACATTCATTGACACGAAAGGGGCTTATCCGGGGAAAGCCGCAGAAGAGAGAGGGCAAAGTGAAGCGATTGCCCGTAACTTGTTTGAGATGGCGACGCTGAAAGTGCCCATCGTCTCCGTTGTCATTGGAGAAGGTGGTTCAGGTGGTGCGCTTGGGATTGGTGTATGCGACCGTCTATTGATGCTTGAGAATAGTACGTACTCAGTCATCTCGCCAGAAGGTGCAGCGGCACTATTGTGGAAAGACGCGAAACAAGCAGAGCGTGCGGCAGAGACGATGAAGATTACAGCACAAGATTTATTCAACCTAGGGATTGTCGATGAAGTGGTAGGAGAAGTGTATGGGGGGGCACACGTTGATGTGTCACTACAGTCGTCACTCTTGAAACCTGTCTTATTACAGCACATGAACGAGTTGCTTGCGCAATCGACTTCTGAGCTGATTCAAGGACGTGCGACCAAATATCATCAAATTGGCACAATTAATGAGTGAAAACGGTAACAATGGCTTTGAATAAAGCTTTATTCATTCATCAAGTGACTGCTTTGTGAGATACCCTGTGCATTTTTTTCACATACTTGTGTTGTAAAACAAAGGTCAGACGTGGTATTTTATTTTCAGATTTCGTTAAAACACATAAGAGGTGAGCGACGTGAATTTAAAACGTATTGCGGTATTAACAAGCGGAGGAGACGCTCCTGGAATGAACGCTGCTGTCCGTGCCGTGACCCGAAAAGCAATTTTTGAAGGTCTTGAAGTGTACGGCGTGTATAACGGCTATCAAGGATTAATCGAAGGTGATTTAGTCGAATTAAATCTTGGATCAGTCGGCGACATCATTCAACGTGGAGGTACGTTCCTTCGCTCTGCGCGCTGTCCTGAATTCAGAACAGAAGAAGGTCGCGCAAAAGCAGTAGAACAGTTGAAGAAATTCAATATCGATGCCCTCGTGGTCATCGGTGGAGACGGCTCTTATCGCGGAGCTCAAAAATTGACTGAACTCGGATTCCCAACAATCGGCCTTCCGGGTACAATCGATAACGATATCCCAGGAACAGATGCGACAATCGGTTTCGACACAGCACTCAATACAGCGCTTGATGCGATCGATAAGATTCGTGATACGGCGTCATCACATGAACGTACGTATGTCATCGAGGTCATGGGTCGCGACGCTGGTGATATCGCGCTTTATTCTGGTCTCGCTGGTGGTGCTGAGTCGATTCTCGTCCCAGAACGTCCAGAGGATTTGAATGCAATCGTGGAACGAATCAATCACGGGATTGCACGCGGTAAGAAGCACTCGATCGTCATTGTTGCTGAAGGTGCGGGAAGTGCAGAAGAAATCGGCAAATTGATTGCTGAGAAGACGAACTCAGAAACACGCGTCACGATTCTCGGTCACATCCAACGTGGTGGTTCCCCAACTGCCGCTGACCGTGTCCTTGCAAGTCGTATGGGTGCATACGCTGTTGAGATCTTGCTTGAAGGGAAAGCGGGCCGCGTTGTCGGAATCCGTAACAACCAGATGATGGATCTTGATATCGATGAGGCGCTCGACAATAACAAGCACACGATTGATATGCAATTGATTGACCTCGTTAACCAATTGTCGATTTAAACGATTTTGTATGTTGCAGAGACGGGATACGGTCCAAGGCCCCCCGTTTTCTGTTTGTAAGTTGCACTATATCCCCTAGGAGGTTTTTATATTATGCGTAGAACGAAAATTGTATGTACCATTGGACCGGCTTCTGAGAAGCGTCTTCCTGAGATGATCGAAGCTGGGATGAACGTTGCCCGTCTCAACTTCTCACACGGTGACTATGAAGAGCACGGCGCTCGTATCCGTGACATCCGTGAAGCGGCGAAAGCAGCGGGTAAAGTTGTCACTGTTCTTCTCGACACAAAAGGTCCAGAGATCCGCACGCATACATTCGAAGACGGTAAGGCACTTCTTGAAAAAGGCAAAGAAGTCACAATCGTCTCAACGGAAGAAATCGTCGGAACGAAAGATCGTTTCTCTGTGACGTACGAAGGACTCTACGATGATGTGGAAGTCGGTTCACACATCATGCTCGACGACGGTCTCATCGGACTCCGTGTCGTTGAAAAGCTTGATAACCGTGATCTCCGTTGCGTCATTGAAAACGAAGGAATCATCAAGACGAAGAAAGGTGTTAACTTGCCAAACGTCAAGGTAAACCTTCCTGCCCTCACGGACAAAGACATCGCGGACATCGAGTTCGGGATCTCACAAGACATTGACGTGATTGCAGCATCATTCGTACGTCGTGCATCTGACGTAGTTGAAATTCGCCAACTTCTCGAGAAACATAACGCATCACACATCAAGATTTACCCGAAAATCGAGAACCAAGAAGGTGTCGATAACATCGAAGAAATCTTGGCAATCTCTGACGGTTTGATGGTAGCCCGTGGGGACCTCGGAATTGAAATCCCGACAGAAGAAGTGACACCAGTTCAAAAAGAACTCATCAAGAAGTGTAACGATCTCGGGAAGCCGGTCATCACAGCAACGCAAATGCTTGATTCAATGCAACGTAACCCGCGTCCGACACGTGCGGAAGCATCAGACGTAGCAAACGCAATCTTGGATGGAACAGACGCAGTCATGCTTTCTGGTGAAACAGCTGCAGGGGACTACCCAATCGAATCTGTTCAAATGCAAGCTGCAATCGCAGAGCGTACAGAACGCATGCTCGACTACAAAAACTTGTTGAAAGATCGTCAGAAGCGCAGTGAGCACACAGTGACGGATGCGATCTCTCAAGCGGTTGCGCACACGGCAATCAACTTGAACGCCAAAGCAATCTTGACACCGACACAATCAGGTTATACGGCTGCTCGTACAGCGAAGTATCGTCCTGAAGCGAACATCATCGCGGTGACAGAATCGGAGCGCGTTGCGCGTCAATTGAACCTCGTATGGGGCGTATACCCAATCGTTGCTGAAACAATGCCGAACAACACGGATGAAATGTTGGTTCAAGCATCGGAAGCGGCACGTCACGCTGGATTCGTCACTGACGGTGACCTCGTTGTCATCTCAGCTGGTATTCCTGCGGCGACAGCTGGTACGACAAACATGATGAAAGTCCACATCGTTGGTCACGCTCTCGCAGACGGGCGTGGAATCGGTGAGCGCGGTGTTGTTGGAGAAGTCGTTGTCGCGAAAAATGCGGATGAAGCAAATGCAAAAGCGAAAGACGGCATGATCCTTGTCGCACCATTCACAGATAAAGAAATGATGCCTGCGATCGAAAAAGCGGCTGGAATCATCACAGAAGACGGCGGATTGACGAGCCATGCTGGGATCGTTGGACCATCACTTCGCAAGCCAGTCATCGTAGGTGTTGATGCAGCGACAGCATCGCTTCGTGACGGTCAGATGATTTCAATCGACCCACTCACAGGTAAAATCTACAACGCATAATTGAACGACAATCGAACCGGCCTTCTACAAAGGTCGGTTCTTTTTCCGTTCGAAGAAAGGAATACGTATGAGTGCATATCTATTTTTATTGATGCTTGTCTTAATCGGTGTCATTTCAAATAACCAATCTGTCATTATCGCAAGTAGCGTCTTGTTGATCATCAAAGCAATCGGATTCGGAGACCAGTTATTTCCGACACTTGCATCGAAAGGAATCAGCTGGGGTGTGACAATCATTACGATCGCAGTTCTCGTCCCAATCGCGACCGGCGATATCGGGTTTAAAGAATTGTGGAATAGTATTAAAGGGCCGGTCGGGATTGTCGCATTTGCCTCAGGGATGTTCGTTGCCATTGCTGCGGGGCAAGGTGTACAACTGATGCGTGTCGACCCGGTCGTCACCACGGCACTCCTCGCAGGTACGATTCTAGCGGTTGGATTCATGAAAGGGATTCCCGTTGGACCGCTTGTCGGAGCTGGTATCGCGGCATTGATTTTAGGTGGATATCAAGTCATTGAAAAATGGTTTTGATATTTTCTGACAACTGAAGCCGCTTACATTTCTTTTTTGCAATAAATTGTTTATACTATATAAAGGACAGGGTAAACGGAGACTGGGTGAATGCAGGGGAACAACCCGTCCCGTATCCTTATTCCCTATAAACAGACTGTTTTTACGGTCGACCACTTTATACAAGACTGAGGGGGAGTTATGAATGTCAACGACAAAAGGGTTAGAAGGTATTGTGGCAGCAGCCTCAAAAGTCAGCTCAATTATTGACGGACAATTGACTTACGGAGGATACACCATTGATGATTTAGCGGACAACGCCACATTCGAAGAAGTAGTGTTCTTATTGTGGAACGACCGCTTACCAAATGCAGAGGAATTGACAGCGCTCTCAGATGCGCTTGTAAAAGAAGCGACATTGCCTGAAGAGGTGATTGATACGTTAAGACGTGCACCGAAATCAGCCAATGCAATGGCGACGATTCGTACGGCACTTTCACAACTCGCTCTATATGATGAGGAATCTGAAGACATGAGTGACGAGGCCAACATGCGTAAAGCGATTCGCCTACAAGCACAAGTCGCTACAATCGTGACGGCATTCGCCCGTCTTCGTAAAGGGGAGCAGCCGGTCGCACCGAAACCAGGTCTTTCTTACGCTGCGAACTTCTTATACATGCTAAACGGTGAAGAGCCGAGCGATGTAGCAGAAAAGACGATTGATAAAGCGCTCATCTTACACGCAGACCACGAGTTGAATGCTTCGACATTCACTGCTCGCGTTTGTGTAGCGACGCTCTCGGATATGTACTCAGGTGTCACGGCGGCCATGGGGGCACTCAAAGGGCCACTTCACGGTGGTGCGAACGAAGCGGTAATGAAAATGTTGCACGAGATCGACTCGGTCGACCGTGTTGAAGAATATGTTCGTGGCAAATTCGAGCGCAAAGAGAAGATCATGGGCTTCGGTCACCGCGTTTACAAGGATGGCGATCCACGTGCGAAACATTTGAAAGAAATGAGCCGTCAGTTGACTGCTCAAATCGGCGAACCGAAATGGTATGAGATGTCTGAGAAAATCGACCATCTTGTCGAAACGGAAAAAGGTTTGAAACCAAATGTCGATTTCTATTCAGCTTCAACTTATTATGCGCTCGGTCTCGAAGAAGATCTATTCACACCAATCTTCGCCGTATCTCGTATGTCTGGCTGGATTGCGCACATTCTCGAGCAATATGCGGATAATCGCTTGATTCGTCCACGTGCGGAATATGTCGGTGAAACGAGCCGTAAGTATGTTCCGGTAAACGAACGTTAATTCGAGACACATTTTAGACAAAAGTTTGGTAAACTAACAAGTGACGTAGGTCGGCGCACGCGTCGACCTACAGTAATGTACTTAGGGGGATTCATTATGTTGACACAAGGACAAAAGATTACAGTTGAAAACGGTGTATTGAACGTACCAAATGTACCGACCGTACCATTCATTATCGGTGACGGAACAGGTCCTGACATTTGGAATGCGGCTGTTCGCGTATTTGACGCTGCGGTTGAAAAAGCATATGGCGGCGACAAGAAAATCGAATGGATGGAAGTATATGCTGGGGAAAAAGCATATAACGAAAAAGGCGAATGGCTCCCAACAGAGACACTTGATCAAATTCGTGAGTACTTGATTGCCATCAAAGGACCACTTACGACTCCGGTCGGTGGAGGAATTCGTTCATTGAACGTCGCACTTCGTCAAGAACTCGATTTATATACATGCCTTCGCCCAGTTCGTTACTTCACAGGTGTTCCATCACCAGTAAAACGTCCTGAAGATACAGACATGGTCATCTTCCGTGAAAATACTGAAGATATCTATGCTGGAATCGAGTACGCTTCAGGAAGCGATGAAGTGAAAAAACTCATCAAATTCTTGCAAGACGAGATGAATGTCAACAAGATCCGTTTCCCAGAAACATCAGGAATCGGAATCAAGCCAGTTTCTTCTGAAGGAACAGAACGTTTGGTTCGTGCAGCAATTGAATATGCGATTGCGAACAACCGTAAATCTTTAACGCTCGTCCACAAAGGGAACATCATGAAGTTCACAGAAGGCGCCTTCAAAAACTGGGGTTATGCACTCGCTGAAGCGGAGTACGGTGACAAAGTGTTCACATGGGCACAGTATGACCGTATCAAAGAAGAATCTGGTGAAGCAGCTGCTAACGAAGCTCAGTCGAAAGCGGAAGCTGAAGGGAAAATTATCGTCAAAGATTCAATCGCTGATATCTTCCTCCAGCAGATTTTGACACGTCCACGTGAGTTCGACGTTGTTGCGACGATGAACTTGAACGGTGACTACATCTCAGATGCCCTTGCTGCTCAAGTAGGTGGAATCGGGATTGCACCTGGTGCGAACATTAACTACATCACAGGACATGCGATTTTCGAAGCGACACATGGTACAGCTCCGAAATACGCGGGTCTTGATAAAGTAAACCCATCTTCAGTCATCCTTTCAGGTGAGATGATGCTCCGCCACATGAACTGGAACGAAGCGGCTGACCTCATCATCAACTCAATGGAGAAAACGATCGCTTCGAAAGTTGTCACATACGACTTCGCACGTCTCATGGACGGAGCGACAGAAGTGAAATGTTCAGAGTTCGCGGATGAATTGATTAAAAACATGTAAGACGACCGAGGAGGAGAGCTCATGATTCGTCGTAACAAAATTTCTGTTATTGGAAGTGGCTTCACCGGTGCAACGACTGCACTGTACTTGGCTCAACGTGAGCTAGGGGATGTCGTACTGCTCGATATGGAAGAAAAAGTAGGACCGACGAAAGGGAAAGCGCTCGACATGCAAGAAACGGCACCGATTCAAGGGTTTGATTCGTGGGTCACAGGTACGTCTGATTACGCGGACACGGCCGATTCCGATGTGGTTGTCATTACCGCGGGAATCGCGCGCAAGCCGGGGATGAGCCGGGACGACCTCGTCGCAACGAACGCAAACGTCATGCGCTCGGTTGTGAAAGAGATTGCCCGTTACTCTCCAGACGCCATCCTGATCGTATTGACGAACCCAGTAGACGCCATGACGTACGCGGCGTTCAAAGAATCAGGGTTCCCGAAAGAACGCGTCATCGGTCAATCCGGTGTATTGGATACGGCTCGCTTCCGAACGTTTGTGGCACAAGAGCTGAATGTTTCTGTCAAAGACGTATCCGGATTCGTCCTTGGAGGTCATGGAGACGATATGGTGCCTCTCGTACGCTATTCTTACGCTGGAGGCATTCCGCTCGAAAAACTCATCCCACATGAGCGAATCGAGCAAATCGTCGAACGGACACGAAAAGGTGGCGGCGAGATTGTCCAACTACTGGGCGATGGCTCGGCGTATTATGCGCCAGCCGCTGCCATCGTGGAGATGGTCGAGGCGATTGTAAAAGATCAGCGTCGAATCTTACCGGCCATCGCATACCTTGAGGGAGAGTACGGATTCCATGATTTGTATCTTGGCGTCCCGACGATTCTTGGTAAACATGGAATTGAGCAAGTGTTAGAGCTCGACTTGACGGATGAAGAAAAAGCAGCGCTATCGAAGTCTGCGGATTCTGTCCGATCGGTATTAAGCGTCTTATAAGTTTGAGGTGCTTCCTGTCATGTTGCAGGAGGCACCTTTTTTGCGCCTTCTCTCTTATCGAACATGCTACACTGAAAGTGGATTTGTTTTGTTTTTGTAAAGATTTGCTTTGAGGTTGGTCGTTTCAAGCATTGATTTGTAAAATAGAAAGTGACATTTGATGGTTTAAGAGGAGGAAGCAGTGTGGCTGATAAAGTAATTGTTGTCGACGATGAAGTATCGATTGCGACATTATTGAAATTTAATTTAGAACAGGCTGGCTTTGAAGTAGAGACGGCGCACGATGGCAAAACCGGATTGGAATTGGCTGAGAAAAAGGACGCCGTGCTCATCGTGCTCGACTTGATGCTGCCGGAGATGGATGGACTTGAAGTGTGCAAACGACTCCGTCAGCAAAAAGTCAATACACCGATTTTAATGCTCACGGCAAAAGATGATGAGTTTGACAAAGTATTGGGGCTCGAGCTCGGAGCGGACGATTATTTGACGAAGCCGTTCAGCCCACGTGAAGTAGTCGCGCGCGTCAAAGCGATTCTTAGACGTTCTGCCCCGCAAGAATCGGCGGTTGAAGAGGACGTCATTCAAATCGGAGATGTTAAAATCGTCGCTTCAAACTACGAAGTGTTCAAGCAAGGGGAGCGCCTCGAGTTGACGCCGAAAGAATTTGAATTGTTAGCCTATTTGGCGAAAAATAAAGGACGCGTGTTGACGCGAGATCAATTATTATCGGCCATTTGGAATTATGACTTTGTGGGTGATACCCGGATTGTTGATGTCCATATCAGTCACCTTCGTGAAAAAATTGAACCGGTAACGAAGAAACCGACCTATATTAAAACGATTCGCGGTCTTGGCTATAAGATGGAGGAGCCGACTTCGGAATGAAGACGTATCGCTCTAGATTTATGACGACTCTCATTTTTCTTGTCACCGGTGTCTTGCTGACGCTCGGGATTGTCCTTGGGCAGCTCTTCAAAGACTTTTATCTGGATTCAGAACGAGATCGTCTAAAAGAAGATGCTCAATTGGCAGCCCTCTACCTCGAGGGAGGCGAATTGGACGAGATTCGTGAGTATGTCGGTCAAATTGATGACGGAAGCAGCTTTGATATTCTCCTTCTCAATAGTCGGATGGAGGTAATCGCTGGCACGCCGTTTCGCGTCGGGTCCATCGATTACAAAATTGATCCGAATATGGTCCCTGAGGAAGGGACGTTCGGTGAAGCGGATGAGGATGAGTTGATTCAATACACAAAACCGATCGAACTTGCGACGGGTGGGACAGTCTATTTAACATTCATCCGTTATGTATCGGATTTAGAAGGGGTGTACAATCGCATCTGGTTGACGATTGCCCTCGCGCTCTTCTTCTCCTTCTTCATAATTTTATTCGTGCTCCAACATTTGACGAATCAATTTATTCGACCAATCGATGAGGCGACGATTGTCTTGCGGGAACTGGCGGACGGGAATTATCGGGCCCGTGTGTATGAACTCAGAAATGATGAAGAGACCGGTAGCCTAGCAGGGTCAATCAACGTGCTTGCCCGGAATTTGGAGTCGATTTCTCTCGGGGAGTCCGTACAACGGGCGAGACTCGAATCGTTAATCGAGTATATGGGGGCGGGTCTTCTGCTCGTCGACGAGCGTGGGATCGTCACGTTGGTCAACCGTTCTTACCGTGAGATGTTCCAATACGATGATTTATCGATCGGACAGTTTTATCACGGGATTCTACCGAGTCCAGAAGTTGAAACACTGATCGAAGACGTCTATCTGACGGAGGAGGTCCATCGCCGGCAATTATCGATTCGAACGGGTTTCAATCAAAAAACGTATATGGTATCCGCGGCACCGATTTTCAGTGATACCGGGATGCTTCGCGGCACGACGTTGTTGTTCAACGATATTACAGAACTGAAGCGACTTGAGAAGATGCGGAAAGACTTCGTGGCGAACGTCAGCCATGAGTTGAAGACACCGCTCACGTCCATTCGTGGGTTTAGTGAGACGCTTCTGGATGGGGCGAAAGAAGTCCCGGAACTTCGAGACCAGTTTTTAGACATCATCCAAAAAGAAGCGACGCGGATGCAGATGCTTGTTGAGGATCTCCTTGAATTGTCGAGATTGGAGCGGGATGACTTCCAAATGGAGTTGGTGTCCGTCGATCTGAATCAGCTCGTCGATGAGGTCTGCCTCCTGCTTAGTCAAAAGGCGAGCAAGAAGTCGATTCAGCTAGAAGCGAAACACGAGGGGACGGTCGTCTTGCAAGCGGACCTGAACCGAATGAAGCAAGTCATCATGAACTTGGTCGCCAACGCCATCAACTATTCACCAGAAGGAAGTCGTGTCGAAATCGCCGTGGAAGCAAAGGCAGATTCCTATAAACTTCGCGTCAAGGACAACGGAATCGGGATCGCCGAAAAAGAAGTGAGTCGTATCTTTGAGCGCTTCTATCGTGTCGATAAGGCAAGAAGTCGGAACTCGGGTGGAACTGGCCTCGGACTCGCCATCGTGAAACACATCATCGATTTGCATCATGCCACGATCGACGTAGAGAGTGAGGAAGGCAAAGGAACGACGTTTACCATTACATTCCCTCGGGTTTAACAATGACTTTATCGTTCGTTCATATTTACTTTACAAAACCTTGCTATCCTATGAATGAGACCTCTTCATCATCTCGTGACTCGATCGGTGCTCATCTCCACACGATCGAGAATTTGGCCCTTTTCTATTCGTAGAAAAGGGCCTTTTTTTTCGAACGCATGTACCCGTATGGTATGATGGTTGAAGAGAAGAATGGAGGTCGATTGAATGAATAAACTACTAGTCCTTGATGGGAACTCCTTAACATATCGTGCGTTTTTTGCACTGCCTCCGATGTCGGATGCGTCAGGTCGGAATACGAATGCAGTGTATGGGTTTACGATGATGTTATTGAAACTAATGGAAGATGAGCAACCGACTCATTTTGCTGTGGCGTTCGATGCGTCAAAGAAAACGTTCCGTCACGATACGTTCGCGGAATACAAAGGTGGACGTCAAAAGACACCGGGAGAATTGCGTGAACAATTTCCGCTCGTGCGTGACGTTTGTCGGGCGTTTGGCATCTCTGTCTTAGAGCTTGACCAATACGAGGCGGATGATATCATCGGGACGCTCTCAAAAGACCCGACCTTTGATCAGGTGACGGTTGTGACGGGGGATAAGGATTTACTTCAATTGATCAATGAACGTGTGACGGTCTATTTGACGAAACGAGGCATCACCGAAGTTGAGAAAATGACCGTGACCGCGTTCAAGGAACGCTACGACGGACTACAACCGATTCAGATGATTGATCTAAAAGGATTAATGGGAGATAAATCCGACAACATCCCTGGTATTCCAGGGGTCGGGGAAAAGACGGCACTGAAGTTGATTGCCACATATGGTACCGTCGAGGCCCTTTACGAACATACGGATGAGTTGAAAGGGAAGCAAAAGGAAAAAGTAGAGGCGAATGAACAAGAAGCGAAAATGTCGAAACAGTTGGCGACCATTTACACGGATGTACCGATTGATGTGACGATGGATGAACTTCTCTTTAAGCCATATGACGCTTCGGTCGTCAAAACGTTATTTATGGATTTACAGTTCAAGTCACTCATCGGCAAACTGACGGATACCTCTTCAGAAGAACCGGTTGAAAAAGCGGTACGACCAACAATCGCGTTGGCCGATCAAGATTTATCGCGAGCTGTGTTAATACTTGAACAGCTGCATGATGATTATTTTGAAGAAGACGTGATTGGAGTGGCGATCGCGTCGGAACGAGGTGTCACGATTGGAGATGTGACGCTTCTTGAGGACGAACGGGTCAAGGAATGGATCGAAGACGAGACGAAGACGACGATTTGTCTCGATGCGAAGCAGACAATTATTCAATTGAAACGTCACCAATTGGCACTGCGTGGGTATGAAGACCTGCTTGTCGCAGGGTATTTGCTCAACCTATCTGGTGGGACGTCTCTCAGCTCGATTGCTGCACACTTTACGTATCCTCTTGAGGAAGATGAAACGGTCTACGGAAAAGGTGCAAAAATCAAGGTGCCGGAAGAGAATGTTTTTCATGCACATCTCGGAGAAAAGGCGTACGCCATCTATACATTGTTTGAACGTGTAGTTTCGGAGTTGAAAGAGAATGAACAGACAGAACTCTATGAGGCGCTTGAAAAACCACTCGTCTCCGTATTGGCCGAGATGGAGTGGGCTGGTATCCTCGTAAATGTCGAAACGCTTCAACATATGGAAACGGACCTGCGTGAACGTCTAAATGCACTTGAGGTCACGATTCATGAATTAGCCGGCGAACCGTTCAACATCAACTCACCGAAACAGTTAGGGGTCGTATTATTTGAAAAACTGTCACTCCCTCCTGTGAAAAAGACGAAAACGGGATACTCAACGGCAGCGGATGTCCTCGAAAAATTGGCACCGCTTCATCCGATCATTGAGAAAATCATGCATTATCGTGAACTTGGCAAACTTCAGTCCACGTATGTCGAAGGCTTGCAGAAAGTCGTGAAGGATGATGGCAAGATTCATACGCGTTATACACAGACGCTTACTCAAACGGGACGGCTTTCGTCGGTTAACCCGAACCTTCAAAATATTCCGATTCGATTAGAAGAAGGGCGTCGCATCCGTAAAGCGTTTACCGCGAGTGAACCGGGATGGGTACTTTATGCGGTCGATTACTCTCAAATCGAACTGCGCATCATGGCACATATGTCACAAGATGAGAAGATGATGGCAGCCTTCCTTCACGATGAGGATATTCATACGTCGACGGCGGCGAACGTGTTTAAAGTTTCCACTGAAGAAGTTACGTCACTCATGCGTCGTCAAGCAAAAGCCGTCAACTTCGGAATCATCTATGGCATCAGTGATTATGGACTCTCACAAAACCTAGGGATTACACGGAAAGAAGCGCAGACCTTTATCGATACGTACTTTGAACAGTTCCCTGGGGTGAAGACGTTCATGGATGCCGCGATTGAACGGGCACGTGAACACGGGTTCGTCGAGACGATGTTGAAACGACGCCGGAACATCCCGGACATCCATTCTCGTAATTTCAACTTGCGTGGGTTTGCTGAACGTACCGCAATCAACACACCGATTCAAGGAACGGCAGCGGACATTATAAAAAAAGCGATGATTGATGTCGATCATGCGTTAAACACGTCAAAACTTCAATCTAAGCTGTTGTTACAAGTACACGATGAATTGATATTCGAAGGTCCGGCCGAAGAGATGGAAGCATTAGAGAAACTCGTGACCGAAGCGATGGAACATACGGTCACACTTGATGTCCCGTTACGTGCGGACGGAGCGGTTGGAACGACATGGTTTGATACGAAATAAACGGATAGAAAGGAAATCAGTATGCCAGAATTACCAGAAGTCGAAACGGTCTGTCGTAGGTTGCGACCTGCCGTTTCAGGAAAAACGATTCAGTCTGTCGATGTCCTCGACCCTAAAATTATCCGCGGGCTCGACCCCGAAGAATGGGTTCACCATTTGATTGGAGAAACGATTACGGATGTGGAACGTCGGGGGAAATTCATCTTATTCAAATTGACGAACGGGTATCTCGTCTCCCATCTTCGCATGGAAGGGAAGTTTTTCCCTTATGACTCCATTACAGAACCGGTAAAACATACACATATCGTGATTACGTTTACGGACCAATCGACTCTACACTATAATGATGTCCGTAAATTCGGTACGATGGAGTTGCGGACGAATGAAACGATTCATACCACACCACCGCTCTCATTACTTGCGTACGAGCCGTTTGACGAGCGTGTGACAACCGAGGTGTTACACCGACGTTTAGAGCGCATGAAGACACGCGCGATTAAGACCGCCCTCCTCGATCAGTCCATCTTTGTTGGATTAGGTAACATCTATGTAGATGAGACGTTGTTTCGTGCGGGTGTCCATCCGACACGACCGGCCGCAAGTTTGTCACATGAAGAAGTCGACCGTGTGCGGACTGAAGCCGTTGCTGTCTTGACTGAGGCTATTGAGCGTGGAGGTAGTACGATTCGCAGTTATGCCAATCCAGATGGCGCCACAGGAACGTTTCAAGAGAGGCTCTACGTATATGGACAGACCGGAGAAGCGTGCCGCCGATGCGGACATGAAATTGAAAAGATGAAATTGGGCGGGCGAGGTACGCATTACTGTCCGCACTGTCAACAACGTTAAGGGGTGGACGTGTATGTTGAAGATTGGATTGACTGGTGGAATTGCAACCGGGAAGTCTACGGTATCGCGACTGTTTCGAGAACGAGGCATTCCGATTATCGATGCCGATTTGATTGCAAGGACGGTCGTTGAACCAGGAGGAAAGGCGATTGAAGGGGTAAGGGCTGCATTTCCAAAATGTTTTGTGGGCGACGTGCTGAACCGTCCTGCGCTCGGTCGGGAAATCTTCCATGATGAAGCAAAACGTCAGCAATTGAATCAATTGATGCATCCAGCGATTCGAGAAGAAATGAATGAGCAAATGCGAACGTATGAGGCATCGGGGGAACCTGTCGTCATTTTTGATATTCCGTTACTGTTTGAAGGAACGATGCTCGATCTGGTTGATTATTCCGTCGTCGTCTATTGCCGTGAAGAGATTCAACTGATGCGTCTCATGGAACGGAATGGATTGACGAAAGAAGAGGCGTTAGCCCGTATTCGTTCACAGATTCCAATTGAAGATAAAAAGCACCAGGCGGATTTCCTCATAAACAATAATGGGGCATTAGGGGACCTTCCTCCACAAATCAATCGTCTGGTCGAACAGTTTCAAACGATACAAAAAGAAGGCGACTGATATCGCCTTCTTTTTAGTTTAATGGATCGGATTCTGGAGACCCTTTTTTCCATGTATCATAAATCGCACGTCCATCACTAGGATGACCGTTCGAATAATAGATGGGATAGAGTGAGAAGAAGATATAGTAGAACGAGAAATAGGCGAACTGATACGTATAGAGTGTCGGTTCAATATCTCGTCGAAGAATGAACGCGTTGACGATTAAGATGCTCGCTAAATTGAAAATGGCTCCACCGCCATAGACTAGCGTACGGGTGACCTTGTTGCTCCATTTTAAATCAGTGAACTGGCACCATGCATCGTAAAAATAAACACGATTTACTTGTAAACGACCTACTTTAAACATTTTCTTCCCGGTACCGATTTGCATATCGAGTGAGCCACCGAACAACTTTGCGAAGAAGAAGTGACCAAGCTCATGAATTAACGTCACAATCGGTAAAATGATAAAGAACGAAATAAAGAATTTATCGATATCTCCCCAATCAAACATCATGACGCCTCCTTTCTCTTGTCTGTTACGCCAAGAAATTTCCCTCATTTTCAAAAAATAAACAAAGAAAAACGAAAAAAATGTGACGAATCATAGTGAAAACGCTTACAGCTATCCGTTATAATGAAACCGTAATGTAGAAAAAGGGGGATCTATCATGGGGACAAAAGTGGCAATTAACGGATTTGGTCGAATCGGAAGAATGGTATTTCGAAAATTGATGCTCGAGGGACGTCATGAAGTGGTGGCGATTAACGCAAGTTATCCGGCGGAAACACTTGCGCATCTTATTAAACATGACTCGATTCACGGTCCATTCGGATTGACAGTACGTGCGCATGGGGATGCGCTCGAAGTCGATGGGAAACGGATTGAACTTATTTCGGAACGTGATCCATCACGGTTGCCTTGGTCAGACCTTGAAATCGACATCGTCGTCGAAGCGACCGGGAAGTTTAACTCCGATAGCGGGGCAAGACTTCATCTTGAGGCAGGCGCGAAAAAAGTGATTTTGACCGCACCGGGTAAAGGGGACTTACGCACGATCGTGATGGGGGTCAATGATCGTGACTATCGCCCGGAGGAAGACCATATCATTTCAAACGCATCGTGTACGACGAACTGTCTCGGACCTGTCGTGAAGGTCTTGCATTCGACGTTCGGTATCGAGACGGGACTGATTACGACAGTACACGCCTATACGAACGACCAGAACAATATTGACAACCCGCATAAAGATTTGCGGCGCGCGCGTGCGTGTGGCAGTTCCATCATCCCGACATCAACGGGAGCGGCTAAGGCGATTGGTCTGGTGATGCCGGAACTACAAGGGAAGTTAAACGGAATGGCACTCCGTGTACCGACTCCGAACGTATCACTTGTCGACTTGGTCGTCGAACTCCACCGAGATGTTACGGTCGATGAAGTCAATGAAGCGTTTGAACGGGCAGCGTATGGAGAAATGACGGGTATTTTAGGCGTTTCTCACGAACCGCTCGTCTCTATCGATTTTAACGGGGACGATCGCTCGTCGATTATCGACATGGATTCGACGATGGTACTCGGAGGGAATCATGTCAAAGTACTCGCATGGTATGACAATGAATGGGGCTACTCATGCCGTGTCGTGGACTTGTTGGATATGGTGGCCAGCTATCTTCAAATCGGGCAACAAGAAACACACGCCTAAAAAATATTACGTGCGGAGAAATATTTTTTAGATTTTTTTATCAAATGTCTTGTAACGACGTCCCAAACACGTTACACTCAATTTCGTGAACTTCAATTGGTCTGACAAACGCAACTTAAAGGGTTAGGACCTCTTAGGACTAACTTGCCCCCGTGGTTGTGGGCGATTCAGGCACAAAGTGAGTGATCATCAACTACTTTGAGACCATTGATGTAAAGGGGGATCCACTAATATGGATACTATGGGACGTCACATTATTACAGAACTTTGGGAGTGCAATCCCGACAAATTAAATGATATCGACTACATCGAGCGTTTGTTCGTCGATGCTGCTCTTCGTTCGGGCGCTGAAGTCCGCGAAGTTGCATTCCACAAATTTGCGCCACACGGTGTAAGTGGAGTCGTCATCATTTCAGAATCACACTTAACGATTCACAGTTTCCCAGAACATGGCTATGCGTCAGTTGACGTGTTTACATGTGGAGATCGAATCGATCCGGCTACAGCATCGCAGTATATTGCTGAAGGATTGGATGCAAAAGTACGTGAAGATGTGAAACTTGAGCGTGGAATGGGACCAATTCGTGTTCCGGAAGCGCAAGTGGCAATCAGCAAATAAATCAGATTGACCTTTTGAGGCTGACCGTTTAACGGTCAGCCCTTTTAATTGTTTTGTTGTCGCCTTAATTTTGATATGCTTAACGTATATAACTCAGGCGTTGAGGTGGATTATGGGACTGTTAGATAAGTTACAAACACATATTGAAACGAAAGATACACATAAAAATGAAATGCTCCAAACACGTTACTATGCGGCATCGTCACATGCGATGTTGCAATGGTTAGAAGGAAAAATTCAAGAGAACGGTCAGACGGTTCGTCGAATCGATGCGAATCGAGGAGAACTTTCGTTTCTCGGAGAAGGCTGGGACGGGCTCATCACGATTGTACAAGTGGATGGCGGCCGGACGGCTGTCGATTTTACATTAAACCGTGAACAGCGACTCGGTGCAGACCTTTCGCAAATTGTATCGCACTACTACGAGGCGCTCACGCAACAATTCCCGTTACGTGCCATTGGTAATAAAACAGTCGAACGATAAGGAGGTTTGAGCATGCGTTGTCCGAAATGTGATCATAATGGAACGAGAGTGCTCGATTCCCGTCCGGTGCAAGACCATTATTCGATTCGACGTCGTCGTGAATGTGAAAAATGTGGGTATCGGTTTACAACGTTTGAGACGGTTGAACAGACACCGCTCATCATTGTTAAAAAAGATGGAAATCGTGAAGAGTTCAGTCGTGAAAAAGTGCTTCGCGGCATTATTCGGGCGTGCGAGAAACGACCTGTCACACTTGAACAGCTCGAAGGGGTTGTGACGAAAGTCGAACAGCAACTCCGTGCCCTCGCCCAGTCAGAAATTCCAAGTGAACAAGTAGGCGAGCTTGTGATGAATGAACTTGCACGAGTCGATGAAGTCGCATATGTTCGGTTTGCATCGGTTTATCGTCAATTCAAAGACATCACGGTGTTCTTTAAAGAACTTGAAGATTTAATGAAGCAAGAAAATTCGACCAACTAAAGGGCGGCCTGCTGGTCGCCCTTTTTTCAAGGGAGAGAGCCATGGAGAAAGAACGTACAATCTTTGGGACGGACGAATTGTTAATCATGAGTACCGGTCTAGTCGACCGTGAATCGTACCAGTCCCTTTACCACTTATATCAACCTGTCATCGGGGTGAAGGCGCTCGCACTCTATCAAACGTTATGGAGCGAACTAAAACCGGGCAAAATGAAATCCAACTATATGTCCCATAGTGCATTGTGTGAGATGTTGGAGTTCTCTATCAATGAGTTAATGGACAGTTTGTTCCGCTTAGAAGCGATCGGATTAGTGCGCACCTATAAAACAAAAGACGCTCGATTGACACAATACGTTTATCAGTTACGTGTTCCGCTTGCACCGCACACGTTTTTGAATGATGGGTTACTGTCGAGTTTCCTCTTCTATAAAGTCGGGGAAGTACGATTCAAACAACTACAAGGGCGTTTTACGATTGATCCGTTGCCTGCAGGTATCGTCGAAGTGACAAAGGATTTCAATGAAGTATTTGATGTCAAAGGAGTAAACCATCGTGCGTTCACACAAAAAAATTATGAAAAGCCGGACCGGGCTAAGATTGAGATCAACTATTCGTTCGATATGGAAATTGTGAAAAAACTGACGAATTTTCCAGTTGGATTTTTCACGAAAAAATTAGACGAAACGATCACAAAATTGGCCTACGTGTCACAACTCGATGAAGAGACGATGGCGGAAATGTTGAAAGAATATTTCGTACATGAGGCGTACCTGCCACTCAGCGAGCAAGAGAAGCGGGACGGTTGTCGTCAAATGGTTCTGCAGTTGAAGAAGAAACAGACGCGCCACCGGAAAGAGAAGACCGTCGAACTTGAACAGACGAAACTAGGAGATTTGCATGATCCCGAAGTGATGGAGTCCGCACACCCACATCAATATGTCTCGACGCTTCGGAAGACCCCGCAACTTTCAAAAAGTGATGAACAGTTAGTCATTGAACTCGTCGACACACTCGGTCTCGCGCCAGGGGTCATCAATGCGCTCTTCTATTACTGTATCGAAGTGAAGAAGCAGACGCGGCTGAGCGAGAACTATGTCTTGCGCATTGCGACGAGTTGGAAAACAGCGGGCTATACGAATGCAAAAGAAGCGCTAGAGCGTGAAGAATCTCAAGATGCGCTCATCGAGAAGAAACAGCAAAAACGTGAGAGTGTGCAACGCACCACAGTCGGGTCACGACGGAAACCCCAACAAGGGGATATGCCGAAATGGCTCGAGGACGAGGCGAAACAACAGCGCTCATACGACCAAGCGAGGAAAAAAGAACTCGAGTCGTCCGTACCGGATGACGCGGAACTTGTGAAACTATTAAATGAATTGAAAGAGAAGGGGTGAGGGGATGGAACGAATCAATCAGTCGCTGTCTCAGTTGATGAACCGAAAAGAAGTTCGGGAGGCGTACGAGTCGATTCGCAGACGTACACTGAACCACCCGGGTGTCATTGCATTTTTGAACGCTCATCCAGAGTTAGAGGAGAAGGCGATTGAAATCGGGTTTACCAAACTGAGTGAGTACGCGGAACAGATGGATGGAAAAACGTTCAGAGAAGATCAGGCCGTCATCCCAGGCCATCAACCGGTACTTTATGTCGATTTAGGACAGATTGCAATTCGATATGAAGAAACGGTCGCACATCGCCAGGCGAGACGACAAAAAGAAATGGACCGTAAATTCAAAAGTTTGTTTTTACCGGAAGAAGTTCGCGAGGCGAGTTTCGAATCTTTCGATTGGGGCGACGACGCGCGTAAAATCGCATTGCGTGAAGCGATGCGATTTGTAACAGGGATGAAGTCTCGTCAAAAAGTGAACGGCCTCTATCTCCATGGTAGTTTTGGCGTCGGGAAGACATATTTACTCGCCGCAATCGCCAATGAGTTGAAGGTGGCGGACATCGAGACGATTCTAGTCCATGCTCCGGGCTTTGTGTCGGAGGCGAAACGCAAAATTCGTACCGAGTCGTTCGACTCTTTCTTGACGTCGTTTCAACATGTGCCAGTCTTACTGATTGATGACATCGGAGCTGAAGCCATCAGTCCGTGGGTACGAGATGAATTGTTCGGGATCATTCTTCAGTATCGGATGATGCATCGCTTGCCGACGCTCTACAGTTCAAACTTTAGCGGAGAAGAACTCGAGACGCACTTTTCAATCGATGGTTCGCCGCAAAATAAAATGAAGGCACAGCGACTCATGCAACGTATTTCCACGACGACGACCCAAATTGAGTTAAAGGGTGAAAATCGCCGTCGGTAAAGGATTGTTTTTCTTTGGTGAGTTGACTATACTAAGAAGCATATAAAGGATGCATAGAAGAGGATATGGATCATCGAGACGAGTTTTAGCGAGGGAAGGGCGGTGGAAGCTTCCTAACGACGACGATGGATTTACTCCCTCAGAGCACCGTACGGGTCAATCGTGCGGCGATTCACACTCGTTATCGTGTGTTCGAGCCAAGCAGATTGCTTGGGAACGAGGGTGGTACCACGAGAATCAAAGCTCGTCCCTTTTTGAGGGATGGGCTTTTTTTATATTCATTTTTTGAGAGGGGACAGATGTACATGATTCAATTAACATTTCCAGATGGCGCGGTAAAAGAATTTGATGCAGGCGTCACAGCAGAAGACGTCGCGGGCTCGATCAGTCCGGGACTTCGTAAAAAGGCAATCGCAGCAAAACTAGACGGAGAACTCATCGACTATCGTCGTCCAATCGAACATGACGGCAAAATCGAACTCGTGATGCCGGACTCGGAAGATGGTCTTGATTTGATGCGTCACTCGTCAGCGCACTTGATGGCTCAAGCGATCAAACGGTTATACGGAGAAGACAACAACATCTATCTCGGAATTGGACCGACGATTGAGAACGGGTTCTATTACGATATCGAGATGGATCGTCGCATCAATGAGGAAGACCTTCCTGAAATCGAAAAGATGATGAAACGCATCGTCGACGAAAACTTAGAAATCACACGTGAAGTCGTTTCTCGTGACGAGGCGCTCGCTCGTTATAAAGAATTGGGAGATCCGCTCAAGATTGAGTTGATTGAGGACATTCCTGCTGATCAAACTCTTACAATCTATCATCAAGGTGAGTTCTTTGACCTTTGCCGTGGACCTCACGTCCCGTCAACATCGAAGTTGAAAATCTTCAAATTGATGAGCGTGGCTGGTGCCTACTGGCGCGGGGACTCAGACAATAAGATGCTACAGCGTATTTACGGGACAGCGTGGGCGACGAAAGAACAACTCGCTGAACACTTGCGTCTTCTTGAAGAGGCGAAAGAACGCGACCATCGTAAACTCGGGAAAGAACTCGACCTCTTCTTCGTTTCACAAGAAGTCGGTCAAGGGCTTCCGATGTGGCTTCCGAAAGGGGCTTCGATACGTCGTACGGTCGAGCGCTACATCGTTGATAAAGAACTCGAACTCGGATATCAACATGTCTACACACCGGTTCTCGGTTCGGTCGACTTGTATAAGACATCTGGTCATTGGGATCACTATCAAGAAGACATGTTCCCGAAAATGGAGATGGACAACGAAGAACTCGTCCTTCGTCCGATGAACTGCCCGCACCACATGACAATCTACAAACATGAGCCACGTTCGTACCGCGAACTTCCACTTCGAATCGCTGAGCTTGGTGGGATGCACCGTTACGAGATGTCAGGGGCGCTCACAGGTCTACAACGTGTTCGTTATATGGTATTGAATGATGGACATACGTTCGTTACACCTGAACAGATGAAGCAAGAATTCAAAGACATCGTTCATTTGATTCAAGAAGTATACGCTGACTTTGGCATAAAAGATTATCGTTTCCGTCTCTCGTATCGCGATCCTGCTGATAAAGAGAAGTATTTCGATAACGATGCCATTTGGGAAATGGCACAAAGTCAGTTGAAAGAAACGATGGACGAGCTCGAACTTCCGTACTTTGAAGCAGAAGGCGAAGCGGCATTTTACGGACCGAAACTTGACGTACAAGTACGGACGGCACTTGGGAAAGAAGAGACGCTCTCGACTGTCCAACTCGACTTCTTGCTTCCGGAACGTTTCGATTTGACATACACTGGGCCAGACGGTAAGGACCATCGTCCAATCGTCTTGCACCGTGGTGTCGTCTCGACGATGGAACGGTTTGTCGCTTACTTGATTGAAGAGTATAAAGGCGCGTTCCCGACATGGCTCGCACCGGTCCAAGTCAAGTTGATCCCGGTTTCACACGTCCACGACGAATACGTCGCAGAAGTGAAAGCAGAACTGGTCAAACGTGGTGTCCGTGTCGAAACGGATCTCCGTGACGAGAAACTAGGCTATAAGATTCGTGAAGCACAAATGAAGAAGATTCCGATGACGCTCGTTCTTGGCGATAAAGAGCGAGATGAGCGTGCGGTCAATATTCGCCGCTACGGTCAGCAGGAACAAGTTTCTGTTTCACTTGATGAATTCATCGCATCGCTCACAGATGAGATTGCGAACCGTTCACGTTAAGTGAGGGACCACCTTTCCAACCAGAAAGGTGGTTTTTTTCGGTCTATAGACGGATGTGTATTTGGTCATCTACACGTATCGTAAACGTAAGGAGTGATACTTAATGAATTATATGAAGCCAGTATTGGCACTTACTATTGGAGCGGTTGCGTTCACAGGAGCGCTTCCGAAAGTCGGAGCGGAGGCAATCGTCAATGATACGATTGTGACCCTCGGTGAATCATTATCTTCAGAGCAACAAAAATGGGTACTTGAGCGTATGGATGCCCCAGAAGGAATCGAACCCATTATCGCGACTGCCGCAGATGAAGAAAAGTATTTAGGTGATTCGGTCCCGCAAGCACAACGTGGAGGCGGCATGTACTCGTCTGCCCGAATCAAGTTGACGAACGGGACTGGTCTTGATATTCAGACGGAAAACGTGACGTGGGTCACGAAAGATATGTATGCGAACGCCCTCGTCACGGCGGGTGTGACGGATGCCGATATTTATATCACGTCACCGATTAACGTGACGGGTACCTCGGCCTTGACGGGAATTATGAAGGCATATGATCAGACCGCGGCCGAGACCGGGATTGAACTGTCGGATGAACGAAAAGAATTGGCGCAAGAAGAGCTGGCGGTCACGTCTGAAATCGGTAAGACAGTCGGACAAGAGGACGTAGCAGGTCTCATGAACGAGATTAAAGCGGAAATCGCAAATCAGATGCCAGAGACAAATATTGAGATTCGTGACATCGTCATTCAAGTATTGAATCAAAATAACGTTCAGTTGTCTGAGGGTCAACTCGATCAACTGACGACGCTATTCGAAAACATGCAGCAAGCAAATCTTGATTGGTCAGCAATCAGTAGTGGATTGAAAGATGCGGGTCAAGATGTGCAGGCATTCCTTGAACAAGAAGAAGTAAAAGGATTCTTTGCCCGATTGTTTGAGGCCATCGGTAACTTCTTCAAATCGCTTACAAACTAGGTGGTACTAAAAAGGGGCAGACGCCCTTTTTTAGTACCACCGTTTATGGATATAATTCTGAGCCGACTCATGGTCATCGACGATTTTTAAAGTAATGCGATTCATTTCTTCTAATAAGTCTGTTAATACCGCCTGTAATTTTTCGTCTTCTAGCCCATGTGCTTGCATCGTCTTACTGACAATCTGCTGGACTTGATCATGGTAGTCATGTTCTCGCGATATATCTTTTCGCCAGTTCATGTCGATCCCTCCTTTGATATTTCATTATTCCCTTTGAAAAGGTATTGCGAAACGAGAGAATGACTGGTATCATCATAAAAGTGTGAGCTACCAATTATTCATGCGCGATATCTTGACATCTTTTCCTGCTAGTGCTAAGATGACATAGTGATTAAAAACAACAAAGCAGAAGCACCCGCTTTTCACCTCGTCTGAGAGTCATCAGGCAGGTCCATCAAGTTCTTGGTTCATTCGGCATCGTCTGCCGTTTTATGACCTCAACTGATGTGTGGGTGGGAAACTGCCGACGCTTTTTTTATTGCCATGTTGTCTTGTCAATCTAAATCTCGTGCAATCGCACGATGGAGGTGCTAACCATTAGCAAAGAGCTCTTTATCAACGAAAACATTCGTGCCCGTGAAGTACGTCTCATTGGCGCAGACGGTGCACAACTCGGTGTGACATCACGTAACGATGCGTTACGTTTAGCTGAAGAAGCGGAACTAGACCTCGTCTTAGTCGCGGATAAAGCAAATCCACCGGTCGCTAAAATTATGGATTATGGGAAGTACCGTTTCGAACTCCAGAAAAAGGAGAAAGAAGCGCGTAAAAACCAAAAAGTCATCCAAATGAAAGAAGTACGTCTCAGTCCAACAATCGAGGACAACGATTTCCAAACAAAATTGCGTAATGCACGCAAGTTCCTTGAAAAAGGAAACAAAGTGAAGGCTTCGATTCGTTTCCGCGGACGTGCCATCACACACTCGGAAATCGGGAAACGTGTTTTGGACAAAATGGCAGCGGAATGTGCCGATTTGGCAACAGTTGAACAAAAGCCGAAGATGGAAGGACGCAGCATGTTCTTAGTGCTGGCTCCGAACAAAGAAGATTAATTATCGATTCTCAGTGGGGAGGAAATACTCATGCCGAAAATGAAATCGCACCGCGGTGCTTCAAAACGTTTCAAACGTACAGCATCAGGTAAACTCAAGCGTTCACACGCTTACACAAGTCACTTGTTCGCAAACAAATCGACTAAAGCGAAACGTAAGCTCCGTAAAGGCGCTATCGTATCAGCTGGAGACTTCAAACGCATTCGCAACATGATCGCGAAGTAATACAGAAACAATTTAGGAGGGAATCCATATGCCACGCGTAAAAGGCGGTTATACGACTCGTCAACGTCGTAAAAAGCAAATTAAACTTGCCAAAGGATACTTTGGTTCGAAACACATTCTATTTAAAGTAGCAAAACAACAGGTCATGAAGTCACTCATGTACGCTTACCGTGACCGTCGTCAGAAGAAACGTGATTTCCGTCGTCTTTGGATCACACGTATCAATGCGGCAGCACGTACAAACGGTCTCTCATACAGCCGTATGATGCACGGCCTTAAGCTTGCAGGAATCGACATCAACCGTAAGATGCTTGCTGAGCTTGCTGTGACAGATGCACAGGCATTCGCGTCACTCGCTGAAACAGCTAAATCAAAATTGAACGCGTAATCGTTCAATCGACAGCGCCGAGACACTCTCTCGGCGCTTTCTTTTTTCTTTAGAATTTCTTAGAATTAAGAGAAGGAGGAAAGCGTATGAATCAATCGGTTGTTGCGATCGTCGCCTTAGCGCTCATTATCTTGAACGTTTACACTTATATCCAAGCGAAACAGTATGCGCAAGGAAAAGGTGACTTTAACGTCCTATACGCCTATGCAGGAGGAGCCATCGGTGCCTTGTTCGGTCTTCATTTGACTCGGAAGAAGGCTGTTCATGCCCCAAAACTGCTTCAATTACAAGTATTGATTTTAGCATTAGGCTGGTCTTTAATGATTTTAGTACTGCTATAAGTGGAGACAGAGGAGGAACATCCGGTGAACTGGACAACATTGTTTGATCGGCAGCGCGAATTAGACGAGCGGATCAAAGTACAACATGGATTATCCGGCAATCAATTCGATGAACGGTTACTGGCGCTGCTTGTCGAGCTCGGTGAACTGGCTAACGAAACACGTAGCTTTAAGTTTTGGTCGAAGAAAGGACCGTCGCCTCAAGATGTGATCTTAGAAGAATATGTAGACGGCATTCATTTCTTACTGTCACTTGGTCTTGCGCTTGGGTATGAACGAGATGCGTTTCCTGCGGGAAGTTCATATCTTGATGCGACTGATGCTTTTTTAGATATTTATCGAAAAGTGACGAATTTTGGTCTTTCAAAAACGGAAGCCATGTACGAGACGCTGATGGCAGCTTATCTCGAACTTGGTTATACGCTCGGTTTTAATGAGCAACTCATTTTGCTGGCATACATGAATAAAAATGAAGTAAACCATGAGCGACAAAATCAAGGATATTAATGAAAAGGAGCGGATTGGTATGAATGAATCGTTACATATGTTAAAACGTTTGACGGATGCAACAGGCGTCCCGGGCAATGAGGGAGAAGTCCGTCAATTGATGCGTGAATACCTCGAACCACACGTCGAGTCGTTTGAACAGGATGGTCTCGGAAGTCTATTTGGTCAAGTGACAGGAGATGCTGAAGGTCCACGTGTCATGATTGCGGGTCACATGGATGAAGTCGGCTTCATGGTGACACGTGTGGAAGAAGGCGGTTTCCTTCGTTTCCAAGCGCTCGGTGGCTGGTGGAACCAAGTGCTGTTGGCACAGCGAATGGATGTTGTCACACGGTCTGGTGAAAAGATTCCCGGTGTCATTGGTGCGAAACCACCTCACGTCCTACCGCTCGAGGCACGAAAAAAACCCGTTGAAATCAAAGATATGTTCTTAGATATCGGTGCCACGTCGAAAGACGAAGTGGCTGATTGGGGAATTCGTCCAGGCGATACGGTCGTGCCCCATTGTGAATTCACTGTCATGAAAAATGAGAACTTCTTGATGGCGAAGGCATGGGACAACCGAATCGGATGTGCGATTGCCATCGAAGCAGCAAAACGTCTGAAGGAAGATTCATTCCCTGGCGTCGTCTATACAGGAGCGACGGTACAGGAAGAAGTCGGATTACGTGGAGCGGTTACCGCTGCCAACTTGATTCGCCCGGATGTCGCGATTGCTGTCGATACAGGCATTCCAAGTGATACACCAGGAATGACCCAAGCAGAAGGGTTGTCAAAACTTGGTGACGGTGTGCAAGTCATCTTCTTTGATGCGACCACCGTCACGAACCCACGCCTTGTCGACCTCATCGTTGACGTCGCAAAAGAACAAGACATCAAATATCAATTGGATTTAACGCCAGGCGGTGGCACAGATGCTGGGCGATTCCACCTTTCTGGGATCGGGATGCCGGCTATCGCATTGACAGTGCCAGTCCGCTATTTACACACGAACGTGTCAATCATCCATAAAGATGATTACGAGGCAGCGGTTCAACTCGTTGTCGCATTGACAAAACGTTTAGACCACGAAACGGTCCAATGGTTGAAAGAGGGATAATATGACGAAGATTACGTCTACGAAGAGCGAGACGATTAAACGATTAAAACGATTGATGACGAAAAAAGGTCGTCAAGAAACGGGTCAATTCCTAGTAGAAGGAGAGCATTTGGTGGACGAGGCCATTCGTGCCGG
This sequence comes from Exiguobacterium sp. s43, assembly GCF_018617255.1. GTDB lineage: Bacteria > Bacillota > Bacilli > Exiguobacteriales > Exiguobacteriaceae > Exiguobacterium > Exiguobacterium profundum. The sequence continues at coordinate 900,883 of NZ_JACSJT010000001.1, forward strand.
TCGACTCGTCCAACTCATCATGGCTGAGTCGTATTCACCGAAAGGAACGTGGCGTCTTGAGGATATGCCGGTTCTCGAGTTATCCGACCACGTTGCTGACCTTCTTTCCGAAACAGAAAAGACCCAAGGCGTGTTTGCCGTTGTCAAGATGACACCGGTTGAACGTAAGATGAAGAAAGTACTCGTACTTGACCGAGTACAAGATCCGGGTAATCTCGGTACGATGATTCGAACAGCAGATGCTGCCGGATTCGATACCGTGCTACTCGGGAAAGGAACGGTCGATCCGTTCAACGCCAAAGTCGTGCGTGCCACACAAGGATCGCTGTTTCACGTGAACGTGACCACGGTCGACTTGCTTGAAAAATTACCTGAGTTGAAAGAGGATGGCTTCCACGTATATGGGACTGCCCTCTCAAAGGCGACATCGTATGAGCAAGTTGCATTCGAAGACAAGGTGGCCCTCGTGATTGGGAATGAGGCGCAAGGGGTCCATGCTGATGTATTGGCACTCTGTGACACACGTGTGCATATTCCAGTGCTTGGTGATGCAGAATCGCTCAACGCGGCGGTCGCTGCAGGCATTTTAATGTATCGCATCGCTTTACAATAATCTTGTCAGCACGTGAAAAACGTGATAGGTTAAACACATCGATGAATAAGATATGACGTTGAAAGAACATAGTAAGCGAATGACCGATTCCGTTCAGGGAGCAATGGCCGTGACTGAGAGCCTTTGCCGGACTCGTCGCTGAATTCACTCTGGAGTCGTGTTGGAGACAACACCGGTTTGGCATCACGATAACGATGCTCTCAAGTGGGCCATGAATTGGCCAAGTAGGGTGGTACCGCGATGATTCGTCCCTTCAGTCAACGACTGAAGGGACTTTTTTATGTAGAGGAGGAAGCGAACACATGAAAGAACAATTAGAACAGTTACAAGTGGAAGCGTTAGAAGAAATCAAACAAGCATCCACACAAAAATCATTGAATGACGTCCGCATCAAATATTTAGGGAAAAAGGGACCGATGACTGAAGTACTTCGTGGCATGGGTAAATTATCTGCTGAGGAACGTCCGGTCATCGGTGAGTTGGCCAATACCGTTCGTACCGCGATTCAAAGCACACTCGATGCTCGAATCGAAGAAGTGAAGGCGATTGAATTAGAGGAAAAGTTAAAAGCGGAAACGCTTGATGTGACACTCCCGGGACGGACATCGACTCCTGGCCATAGCCATCTCTTGCAACAAATCATCGACGAGATGGAAGATTTGTTCGTTGGACTCGGATATACGATTGCTGAAGGTCCTGAAGTCGAGACCGATCTCTATAACTTCGAAATGCTGAACTTGCCGAAAGATCATCCGGCACGAGACATGCAAGACTCGTTCTATATCACGGAAGAGACGTTGCTTCGTACTCATACATCTCCTGTACAGGCTCGCACGATGTTGGAGGCGAATGGGAAGCCGATTCGCATCATCTGTCCAGGTAAAGTGTATCGTCGTGATGAAGACGATGCGACGCATTCGCATCAATTCATGCAAATCGAAGGATTGGTTGTCGATGAATCCATCTCGATGGCTGACTTAAAAGGGACACTTGAAGTGTTCGTGAAGCAGTTATTCGGTGAAACGCGCGAAATTCGTCTTCGTCCAAGCTTCTTCCCGTTCACGGAACCATCGGTCGAAGTCGACATCTCTTGCTTCAAGTGTGGCGGGAAAGGGTGTAACGTCTGTAAAGGAACCGGTTGGATCGAGATTCTCGGAGGCGGAATGGTCCATCCTCATGTATTGGAGATGGCTGGCTATGACTCATCAAAAGTGTCAGGATTCGCATTCGGAATCGGAGTGGAGCGTATGGCGATGCTCAAACACGGCGTCGATGACATCCGTCATTTCTACACAAATGACTTACGTTTCATCGAGCAATTCTAAGGAGGAAGACAGATGTTACTTTCAAAAAAATGGTTGAATCAATATATTGATGTATCCGATTTAAGCGGCGAAGCGCTCGGTGACTTGATTACGAAGAACGGAATCGAAGTCGAAAGTGTGACAAATCGTGGGGAAGGACTTTCTGGGATCGTCGTCGGACGGGTCCTTTCATGTGAGAAACATCCAGAAGCGGATAAGTTAAACGTGACGAAAGTGGATATCGGAGAGTGTGACCCTGTTCAAATCGTCTGTGGCGCACCGAACGTGCGCGAAGGGCAACATGTAATCGTGGCCAAAGTCGGCGCACGCTTACCAGGACTTAAAATCAAAAAAGCAAAACTTCGTGGTGTCGAATCACAAGGGATGATTTGTTCACTCGAAGAGCTCGGCTTTGAGAAGAAACAAATTCGGGAAGACGAGCAGGATGGGATCCATACATTCCGTGAATCGGTACAAGTCGGTGCAGATGTGCTCGATTTGCTCGACTTGGACGATGAGGTCATCGAACTCGGTTTGACACCGAACCGTTCAGATTGCTTGAGCCTTTATGGAATCATTCATGAGGTTGCGGCCATCTTAGAACGTCCTTACACGTTGCCGACAGCAGATGTCACTTCATCATCCCCAACTGATGTATCCATCGAACTCGCAACGCAGAACTGTTCATATTACGCAGCTCGTGAAGTAAAAGGGGTAACGATTGCAGAATCGCCACAATGGCTAAAGAATATCTTGATCGCAGAAGGTGTCCGTCCAATCAACAACATTGTCGATGTGACGAACTACGTGATGCTTGAAATCGGACAACCGCTTCACGCATTCGATGCGAAGAAACTCGGCAACTCGATTGTAGTCCGTCAAGCCGAAAATGGAGAAGAAATGGTCACACTCGACGACGTGACACGCACGCTCGATACATCGATGATGGTCATTACGGACGGGAAAGCCCCGGTCGCCATCGCTGGCGTCATGGGTGGTGCCAATACAGAGGTAGATACTTCAACGACAGATATCGTTTTAGAGTCAGCGTACTTTGATCCGGCATCTGTACGCAAGACAAGCCGAACGCTCGGTCTTCGTTCAGATTCAAGCGCTCGTTTCGAAAAAGGCGTTGACCCAGAACGTGTCATGCTCGCGCTTGACCGTGCTGCGCAATTGATTGTCGAACTCGGTGGAGGAGCCATTCATGATGCGGTGCGTTCAGGTGAAGCCGAATCACGTGCCCGAGAAATCCAAGTGTCGATTGACTATATAAACAAGCGTTTAGGGATGACACTCGATCGTCAGACGATCGTTCACATCTTAGAGCGTCTCGGTCTCGCGACAGAAGGGGATGACGTGCTGACAGTACACATTCCATCGCGCCGTCCGGATTTAGAGCTTCCGGCTGACATCACAGAAGAAGTGGCACGTCTATACGGATATGATAGTCTCCCGTCGACGTTACCTGCCTCACAATCGAAAGGGTATTTGCCAGCAATCAACGTACTGCGCAGACAGACACGTCGTTTGTTACAAGGAGTCGGCTTATCACAAGCCATTACTTACTCGTTAACGAGTGAGGCGCATGCGACACGCTTCGGTGGGAAAGACGATCAGCTCGTCCGATTGGCGATGCCGATGAGTGAAGAACGCTCTGTCCTTCGTACGTCGCTCGTCCCTGGATTGTTGGAGGCGGCGCGCTACAACACGGCGCGTCAACAATCGAACGTCGCACTTTATGAAACAGGACGTGTCTATACGGAGCACGGAGAAACGTTACCGCGTGAGAAAGAACGGGTGGCCGGCGTTGTCGCAGGTCTTTGGATGGACCATCGTTCGCAAGGAACACGGATTCCGGTCGACTATTTCGTCGCAAAAGGGATTGTCGACACGTTAGTCCAAACGCTTCGCCTAGATGTCACGTATGAGGCTGTATCGATGCCCGATATGCACCCAGGCCGCACGGCGAACATCTTGATGGACGGAGAGGTCATCGGATATGTCGGACAAGTGCATCCAGGAACATCGAAAGACGTCTACGGTATGAAGGAAGTGTATGTATTCGAACTCGACCTCTTGGCACTTCGTGGAGACGAGACACTTCTTTATCAAGACGTACCACGTTATCCATCGATTTCACGAGATTTGGCACTCGTCTTATCACGTGAGATTCCGGCTGGGACAGTGGAACAAACGATTCGCCAAGCGGCTGGTCCACTCTTGATTGACCTCGTCTTGTTTGACGTCTATACAGGGGAGAATGTTGGAGCGGATGAGAAATCGATTGCCTTCTCACTCAAGTTCCAAAACCCGTCACGAACGTTACAAGATGAAGAAGTAACGGCAGCATATGAAACGATCGTCGAGGCGGTCCGTGCGACACACGGCGCTGAACTTCGAGCGTAAAAAATAAGGAGCGTTGTCCACATGTGACAACGCTCCTTTTATTATTGAATCTCAAGTGCGAGATCGCCGAACTTGGTCCATCCGACAAGACTCGTCACACGATAAAGAGCCCATGTAATGAGTGCAGGGAGTACGACGCCGGTCATCGTGAAGATGAGAAAGGCATCCAACCCTTGGACCGCTAAAATCTGAAGCGGGGCAATCAAGGAGTTGAGCCCGAGACCCGCAATTTCATATGGGACTTGGAGTGAGAACATCAAAGTAGCAATCGGTGCGGAAATCATCGCGGCGATAAACGGTGGGACGACGATTCGTGGGTTTTTGATGATATTCGGAAACTGCACTTTCGGTGTGACAAAGAATGAGGCGACCAATCCACCTGGGTCGGTTTGACGATATGCCATTAAGGTAAATCCAACAAATTGAGCAGAGCAACCGATCAAGGCAGCGGCGCTAGCGACAGGGTCAAGTTGAAGCGCGATGGCGAGTGCGGCAGATGATGCAGGCGACATGAGCATGACACTGAAAACAAGTGCGATGACAAGAGATGTGGCAATCGGCGACGTTTCTACAGATGCGGTGATCCCTTGACTGATTGAGTTGATAAGAGGAGTCGTGACCGCTGCTGCAGCAACCCCAACGATTCCACCACCTAAAACGGCTGTGACCGGGACGACCATCATATCAAACTTTGTTTTGCCGAGGACACGTTTTCCGAGCCATACAGCGGCAGCCGCTGCAATCAGTGCGCTAATCGGTTGACCTGGAACGAGGACGAGTCCGCTTTCTGACGCTTTTAAAGCTGCACCGCCAATGGTTGCAGCAATCATGGCGCTAAATAGGATGAGCGTGTTGCTTCCGAGTTGAAACGCGACACCAGCGCCTAAAGCAGGTGCCAACAATGATTTGGCGACTTGTCCAATCTGTACGAGCATCGCGATTCCGCTCAAATTACCAATCGTCTCAATCAATAAACCGACACCGAGCGTGACGAGTACGGCATTTGCCATACCTGCTGAAATTTTTACCATTCGATCCATCATATACTGCTTCACTTCCATCATCTCCTCTATATCTTTATGTCAACAAAAAAACCTATCCATCAAGGATAGGCGCGGTTTCAATCTGCAGGCGCCTGTCCGATTACCACGGGAACAAGGGCCTGAAAAGTCGTTTTTTGAAAACAAAACGATTTCAGTCCCTCAGTCGAATAATAATCAGCAGGCTGTTCATATGTACGGGATTGGACATTTCGAGCATCTCCTCTTCGTTGGATTTGCTAAAGAATACCATCTATTTTTGTAATAATCAATATTTTCTGAAAATAAACACAAAAAAATTCAGGAAGCCCAGTGGCGTCCTGAATTAGCTCATTTGTAATGAGCGTGCTTGAATCTGATCGTCGATAAAATTCATCGACAATGCATTGAATTGATCGGGTTGGTCTACATTGACCACATGACCAGAGTCTGCAACGATTTCAACATTGGCTGTCGGTTGATGTTTCGCTGTCCGCTCGACAGCTTCAAGAAACATATAATCCTCATCACCCATAATATACAAAATCGGGACGTTCGTTTGAATCGAAGTGAACTGATTCAATAAAGGATTAATATTTTCCGTCATCTTGAACCAACGGATAAACTCACGTTGACATAAGTTCGCCGCATCGCGGACGAACATCATCCGAGACTTCTTGTGACGCTTCTTCGGGAGTAAAATCCATGCGAATAATTTATATAACCACATATAGGGGACGAAGTTTTGCACGAGACTACCAAGTCGGATGAGCAACGTGGAGCGCACATTAAATTTTACAATGGCTCCGCCGAGGACGACTGATGCGATTCGATCCGGATAGTGCTCAAACATCGCCTGAATCACAATCGTCCCTAAAGAAAGACCGACCATGTGCCCTTTTTCGATACCTAAGTGATCCATGACTTCAATCACGTCTTTGGCAACGACATCAAACGTATAGGCATTCAATGGTTGTTTGAGCGACTGTTCAGCATCGTATGAACCGCCATGACCGCGTAAATCGACGAGCAGGACATTATATTTTTTACGGAAGGGACGAAGTTGGCGATACCAATGCGATAAACTTCCTCCGGCCCCATGTATAAAGATGACCCAAGGATGGTCATCACTAATCGTGTAGGTTTTATAATGCAACATGAACGCTATCCTCCAAAAATTTTAAGTTCATTTAACCGTAAAACGAGTATATCATACTTGATGTCGAAGCTCTACAAACGACGTTCATTCAAGTTGATGGCTTTCTTTGTATTCGCAAAATGGACTTTAGCAATCTTTTGTAAATAATCCTGTCCATGACCTCGAATGATTTGAGCGGCGACTTGGTCGACTTTTGCTCCTGCCCCTTTCGGGAGGGTCAATCCTACTTGTTTACTTAGTTTGTCCATTTCTTTTAAGAAGAAGGCGCGAGCTAAAATGGAAGCAGCTGCGACGGCGACATGAAGACCTTCTGCCTTGGTTGAAAAGTAGACATCGTCGCGCACGATATCCCGCTCTGCCCGCAAGTGTTGATAGTATACCGACTTCTCTGCGAATTGATCGATTAGAATGGCATCGGGTTTCTGTCCGATTTTCTCAAGCAACGCTCGAAGTGCAGCATTATGGGCGATGGCGGTCATTTTACCTTGTGTCATCGTCCGTTGCATGTTGTTATATGTTGGATTATGCAGTGTTGCTTTTTGATAGGGAATCGTAGCGTGTAAATCTTTCGCAATCCGGATGATTTCAGGGTCGGATAACTGTTTTGAATCTTTCACGCCGAGTTCTTTGACGAGTGCGATTTGATCGCGTGAGACAAAAGCCGCTACGACGACGAGTGGTCCGAAGTAGTCTCCTTTTCCGACCTCGTCGCTTCCAATGACAGACCAACTTGAAAATCCTTCAGGTAAGAGGGTGTTCGGTGCGGATGCTTGTTTCTTCTCAGCAGGTAGTCCCCATTTCACTGCCTCGGTCTCAGCATCTTTTCCTTGGAACATCACTTTCCCTGATTGATAAACCGTTACGACAAATCCCGGTGTCTTGGCGCTGAATGACGCATATGGTGGTGGCGCGACTGCATACTCATGATACATTTTCTTTAGTTTTTCTTGTGATGCGGATGATAGCTTGATGACTTGGTTGCCCAACATGAGCACTTCCTTTCTGTCTGGCAAATTCATTTTACATTTTTTTATGATTTTTTGAAACCGAAGATGAGGTTTTATCGTATATGGAGATGAGTAGAGAAAAGTGAGGTGAGGTGGACGTGTGGTGGCGCGATGACACGCAACGAGATGAGGTAGAGGAATTATACAAGCACATTCTCGAACTCGAGGCGAGAATTGCTAAATTAGTAGCTCATCAAGTGAGAGTGCGTCGGCTACTGATGCAAGATTCTTCTGAGGGCGTGACGGATCAAGTCGTTCAAGTTCAAAAAGAAGTGGAATATTTTTTAAACAGGATGCGACTCGAACGACAAGAATTTGTCGACATATACAATCGGCGACGGATTGAACGTTCCATTGGTCGAGTTCGAGAAGTGAACGACTTATCCACTTCATCACTGTCGGAGTGGGATGAAATTGAAGATCGGCTTGCATTAGAAGTCGAACAACTTCGACGCGTACTGATGATGGAACAAAAACGTCGACAGGAGGGGTGGTAATGGAGGCAATCGATCAACTTTATTGGTGGGTGTTGATCATCGCTGGTCTTGGAACCTTTATTTACATGATGTTTTCCGATGCGTTCGATATGTTTGAAGGTTGGTTCAACCCTGCAGTCATCCTATCTTTCTTAGCACTAGGGGCAGGAATTGGGCTCATCTTAAACGCATTGGCTCACGTTTCCCCGATGATTGGGCTCGCTGTCGCATTGATCGGGTCTCTTGCTCTGACGACGCTTCTCTATTTGTTTGTTCTCTTACCGCTCTCAAATGCGGAAGAGTCCATTGGTTTGACGGATGAGGCATTAGTTGGACGTGTCGGACGATTGACCGTGCCCATTCCTGAAGGCGGATACGGTGAAGTCTTGATTGAGACAGTGACGGGATCGCTTTTAAAGACGGCTCAAAGCTTAGACGGTACATCGATTTCGACAGATCGTCGGGTAGTTATCATTGAAGTAAAAGGCAATATCGCAATCGTCATGCCATATGACGAACCTACAATTCGAGAGGAGATATAACACATGAATACGGCTATTTTAGTCAGCATTATCGTCGGGGTCATCATCCTCGCACTTGTGTTTGTATTCGTACTAAAATATCGCACAGTCGGACCAGATGAGGCACTGATTGTGACAGGTAGTTATTTAGGCAAGAAAAATGTACATAGCGATACATCCGGTAACCGCGTCAAAATCATTCGTGGCGGCGGGACGTTCGTCTTCCCAGTATTCCAGCAAGCAGAACCGCTCAGCTTGCTCTCAAGCAAATTAGAGGTCACGACACCTGAAGTGTATACAGAACAGGGTGTCCCGGTCATGGCGGACGGAACAGCCATCATTAAAATCGGCGGATCGATCAGTGAAATCGCGACAGCGGCTGAGCAGTTCCTCGGAAAACCGAAGATTGAACGTGAAAATGAAGCAAAAGAAGTGTTAGAAGGCCATTTGCGCTCGATTTTAGGTTCTATGACCGTTGAAGAAATCTATAAGAACCGTGACAAGTTTTCGCAAGAAGTTCAACGAGTTGCATCACAAGACTTAGCGAAGATGGGGCTAGTCATCGTATCATTCACCATCAAAGACGTTCGAGATAAGAACGGATACTTGGAATCGCTAGGGAAACCGCGTATCGCCCAAGTGAAGCGTGATGCTGATATCGCGACAGCAGAAGCGGATAAAGAGACGCGCATCAAACAGGCGGAAGCAATGAAAGATGCGAAGAAGGCCGAGCTTGAGCGTGCGTCTGAAATCGCGGAAGCTGAGAAAGAGAACCAACTTCGGATTGCGGCTTATCGCCGTGAGCAAGATGTTGCCAAAGCGCGGGCCGACCAAGCGTATGAGCTTGAGGAAGCGCGTGCGAAACAAGAAGTCACTGAACAACAGATGCAAGTTCAAATCATCGAGCGTCAAAAGCAAATCGAGCTCGAAGAGAAAGAAATCATGCGTCGTGAGAAACAATATGATTCAGAAGTGAAGAAAAAAGCCGATGCGGATCGATACTCGATTGAACAGTCTGCCGCTGCGGATAAGGCACGTCAAATCGCAAGTGCGGATGCAGAGAAGTATCGTATTGAAGCACAGGCGAAAGCCGATGCGGAACGCGTACGTTTGGCAGGTCTTGCAGAAGCGGATTCTGAACGTGCGAAAGGTGAGGCAGAAGCTGAAATTATCCGCTTGACCGGTCTTGCCGAAGCGGAAGCGAAAGAGAAGATTGCCGAAGCCTTCGCGCAATACGGGCAGGCTGCGATTCTCGATATGGTCGTCAAGATGCTTCCTGATTATGCGAAAGAAATTGCATCGCCACTTGGAAACATCGATCAGATTACGGTCGTCGACACGGGGAGCGGTCAAAACGGCGGTGCCGGGAAAGTGACAGGTTACGCAACCGACCTCATGGCGTCGCTTCAACAAACATTAAAAGCTTCTTCGGGCATTGATATGAAAGACTTGCTCGAGAACTTTGCGGGGAAAGGGAACGTTGCAACAGCTCCTACACCGGAGCGAGAATTAGCTGATACGACGGTCGCTGCTTCAAAAGAATAAGTGTACGAAGCCATGGACGATGTCTATGGCTTTTTTTATTGCCACAACTTTTAAAAAAAATAATGTAGAATAGCCCTTTCTCGGTCGATATAAGTGTTGTCAGACCATTAGAGAGAGGGAGTATTGAATATATGAAGAAAAGTATAATGCTCAGTACAATCACGGCTTGCACCCTTTGGTTGTCCGGTTGTCAGTCAGTTATCGACAATCCAAGTGCCACTGTCGAAGAACGACAGACGATGGGAGTTGTTTTATCTGACGTTGGTCTCGGGGACCAATCGTTCAGTGACGCAGCTATGCGTGGGATGGGTGAGCTACGTGAAACGGGCGATTGGTTCGTTGATTATCGTGAACTATCCGAAACGGAGACATACAAAGTTGGTTTTGAAGAATTGGTAAAAGAGGGACATGACGTAATTGTCGGTCTCGGTTTTGCGTGTCAAGAAGACTTAGAGGCCGTAGCGGCTGAACATCCGGAACAGCAATTTGCTTTGATCGATGGCGTGTCCGAACTTCCAAACGTCTTGAATATCACGTTCGAAGAGGGAGAGGGAAGTACGCTCGCCGGCGCCGTGGCTGGTCTTGAGACAGAGTCCGATACGATTGGATTTATCGGTGGGATGGATATGGAACTCATTCAAAAATTTGAAGCAGGATTTGAACGTGGCGCTAAAGCGGTGAACGAAGATGTCGAGATGCTCGTTGATTTCTCGAATGATTTTGCTTCACCAGAGCTCGGTCGCGAACTCGCTGAGAAACAAATTAAAGCGGGAGCAGATGTTCTGTATGCTGCAGCTGGACTTACAGGAGTCGGTGTACTCGAGACGGCTGAAAAATACGGCGTCAAGGCAATCGGGGTCGATAGTGATCAATCGATGATTGCACCAGATGCGGTTGTGACGTCGATGTTGAAACAAGTTGATTTGGCGATTGTAGAAATCGCGGGTCGTGTGACCGAAAAACCATTTAATGAACACGTCATCCTTGGAATTGAAGAGGGCGGCGTCGGCTTGGCTCCGCTTCGTCGCATTCAATGGGATGAGAAAGAAACATCAGAGTATGAATCGGTAGAACGTCAGTTGAAGGAGGGGACACTTAAATGAGTTTACGTAAACGTTTTATCTTCTCAACCGTCTTCACTGTCGTCTTAATCGTACTGATGATGAGTTACGTCTTGTCGACGTTGAATCGCTTGCAAACATATAACGAGCAGTATGGAAGTCAAATGATTGAATTGTCTCAACTTGAAACGTCACTCCTACAAGAACAATCCCTCTGGACGTCACTTGGCGAACAGTCGAACCAATCTACATTGACTCAATTAGAGCGCATCCGTGTGACGAACGCGGAAACATTCGATGATTTAAAACAGTCTTATTTGATTCCGGCATTTTCAAATCATTTAGACCGTGCCACGATGAAGTACGAACAGGTGAACGAAGATGTCGAGTCGGCACTTGAAGGTGGTATCGGAGCTCGGATCCAGGCAGCGAAACTAGAAGGTTTGTTAAATGATATCAATACGTTGATTGCAAAGAACGGTTCATTCTATGAAGCGCTTCAAGTAGAGGCGGCAAATGAGACGGAACGTCTCTTGTTGATTTCGGTCCTTTTGACGATTCTTGTCATTCTTGCGCTCGGAATCTATAACTTCTTCTTTGCCCGTTCGATCACTCGACCACTCGAAAAAAATGTCAAGGTGGCCGAAGCGATTGCAGCCGGACGTCTCGTCACGTTGCCTGAGTCGACGCGCAATGATGAAATCGGACGTCTTGAACGTGCCATGCGTGAGATGACGGCGTCTCTTCAGACGGTGATCGGGTCAATCCGAGTCACATCAATGAAAGTGAACGGGATGACCGAAACAGCCGCAGCCGAAAATGAAGCGGTCGTGAGTACGACATCTAACATCACGAACGCAGTTGATGAGATGGCACACGGAGCACAGTCGATTGCAAATGAGTTGCAAGAAACGCTCAGCTCAGTGCATACGATGGCAACTTCATTTGAGACGAGCTTGAACCAGACGAAACAAACGACGGAAGAAACGTCAGAAATGACACGTGAAGTAGCGGCTGGAATTGAAACATTAACGGACCAGGAGCACATTTTAGATCGTTCAAGCGAACGGAATGAAGTGCTTGTCACGCGAATGGACCACTTTGCACGACAAACGGCTGAGATTGAGGCGATGGCGAAGCTTGTCGAAGACGTCGCGGCTCAGACGAATTTACTTGCCCTCAATGCGGCAATCGAGGCAGCCCGTGCGGGAGAAGCGGGACGAGGATTTGCTGTCGTAGCAAGTGAAGTGAAGAAGTTGGCGGAAGAGAGCAACAAGGCGACTCGCTCTATTTTCCACGTCGTCGAGACGATCCAGCAAGAAGTCGTCCGTTTGACGGAAACGGTGAATGAGTCAAAACGCGAGCAAGAGGCGCAATTAGAAGCGTTCGGATTGACGAAAGAAGCATTCAACCGAATCCATGAACGGACAGACCACGTCGCTTCGTTCGTACGCACGATCGAACAAGAGATGCGCACATCGAGTAACGAGGTAAACAACGTCTTGCGTCGGGTTGAAGAAGTATCTGGGGTGACGGAAGAGTTGGCCGCAGGAAACGAAGAAGTGGCAGCCTCGATGAAAGAACAGCAGGCAAGCTTCGATCAAATCTTTACATTGATGCAAGAGTTAGAAGGACAGGCAGCGGCACTCGCTGACCAGGTTCAGCATTTCGAAGAAGAATAATCGAACAGTGAACAGTAGGAACGGAGGCCACGTGATGGTCTCCGTTTTTTCCGTCATTCTATAACCTGTTCATAGAAATTGTGTCGATGAATATCGTTACATGTACGAGTGCGATATGGAACATGCAAACAAATCATTTCCTAAAGTTAAGATTGTGGGGAAGAATGAGACGTGTTTCGAAACAGCTGATTCGCCATACTGAACGTAACAGTCGAACAGGGTGGTGATTCGCTTGGAAAGATGGAAACAACTCGTCATCGGTCTCCTAGTCGTTCTTTTTTTAGGAGTGGGCTATTTGTTTTATCAAAAGGAACCGGAGCAACGAATGGTGGACGAGTTCGTCATGGAACCTGAGGAGGTCACGCCGACCACGACCCCAGAGCGTATGGAGCTCGTTGTGTATGTGACAGGTGCGGTTGAATCTCCGAACGTATATACCGTACCAGAAGGGGCGAGAGTGGGCGATGTGCTCTCTTTGGCAGTCCTGACAGACGAAGCTGACCCAGAGCAGTTAAATTTAGCACAGTTGTTAGTTGATGGAGTCAAAATCATCGTGCCGAAAAAAGGAGAAACACCGATTTCGCAAGACTCAGCGAGTCCTGAGGTCGAAACGAACGGTGTTCATGTCAACAGTGCGACGAAAGAGGAACTGATGACGGTTCCAGGAATTGGTCCAGCCAAAGCCGAGGCGATTTTAAATCATCTGAAAGCGAACGGCCCATTTAAAACATATGAAGCGCTAGGTGATGTGAAGGGGTTCGGCGAAAAGACATTAGAAAGTATGAAGCCATATTTATTGGTACCTTAAGATGCCGCTGTTTCCATTGTTTGCGGTACTCATTGTAACCGGTCTGAAAGAAGGATTCTATTTGGTCTCTGTGGTCGCTATTGTCTTTTATCTGGTCACACGACGTGGGCAAGGCCTGTATGCGAAAGCCGGAGTGATTGGACTCATCTGTATCGCATCGTTCCATACGACCCCTACAGAATCGTTACCGTCAGACACGATTTCCTTCTCAATCGAAAGTCGAAAAGAGAATGGGAAATCGGTAAGACTATACGGGAACGTAGACGATCTTCAGGGCGTCTTACGAGGACGCGAATTAGAACACGGACGACCTGGAGAGACGTGCCTCGTGCAAATCGAAGTAGAGGCGTTTCAACCGTTACGAAACACCGGGGGATTTGATGAACGGGCTTGGGCACGGAGTTCAAACGTATCCTTTAAAGGGAAGGTGAAGCGAATCGACACGTGTCGTCCGACGGCAGGGTGGGACGGTCGGTTGTTGCGTTGGAAAGAACAACAACTTCAACAAATTGAGCATCGTCATCGTGCGGATGTCGCATTATATATGGAGGCATTATTGTTCGGAGAGAGTCGAATGCTAGATGAAAAGACCTCATTTTCTTATCGTGTGACGGGCCTTCTTCATCTTCTTGTGATTTCCGGTTCACATATTGCCATGTTGATCGTGGCCATGCGCATATTGATGCAGCCAATCCCTATTCGACGTGAAACGAAGACGGTACTGATGATCTTTAGTATTACGATGTTCGGATGGATGACTGGTTTTTCCCCACCTGTTGCAAGAGCTGTCGTCGTCGCAGATGCGATCCTCTTTCTCTCTCTTTTCGGTGTGACGATTCGAGACCCGATTCGGCTCTTGAGTTGGTGTGCGGCGGGCATGTTGGCCGTTCAACCGTTCCTTCTCACGAATCTGGGTTTCCAATTGACGGTCGGGATGACCTTCTTTTTGTTAGTCACGAGACAAATCTGGACAGGACTAATCGAGTTGTCCGTTTTCGCACAGCTGTTTGGGCTGATTGTACTATGGCAAGTACAACCGGTTCTATCCGTCGCGGCACCGATATGGAATCTCGTGATGGCCATCTGTATCTCGTGGATCATCATGCCACTCGCATTTGTCACATGGATGATTCCTTCAATTGCCCCGTTGTTCATGATTGTGTTGGATGAGATCAATGGAATGTTCGCCCTCCACGATGATTTACGACCTTGGCTTCCGTTGCACGATCTGGCATTGCCGTCGCAAATCGCATTGTTGCTAGGATTGTGGGGGAGCTTGACGCTGATGAATCGAAAACGATGGATCGGATGGGGGGCGGCCATCATGACATGTGGGTTGATTGCGGGATGGTCAGAATGGTCGGAATCCTCCAGGGTGACCTTTTTGGATGTCGGGCAAGGTGATGCAATCGTCGTAGAATCGGGAAGAACGATTGGTGTCATTGATGTAGGAGGCGTATTTCAAGATCCAAACGAGCAAAAGCGAAGCACATTTGACCCGGGGGAAGATGTATTGGCCCCTTATTTATGGAAGCGTGGGGAGCGTTCGCTTGATTTTGTCCTGTTGACCCATGCGGATCATGACCACATCGGCGGATTAGAAGGATTATTGAAAGTGGTGACGGTGGAAGAACTTTGGATATCAAAAGAAGTGGCGAATGCTGAAAAACGAGAAGAACTGCTACACTTAGCAGCGGCCTATGATGTATCGGTCCATTATCTCGAGGCAGACGATCGTCCGACGCCATGGATGTGGATTGTGGCACCGAATCGGCGACATGAAGATGAAAATGATCATTCGATTAGCCTTTACATGAATGTAGGTGGCATGCGGTATCTATTGACAGGAGATTTGCCGATAGAGGGAGAAGCAGAGTTACCGACGCTTGACGTCGACGTATTTAAATTAGGGCATCACGGATCCAACACGTCGTCGGGGGAAGAACTACTTGAGCGAATCGATCCAGAATGGATCATTGCGAGTGTCGGTTCGAACAATCGATATGGACATCCGCACATAGAGACGTTACGACGGGTTGTGGGCAGACGTCTATTACGAACCGACTTAAATGGAATGATTGTCTGTGAAGAGAACATGTGTCGGGGGATCATCGAGTAGTACGGGATAAAATGTGATACACTAAAAAACGATTGCTCCCCCGGGGCAATCGTTTGATCACTTATAGACTTAAGAATTTGATGATGACACCGATGAAGAAAATCGTGAAGAAAAAGCCAAATGGGACGATGAAGCCGATCGCAGAGTCGATGGCGTCATTACGTTTGCATTGAACGTCATTTTCAAACGGGTTTTCACTCGGTGGGCGTACTGAGTTGATTTGCATATTAGGTCCCTCCTTATCATACTTCCTTTATAAGTATAGCGAATCATGGGAAGATAATCTATGTTTAGATGAGAATAAATTGTGAAAGTGGTGTGTGTTTTGAATGAACCGTGGTTACATAATGGAAAACTGGCGAGCGTCTATGTTCTCCATGGCACCGAAAAATATTTGTTAGAGACGTGGGAACGTGAAATCGTGAAGGCGGCCAATCCATCCGGTGATCAATTTGATGTCATGCAACTAGATCTTCTAGAGACGTCACTCGATACGGCGCTTGATGAAGCGGAGACGGTCCCTTTCTTTAGTGAATATCGCACGGTTATCGTGAAAAATGCCCAGTTCTTAACGGGTGCGAAAGAGAAGCAAAAGCACAATGTCGACCGCCTGGCGGAATATGTCGTGCAACCGGCGACTTACTCGGTTCTTGTCTTAATTGTTGAGTCAGAAAAACTCGATGAGCGGAAAAAAATTGTGAAGCGCTTGAAAGAGCGTGCCATCGTACTCGAAGCGAAAAAACCGAGCCAAAACGAACTGATGCGATACGTGAACGATGCATTGAGTCGTGAACAACAAAAGATGGAGCGCTCTACGATGGAGCGTCTTTTATTCCTATGTCAGGATGATTGGGGAAAGTTGGTTCGTGAATTAGAGAAGCTACAGTTGTACGCGGGAACGGGTGCGACGATTCCGATTGAGATTGTGAATGATTTAGTTCCCCGTACATTAGAAGATAACATCTTTCAACTCTCGGAGCTTCTCGTCAAACGTCAAGCAGATGCAGCGCTTCGATTGGTTCGGGATTTAGAGAAACAAGGGCAAGAACTGATTGGACTACTCGGGTTGCTTGCTAGACAATATCGGAACATGTACCTGTCAAAACAGTTGACGGAGGCAGGTTATGGAGAGAAGCAAATCGCATCGAAAATCGGGGCCCACCCGTATACAATCAAATTGGCGACACAAGCGAGTCGGGGCTTTTCCGAGGCTCAGCTCGCACGAGCGCTGACCTTGATTGCAGACGCGGATGAAGCTATGAAAACGGGACGTGGTGACAAACAAATCGTGTTCGATACGCTCGTTTGTCAACTGGCCTTATTGTGAGGTGAAGGAATGGGATTCAAACAAGTGACACTTCAAGACGTGATTCCGCTCCGTCATGTTGTGCTCAGACCAGGAAAAGACGTTGAGACGTGTTATTTTGAAGGGGATGAGGCACCGACGACGCGACACTTCGCTTGGGTTGAAGGCAATCGAGTGCTATCGGTCGCTACAGTCATGCTGTCCCCGAAACAAATCGAGGGTGAGGGGATTCCGCTCCAACTCCGTGGTATGGCGACGGATCCTTATGTTTCGGGACGAGGAATCGGCTCTCGGTTTTTACAGGCACTCCATGATGAGCTGGGATGTTCATGGTGGTGTAATGCGAGAGAAGTGGCTGTCCGATTCTATGAACGAAATGGGCTTACACGAATCGGAGAGCCATTCGACATTCCTGAGATCGGTCCTCATTACATCATGGTATACAAAAAAACAGCCGGCTCCGAATAGGAGGCGGCTGTTTCGTGTGATCTCTAATTAGAGAGCAGCGATACGAGCTGCGAGGCGTGATTTATCACGACCTGCTTTGTTTTTGTGGATAAGACCTTTTGATGCAGCCTTGTCGAGCTTCTTCGTAGCGAGGACGAAAGCTTCTTGAGCAGCTTCTTTGTTTCCTTCGAGTACGAGAGCATCAACACGTTTTACTGCTGTACGCATTGCCGCTTTCTCTTGTGAGTTCGCAACACGACGTTTTTCAGAAGTTTTTGCACGTTTGATTGCTGATTTGATGTTTGCCATTGTTTGTCACCTCCTGAAACAAGAAAGTGTATGTTCTTATTACTTCAAGTAATCATTCAACAGAACAAGCACAATTGTAGCAAACGGTTATATGAAAAGCAACCACTTGATGATTATTCTGAAAACTATCTGTGGTATTGTTGTAGTAGGTCGTACACATTACTTTAGGATTTTGATATAATGACACGGTATGCATGAGAAGGATAGGTGAACCCATATATGAACAAACAAGAATTAGAGAATCGTCAGAAGAAGATTCGTAACTTTTCCATCATCGCGCACATCGATCATGGAAAGTCGACGCTCGCTGACCGGATTCTTGAGAAGACTGGTGCACTCACGGCTCGTGAGATGAAAGAGCAGACGCTTGACGCGATGGACTTGGAGCGTGAGCGTGGAATTACAATCAAATTGAACGCCGTCAAATTGAACTATACGGCGAAAGACGGAGAAGAGTATATTCTTCACTTGATCGACACGCCAGGACACGTCGACTTCACATATGAAGTGTCACGTTCGCTTGCGGCATGTGAAGGTGCAATTCTCGTCGTCGACGCAGCGCAAGGAATTGAAGCGCAAACCCTTGCGAACGTTTATTTAGCACTCGATAACGACCTTGAAATCATTCCGGTCATTAATAAAATCGACTTGCCGTCAGCGGATGTCGAGCGGGTCCGTCAAGAGATTGAAGACGTCATCGGCCTCGATGCGAGTGATGCGGTCCCGACTTCTGCAAAAGCGGGAATCGGGATTGAAGAGATTCTCGAACAAATCGTGGAACTTGTCCCTCCGCCGACAGGTGACCCGTCTGAACCATTGCAAGCACTGATTTTTGACTCATACTATGACGCTTACCGCGGTGTCGTCGCATCGATTCGTATCGTGAACGGTTCAGTCAAAGTAGGAGACAAAGTTCAAATGATGGCGACTGGCAAGACGTTCGAAGTGACGGACCTCGGTGTGTCGACGCCAAAACCGATCTCTGTTAAAGAATTGAACGTAGGAGACGTTGGTACGCTTTCTGCATCCATTAAAACAGTAGGAGATGTTCGCGTCGGGGATACGATCACACTTGCTAAAAACCCGGCAACGAGTCAGCTACCTGGTTATCGCAAGATGAACCCGATGGTTTACTGTGGTTTGTATCCGATTGATGCGGCTAAGTACAATGATCTTCGTGAGGCACTTGAAAAGCTCCAGCTCTCAGATGCCGCACTCGAGTTTGAACCAGAGACGTCGCAAGCGCTCGGTTTTGGTTTCCGTTGTGGATTCCTCGGCATGCTTCATATGGAAATCATTCAAGAGCGGATTGAACGTGAGTTTAACATCGACTTGATTACGACGGCACCATCGGTAATTTATCACGTGACGACGACTTCAGGCGAAGTAATTCACGTCGATAACCCATCGAAGATGCCAGAGCAACAAAAGGTTGATTCAATCGAAGAACCATACGTCAAGGCGGCTGTCATGACACCAAACGACTACGTAGGTGCAATCATGGAACTTTGCCAGAAGAAACGCGGAACGTTCATCGATATGCAATACATCGATACGACTCGCGTCAAAATCACGTACGAGATTCCGCTCAGTGAAATCGTCTATGATTTCTTCGATCAGTTGAAATCGAGCACGAAAGGCTACGCGTCTCTCGATTATGAGTTGATCGGCTACCGTCAATCGCGTCTCGTGAAGATGGATATCTTGCTCAATAACGAAATCGTCGATGCCCTCAGCTTCATCGTTCACCGTGACTTCGCGTACGAACGTGGGAAGGTCATTGTTGAGAAGCTTAAAGCTCTCATTCCACGGATGCAGTTCGAAGTTCCAGTCCAAGCGGCCGTTGGAACTAAAATCGTCGCACGTTCTACGATTAAAGCACTTCGTAAAAACGTTTTGGCTAAATGTTATGGGGGAGATATCTCACGTAAACGGAAACTCCTCGAGAAACAAAAAGAAGGTAAGAAGCGCATGAAGATGGTCGGGTCCGTCGAAGTCCCGCAAGAAGCGTTTATGTCTGTTCTCTCTATGGACGAAGAATAATGAGTTTGAGTCGCCCTGATTTTCGAATCAGGGCGATTTTGTATTTCAGGCAGGAAATGCCCTTTCATATAAGGAAGAGTAAACCCTTAGACAGACTATAGAGGAGGAAACACCGTGTCGACGTATACATACTCTGCGGGTCCTGGCATGCTACCGACAGAAGTGATGCAAGAGATTCAACAACATCTTTTGACGTTTGAGTATGAAGGCGTTTCGATTATCGAAACGAGTCATCGCTCAGCGTCTTTCGAACGTGTGGTCGACTCTCTTGAATTGAGATTGAGAAGACTCATGCATATCCCTGAGAATTACGCTGTGCTTTGGCTACAAGGCGGTGCGACGTTACAATTTTCAATGATTCCGATGAATTTACGGAAGCGGAATCGATTCGCTTATGTGGATACGGGCATCTGGTCTAAAAAAGCGATGGAAGATGCGAAACACTTTGGAGAGGTCGATGTCATTCACCCATTGGTAGATGCGACGGGAAAGATGTCGTTTGAATCGAGCCTTGTCCAAGAGGTGGACTATCTCCATGTGACACTGAACAACACGATTGAAGGGACTCGATTTACACATCTCCCTGAAATCGATGTCCCGCTGATTGCAGATGCTTCCTCGAACATTCTAGCCGAGCAAATCGATGTGGAGCGCTTCGGGGTGATTTATGCCGGAGCCCAAAAGAATATCGGACCTGCAGGACTGACGGTCGTCATCATCCGTCGGGATTTGATTCAGTCGCTTGAGTTGCCGAGTTATCTTCAGTATGGGTCACATGTCGATACGTTATTCAATACACCATCGACCTTCAGCATGTATGTAGCAGAGCGTGTATTGAAGTGGGTGGAAGACCGCGGAGGCGTCGAAGCGATGGAACGATTGAATCATCAGAAAAGTGACAGGGTCTATTCCTATCTTGAAGAGTCGACCTGCTTTTCTCCAATTGTTTCGGGGGAATGTCGTTCATTGACGAACATCCCATTTACAACGGGAGATCAAGAGATGGATCGGCGATTTGAACGATACGCTTTAGAACGTGGATTGCTCGAACTCGGTGGTCATCGTTCGGTAGGGGGCTTACGTGCAAGTCTGTATAACGCGATGCCGCTAGAAGGGGCAGAACGCCTCGTCGACGTCATGAGAGCATTCGAGGAGGAAACCCATGTATCACATCAAAACATTTAATCAAATCGCTGCCGCTGGTCTGAAACGATTTGAGCCAAGCGAGTACGTCATCAATGCATCGGATCAAGCCGATGCTTGGGTACTGAGAAGTCATCAAGTCCACGAAGAGGATATCTCTCCCTATCTTCTCGCCATCGCTAGAGCAGGGGCCGGTGTCAACAACCTTCCGCTCGATCAACTTGCGAAGCGAGGAATCGTCGCGTTTCATACACCTGGTGCGAATGCGAATGCGGTGAAAGAACTCGTCCTTGCGAGCATGATCCTCTCGGTACGACCCATTGTGAAAGGACTCAATTGGGTGAATGAACAGACTATCGCATCGCAATCGCAATTAGAAGAAGCGATGGAAGTGCAAAAACGACAATTCCTCGGAGCGGAGTTGCGAGGCAAAAAAGTAGGGATTATCGGTCTAGGAGCCATCGGTGCGTCGCTAGCCAACGATCTTCTCCAGCTTGGGGTCGATGTTATCGGATACGATCCCCATCTCTCGGTTGATGCCGCCTGGAATATTTCGAAACACGTCACGCGTGCCAAACATTTAAGTGAGGTACTGGGAAATGTTGACTTATTGTCGATTCATATGCCTTTGACTGAGGAGACTCGATTCAGCATTGACCAGAGTTGGTTCGAACGGATGAAACCGGGGATGACTGTTTTGAACTTTGCGCGAGGAGAGCTCGTGAAAGATGATGACTTATTGAAGGCGTTGCATCATCATGTGGGACTGTATGTGACCGACTTCCCCCGTCACACGTTGATTGGTCATCCGCAAGTCATGGCACTGCCTCACCTCGGTGCATCGACTAAAGAATCGGAAGTTAATTGTGCCATTCAAGCAGTGGAGACGCTGAAGTTGTATCTCGAGACAGGGAATATTCGTTCGTCTGCTAATTTTCCGAACGTCGAGCTTCCTTACACCGGTAAACGCCGTCTTGGAATCTTGCATCGAAACGTCCCGAACATGGTCGGTCAAATCACGGGAGAACTTGCCTCACATGGATTGAATATCGATAACATGGTCAATCGTAGCCGCGGGGAGATGGCGTATACGTTAATTGATTTAGACAACAGTGAGCATGAACCGTTATCGATTCATGCGCTGTATGAAATACAGGGCGTCATCCGCGTCCGGGAATTTTAAGGAGGATCTTATGGTCGTATTTAAACCGTTCAGCCCTTATATGCCTGCGCATCCGGAACGTGTCGCCGCAGACCCGTACGATGTCGTATCGATTGAAGAGGCGCAAGCCGTCATTTCAGAAAATCCTGATTCTTTTTTAGCAGTTGATAAGCCGGAAGCACTTCAATCCGACCTTTCGCTTGAGAAGTGGGGGGATTTGGCGCGTCATGAGCTAGAACGTCTCTATGAGAAGGAGTTGACGGAACGTCCGAATGGATTTTACGTCTATCGATTGACATCGGGACAACGTCAGCAAACCGGTTTAGTCGCCACCTTTTCAGTCGCGGATTATGAAGCCGGTCGAATCAAGATTCACGAATATACACGGGAGGCGAAGGAGCGGGAACGTGTCGAGCATGTCCGGGCGACGCGAGCGCACACCGGTCCTATTCTACTCAGTCATCCTCCACATGCAAACTTGAAGCAAATCTTACATAAAGCGACAGACGGAGACCCGTTGTTCTCGTTCACGGATGAACGAGGCGTCATGCATGAAGGATTCATGGTTCCAAACCGTGAACTCGCTCGTGTCATGATGATTGGCGCAACCATCCCGTCGATCTACATTGCGGATGGACATCATCGTGCGAAAGCGGCAGCGGTCGTTTCCGGGATGGGTGGGGATCGTTCTCAAAAGAATGAACGTACACACTTCTTAGGTGTCCTCTTCCCGAGTGACGAATTGACGATTTTGCCGTATCATCGCGTGCTGACAGCGATTAGTCCAGAAGAGGTGGAGAATATGTTAGACGGACTCTCGTTTTCATACATGATCAATGAGGAGGATGGTCTTGTCCTGCCGAAAGAACATGGCGTCTTCGGAGTCGCCTATCGAGGGAAATATTATCAGTTGACGAAACGGCAAGAGGACAAGGCGCTAGACGTTGCCATCTTACAACGAGATATACTAACGCCGTACTTCAACGTCGAGGATATTCGTACAGACGCGAGAGTCGATTTTGTCGGTGGGAACAAGACGGCCTCGGAATTAGAGAAGCTGACTAAAGTACCAGATCGATTGCTTTTCACGTGCCATGAGACAACGATGTCACAACTGATGCGCGTGGCGGATGATGGTGGCCAGATGCCCCCAAAATCAACCTGGTTCGAGCCGAAATTGAAGAGTGGTTTATTCATTCATCGATTCGATTGATGGCGCAGGCTGGAAAGAACAGACGAAAAGCGTTATAAATGGAATGAGAAGAAAGGGGTGGCCGAAATTGGCTAAAGCCGTATATCTTCACATTCCATTTTGTGAACATATTTGTTATTACTGTGATTTCAACAAGGTGTTTTTAAAAAATCAGCCTGTTGATGCTTATTTAGATGCATTAGAGCGAGAGATGGTATTGACGCTCGAGGCGTTTCCGACAGAGCGGATTGATACCATCTTTATCGGAGGCGGGACACCGACCGCGCTCAATGAGGAGCAGATGGCGCGCCTGATGGATATGGTCCGCCAACACCTTCTGCCACTCGCGTCAGATGACCTCGAATATTCTGTCGAAGCGAACCCGAACTTTGTGAGTGCGGAAAAGCTTGATACGATGAAAGCAGGTGGCGTCAACCGGCTCAGTTTCGGTGTCCAGACGTTTGATGATGGTGGACTGGAGCGCATCGGCCGTACGCATCGTGCGGATGATGTGTTCGAGACGGTAAGTGAAGCGGCAAAACGCTTTGACAATATCTCGATTGACCTGATGTTTGGTCTTCCGGAACAAACACTTGAACAAATTGACCGTGATTTAGAGCTAGCGCTTAAATTACCGATTCAACATGTATCCTCTTATTCGTTGATTCTCGAACCGCATACCGTCTTTGCGATTCAAGATCGAAAAGGGAAGCTCCGTTTACCGGGAGAAGATGTCGAAGTCGAAATGTACTTGAAAGTGATGGAGACGCTTGAACGCCATGGTCTCCAACAATATGAGATTTCCAACTATGGCTTGCCTGGTCGGGAGAGCCGTCACAATCAAGTGTACTGGCGCAATGAAGAGTACTATGGATTCGGAGCCGGAGCGCATAGTTATTTGAATGGGACACGTCGCGCCAATATCGCTCCAATTCCTCACTATATTAAAGCAGAAGGCATCCCTGTGAAACGGGTGACCGAACTAGAAGAAGTGGAAAAGATGGAAGAAGAGTTATTCCTTGGCCTGCGTATGCGTTCCGGGGTCTCGCTTCAGACGTTTGAACAGAAGTACGGAGTGTCGCTCGATGATGTGTTCGGTCACGTCATCGAAGAGTTGGTGAAGAAGTCACTGATTGAACGGACGGACACACATATCCGTCTAACGGCATCCGGTTTGCCACTCGCCAATGAAGCCTTTGCAGCCTTTATTGGAGAAGCAAAACTTGAACATGCTGATTCATAAAAAAATGGACAAGTCCCTCGTGAGGATTTGTCCATTTTCTTATATTACAAGACGAGATCACGATAGAGCGGTGTAAGCCGACCGAACGTGTCTTCGACCAACGCGAGAAATGCGTCTTCATTTTGAAGAATCGACGCATCGGCAGGAAGTTGACGGCCGATCAAGAAATCAGCCTTTTTCACAGTGCCGAATCGCTCAAGTAGCGATTGAATGTCTTCAGTTGACGTATCTTCAACAAGTAACGCTTCTTTTTTCATATGGTCGCCCGCGATATGGAAATCAGGGAATGTTGATTTCAAATCGATTTGTTGCAGGTGTTTCGCGATGGCGTCCTTGTTCGGCATCTCATAGATGAACGCTAGCCAGATGAAGACACGATCGTCGAAAAGCCCAACTTGTAAGTGCGGATGTTTTTTGTACCCACGTTTGTCGTGACAAATCGCCATCCACGTATCTTTCGGTGGGTTCACCGTCCGACGAGCGTGCTTCGCCACATGCAAATAAAGAGGAATACCGACATCAGCTTCAAGCTCTGGCCCGACCTCGTCATAAATCCGATGGAAGAGCGGTTGAATATCCGAACGGATGCCAGACATTCGTTCGTCGAGTCCATCCTGTTTAAATACATTAAATTGTTTTGTTGTAAACATTTAATCACCTCATCATCTATTCTACCGAAATGGGCTTTTATTTTCATTTCGTAGGTTTGCTATCGTGAAAAAAGGTGAAAAAATCCGAGTGTATGAATTGACAAATAGTGAGAACATGATAATATTTGAAGTGTGATTAGCACTCGTTAAATATGAGTGCTAATAAAGCGGGGTAACCTTTTCAGAGAGGAGTGATGTTGTGCTGACAGATCGACAATTGCTCATTCTTCGAGCCATCATTGACGATTACATCCAGACGGCTCAGCCGGTCGGTTCTCGGACATTGTCGAAACGAGACGATTTGACGTTTAGTTCAGCAACGATTCGGAATGATATGGCCGATTTGGAAGACATGGGGCTGATTGAAAAACCACATACTTCTGCAGGTCGCATCCCGTCAGAGGTCGGCTATCGATATTACGTGGACCACCTCGTCGAGAAGCAGATCATCGACGAACGGGAGACAGGTCGACTAGAAGAACGTTTGAAACAATCTTCAAAAGAGTCTGAGATCCTGATTCGACAAGCTGCAGATCTCCTTTCTGATTTGACCAATTATACGACGGTCGCCCTCGGTCCGAACAGCCAAATGGAAACGTTGGCCCGTGTGGACTTTATGCCATTAGACGAGCGGCGTGGTGTCGTTCTCATCGTCACGGATCAAGGTCACGTCGAGCATCGTACCGTCATGTTTGAATCGCGTGTCGCTCCTGACGTCATCGAGGAAACGATTCGACTGTTGAACGACCGCCTTGTCGGAACGCCAATCGGACAATTGAAAATCCGGATTGGGGAGGAAGTTGCCAAATTGCAACTCGCTCAGCGACAGCAGTACGAGAACATGATGCAACTGATTCAATCGACGCTCGGAATCCAAACGCCGTCTTCGCTTTATCTCGGGGGCAAGAAGAAAATCTTCAATCAACCCGAGTTTCAGACGCTCGACACGTTACGCCCATTCCTAGAATGGATTGATGAGCAAGAACGATTGACGCACTGGCTCGAATCGTTGCCAAATCGTGAGATTTATGTGAGCATTGGGAGCGAGAACGGAATTGTCGCCCTTCAAAATTGTAGTGTCATCACCTCGGATTATACACTAGACGGAAAAACATTCGGTACAATCGCTATGATTGGTCCAACGCGTATGAATTACCGTCATGGTGTCCAAATGATGGGACAAATTATCGAAGCGTTGCGACGAACGAAACTAGATGAGTGACGGAAAGGAGTTTTATTATGACAGCAGATCACCAAAACGGGCACGAGCAAGATGACGTGCTTGAAGAAAAATCTGTAGACTCGGCACAAACAGAAGAGAATGAGTCGACTGAATCAAATGAAGATGAGGTTTTAAATGCTGAGATTGTGGAAGAAAGTTCTGAGGGGACGGACTTACAAAAAGAAATCGAAGCGTTGAAAGCGAGCGAGCTCCGCATTCGTGCCGACTTTGACAACTTCCGTCGTCGGACGAACGAAGAGAATGCCAAACGCGTCAAGTTTGCTTCACAGTCTGTCATTGAAAAATTGATTCCGCTCATTGACAACTTTGAGCGTGCACTTCAAGTAAACGCAACTTCAGAGGATGCGAAGCAGATTCAATCAGGAGTCGATATGATTCATCGTCAACTGCTTGACGTATTAAATGCTGAGCAAGTCGAAGTGATTGAAGCAGTCGGACAGCCGTTCGACCCGAATTTCCATCAAGCAGTCATGCAAGAACCGAGCGATGAGTTCGAGTCAGGTATCGTGACGATGGAGCTTCAAAAAGGATATACGATGCATGGTCGAGTCATTCGCCCGAGCATGGTAAAAGTCGCAGAATAACACTACTTAACGAGACGGAGGAATAAACGATGGGTAAAATTATCGGTATTGACTTAGGGACTACAAACTCATGTGTGGCAGTAATGGAAGGTGGCGAAGCAGTCGTCATCTCGAACGCAGAAGGTAACCGTACGACTCCTTCGGTTGTTGCATTCAAAGGAGAAGAGCGTCAAGTAGGTGAGGTCGCGAAACGTCAGGCCATCACGAACCCGAATACGATCCAATCAATTAAACGTCACATGGGAACGTCACATACAGTCGACGTAGACGGCAAAAAATTCACACCACAAGAAATCTCGGCAATCATTTTGCAAAAGTTGAAGAAAGATGCTGAAGACTACCTCGGTGAAACAGTCACGGAAGCCGTCATCACAGTTCCTGCATACTTCAACGACGCGGAGCGTCAAGCGACAAAAGATGCTGGTAAGATTGCTGGTCTTGATGTCAAGCGAATCATCAACGAGCCAACAGCTGCGGCACTCGCTTACGGTCTTGATAAAGGCGAAGACCACACGATTTTGATCTATGACCTCGGTGGTGGTACGTTTGACGTTTCAATCCTTGAGCTTGGCGACGGAGTATTCGAAGTTGTCGCAACAGCTGGTGACAACCGTCTCGGTGGAGATGACTTCGACCAAAAAGTCATCGACTACCTCGTTGCAGAATTCAAAAAAGAAAATGGTATCGACCTCGGGAAAGATAAGATGGCACTTCAACGTTTGAAAGATGCAGCTGAAAAAGCGAAGAAAGACCTTTCAGGTGTGACAAGTGCACACATCAGCCTTCCGTTTATCACAGCAGGTGAAGCAGGTCCACTCCACTTGGAGATGACACTCACACGTGCGAAATTTGAAGAATTGACGGCTGACCTTGTCGAACGCACAATGGAACCGACGCGTCGTGCTTTAAAAGATGCAGGACTTACACCATCTGACCTCGACAAGATCATTCTCGTCGGTGGTTCGACACGTATCCCTGCTGTTCAAAAAGCAATCCACGACTTCACGAAGAAAGAGCCGTTCAAAGGGGTAAACCCGGATGAAGTCGTTGCACTTGGTGCAGCAATTCAAGGTGGAGTTCTTGCTGGAGACGTGAAAGACGTCGTTCTTCTCGATGTGACTCCACTCTCACTTGGAATCGAGACAATGGGTGGCGTGATGACGAAACTCATCGATCGCAACACGACAATCCCGACATCGAAATCACAAGTGTTCTCGACTGCAGCCGATAACCAGCCTGCTGTTGACATCCACGTCCTTCAAGGGGAACGTCCGATGGCACCAGACAACAAGACACTTGGTCGCTTCCAATTGACGGACATCCCACCAGCACCACGTGGTGTGCCGCAAATCGAAGTAAAATTCGATATCGATGCAAACGGAATCGTTCATGTATCGGCGAAAGACCTCGGTACGAACAAAGAACAATCGATCACAATCCAATCTTCTTCAGGTATCGATGAGGCGGAAATCGAGCGTATGGTGAAAGAAGCAGAAGCGAACGCAGAAGCAGATAACAAACGTAAAGAAGAAGCAGAACTTCGCAACGAAACAGACCAACTCGTCTTCGCGACAGACAAGGCAATCAAAGATCTTGGTGAGCAAGTAGAAGAGGCGGACAAAGAAAAAGCAGAAGCTGCGAAAGAAAAAGCGAAAACTGCTCTCGAAGGTTCAGACCTTGAGGCGATCCGTACAGCCAAAGACGAATTGTCAGCTGTCGTTCAAGAGTTGACGCAAAAAGTATATGCTAAAATGGCTGAACAGCAAGGTGCTGAAGGCGCAGAACCACAGGCGGAAGCGAAACAGGACGATAATGTCGTGGACGCAGAGTTTGAGGATCTCGACGACCGTAAATAAACAGCCGTTGTAAAGGAGAGCGCCAAAGCAGGTTTCTGCTTTGGCTCTTTCCATGTTAAGGTAGAATCGGTAAAATCGATACGTAGTTAGTGAGGATAGGAGCGAGAATAGTGGCGAAACGAGATTATTATGAAGTGCTCGGGCTCGACAAGTCGGCCTCAGCACAAGACATCAAGCGGGCATATCGAAAATTAGCCCGTCAATATCACCCGGACATCAACCAAGAAGCAGATGCTGCCGACAAGTTCAAAGAGATTGGTGAAGCGTATGAAGTACTCTCAGACGAACAGAAACGGGCCCAGTATGACCGATTCGGTTTCGAAGGGGCCAATCAGTTCGGCGGTGGAGGTGACTTCCAAGGCGGCTTCGGAGATATCTTTGACATGTTTTTTGGAGGCGGTGGGCGCCGTCAAGATCCGAATGCACCACGTCGCGGTGAAGACTACCAGTACGTCGTCGATCTCGACTTCATGGAAAGTGTCACAGGTAAAACAGAGACGATTGAACTCGAAATCGAAGTAGAATGTGACACGTGTATGGGAAGCGGAGCAAAACCGGGCACGAAACCGGAAACGTGTAACCGATGTGGCGGTAGCGGCGTCGAAACGGTCGAACAGAACACGATTCTCGGTCGTATGGTCAATCAGCGTCCATGTAGCCAGTGTCACGGAAGTGGTAAGACGATTAAAGAAAAATGTCCGACTTGCCATGGTTCAGGTCATGTGAAGAAGAAACAAACAGTCGAGGTCAAAATCCCAGCCGGTATCGATAACGGTCAACAGATTCGTCTCTCTGGTAAAGGTGGTCCAGGCGTGAACGGTGGTCCAGCAGGAGACTTATACGTCGTCGTTCGTGTCAGAGCACATGAGATCTTTGAACGTGTCGACCAACACATCGCAATGGATATGCCAATTACATTCGCCCAGGCTGCTCTCGGTGCGGAAATCGAAGTACCAACAGTTCACGGGAATGTGAGCTTGAAAGTACCTGCAGGGACACAAACCGGTTCGAAATTCCGTTTACGCGGTAAAGGAATGCCGAGTGTTCGTGGTGGTGCAAATGGTGACCAGTATGTCAGTGTCATCGTGATGACGCCGAAAAACATGACAGACCGTCAAAAAGAGTTACTGCGTGAATTTGAAGAAATTAGCGGAGAGTCCGGTGTCGAAGAGGAACATGGCATGTTCCAAAAAATGAAAAAGTTCTTTAGTCACTAAAAGGAGTGTGTACGAACGATGAAATGGTCTGAAATTTGTGTCCACACGACACAACTTGCGGTAGAAGCAGTATCCAATTTACTACACGAAGTGGGGGCACAAGGTGTCGTCATCGAGGACGTGGAAGATTTCGACAGAATGATGGCGGAGGACCATTTCGGAGAAATTTGGGACGTTTCGGATCGTGAAACGTATCCAACTTCTGGCGTACACGTCAAAGCGTATGTCCCGGCCTCAGGTGATTTTCAAGATTTACTTTCGAATCTTAAAAAAGAAATCGAACGACTTCGCACGATGCTCGACATCGGATCTGGAGACGTCACGGTCGCTGAAATCGATGAAGAGGACTGGGCACACTCTTGGAAGCAGTATTATAAGCCGGTAAAGATTTCGCAACAACTAACCATCGTTCCTTTATGGGAAGAGTACACCCCGCAGCCGGAAGAGAATGTGATTTTGCTTGACCCGGGTATGGCGTTTGGCACAGGAACGCATCCGACGACAATGCTCTGCATTCAAGCGATTGAGAACTACATCCAGGAAGGTGACCGTGTCATTGATGTCGGTACAGGATCGGGTGTATTGTCGATTGCAGCAGCAAAACTTGGTGCAACGAAGGTAAAGGCACTAGACTTAGACTCGGTCGCAGTCGAAGCTGCTCGTCAAAACGTTGAGACGAACGGAGTGGGCGAACTCGTTCAAGTGGACACAGGTGATCTTCTGAAAGGTGTGGAAGGCGAGTACGATTTAGTCGTAGCGAACATTCTTGCTGACGTCATTCTCCTTTTCATCGAAGACGCCTATGCACGTACGAAGTCAGGTGGGCGCTTCATCACCTCTGGAATTATCGGAGAGAAGCGGGCTGAAGTGACGAATGCTTTGGTCGCTGCTGGATTTGAGATTGAAGAGACGCGCGTGATGGAAGACTGGGTCGCGATTATCGCCAAGAAGGGGTAAGTTATGCAACGTTATTTTTTGACAAAAGAAGCCTTTAAAGGCGAAACGGTGACCCTTCCTTCAGATGTGGTCCACCACATCGGTACAGTCTTACGACAAGGTCCTGGATATGAGATGGTCCTGTTGGATGGTACAGGTGTTGAGTATGCCTGTGTCGTGACATCGCTTGAGAAGAAGAGCGGGGAAGCGAAAGTCACGTCATCGCGACAGGCGACGACTGAGTTGCCAATCGAGGTGACTTTGGCGTATGCACTCCCGAAAGGGGACAAAGTCGAGCTCGTCGCCCAAAAAGCGACGGAGCTTGGCGTTCACCATCTGTTGCTGTTCGAATCAGCGCGCTCTGTCGCCAAATGGGATGGAAAAAAAGCTCCGAAAAAAGTGGAGCGGATTCAAAAGATTATGCAAGAAGCGGCTGAACAATCCTATCGTGCCGTTGTACCGACGTGTTCCTACATCTCTCCGAAAGAGCTTCATCAGAAAATGGAGGGCTATGATGCCGTCATCATCGCGTATGAAGAGTCGGCAAAAGAAGGGGAACAGTCTGCTTTCGCACAACTGTTGACTCAACTGAAACCGAAACAACGCGTTCTCGTCATCACGGGACCTGAAGGTGGATTCGATGTGAATGAAATCAATCAATGGACTCAGGCTGGAGCGACTGCATGTGCATTTGGACCACGCATTCTTCGGTCTGAAACGGCGCCGCTTTATGCATTATCTGCGATTTCTTTCGCGCTTGAACTCAACAAATGACATGAAAAACGGATGACCTGATTGAGGTCATCCGTTTTTTGTATCGCTTATTTTTTGTTAATTGTAATTACTTTTTTCGTGACGTTCCCGGCAAGGTCGGTCACTTCGAACGTGAAGGTATTCTTTCCTTTCGCTGTCACTGGAAGTGTGATTGTTCCCGTGCGTGAGAATGCACGCATCGCGTATGGTTCTTTCAACGTATAGTTCCATTTCAAGTCCCCGTTGACCCGAAGCTTGATTTCGTCGAAGTTATCCTTTACTTGAACTTTCACGTTTACAGACTTCTGTTTAGCCGATACGTTCTTCGGTACGTTTGTCACCGACAATGTTGCTTTCGTAGAGTCGACAAAGATTGGACGGACGAAGTTCGTCACGTTCCCAGCAGTGTCTTCTGCGACAAAGCGGACTTTGTGGAAACCATCCTTATATGTGCGTGTCGTATTGAACGTATATTGTTTCGCTGACGCGTCATATTTGAGTGGTACGTCGACCCCGTCTACCGTGAACGATGCGATTTCAGAGGCATCCTTGATTTGACCGATCAATGGAACGATGGATGTACCGTAAGGAGACAAGGCGAGTGGTGCATCGACAAAGATACCAGGTTTGGCCGCATCATTTTCTGTTGAAACATTTCGAGTGATCACGTTCCCGGCATTGTCTGACACACGAACTGAAAGCTGATCTGTAGTCTCGAGCGGCTGTTCAAGTGTGAAGTTCGCTGAAGCTTTCGCTTCTTTTGCCACGACTTTCCCGTTGATGAGGAATTCGATACCGTTGATTCCAGCAAAGTCATCCGACGCTTTGACGCTTGCTACGTTGTCGTCCCAACGAAGCGTGAAGCGTGGGTCTGTGTAATCTACTTTGACAGGAATGCGCATCGTTTGAGCTTGTTTCTTCATGTAATCGATGCTTGCTTCGATTTCATAGTAATATGTGCCTTTTGGCGCCATCTTCCCATTCAATTTTCCGTCCCAAGCGTTATCCGCTGCGTAATAGTAATAATCACCACTTCCGCCATCGAAGTAGTTCTTTCTCAATTCGTCTTCCATCTTGAGGGTGCGAAGGACGTTCCCTTTCTCATCTACGACGCGATATTTGATGTCTTTCGCATTGCGTAATAGCGAGAAGACTGGAGTAGCCGTATCTTTCGACCCGTCTCCGTCCGGTGAAATGGCAACCGCTTCGCTAGCCACAGATTCATCTAGTTTTTCACCTAAGTAGTTTCCTTCTGCATCCACCAATCCAGAGACGCCATAGAATGCGCCTTCTCCATAGATTGTCTCGTCAAAGATCGGCGCTTTGCCCCAATCCCCTTCAAATCCGACGATTGGAACGACGAGAGATGGATGACCGTCTGTACCGCGCGGATCAGTCAAACGAAGGAATCCGTCGACGAAATAGCCGTTCTCAAAGACAGATTTAGCGGATACAGTGCCTTCCAATGTTTCAGGATTCAACACTTTTGCTTTCGAGACATCGATTGAAACGTTAATTTCCTTCTTCTGTTTTGCTTTCAACGTGACTTTACTTGTGTTTGATCCGTTAATTTTAATGATCGCTTGTTGAAGTGCTTGCGCTTCCATCGCATTTTGAACGATTCCGTCTTTGTTTTTGACAGCGAGATCCGTTTGCAACGATGCGGCTACATCATAAGTTAACGATTCAGTCGACGTGTTCTCGACGACGATCGTGAACGATGCTTTGCTCTTCGACAACTCTTTTAAAGCGACTTTTGCTTCTTTTGTCGACTTCTCATATGCGACAGCAGGAGAGGTGACGGCTGCATGCAATTGCATTAGACCTGCTCCGGCCCGACGTGGTGAGTATGGGAGTGATTGTTTCAATTCTTGGTTATAAGGTCCGATATCTGTGACAGGCTTCGACGTGTTGAGTAACAAGTTTTTCGCCATCGTGACACGTGCTTTTCCACTCAATTTGAAGTCACGGTCCACACGCTCAAGGACGAGGGCCGCCCCTCCGGCAACGTGTGGTGCTGCCATCGATGTTCCGCTCATCAACCCATATTGGTTATCGTTGAACGTAGAGAAAATTTGGCCACCTGGAGCAGAAAGCTCTGGCTTGAAGTCAAGGTTCGGTGTGACGCCCCACGATGTGAAATCAGACATCGCACCGGCTGAACGGTTATTGACACTGATGCGGTCACCGGCAAACGTCACTTGAAGCGGAGCGTCTGCTAACTTGTCTTTCAGTTCATTCCCGTCCTGGATGCTGAGTGAAGCCATCGGAATTTGAGGTTGATCGAGAGCCATCGAGACATAATCGCCGTGCCCGACCGCACCACGTACGATGACACCTGCTGCGCCTTGCGCTTCAGCTGTTTTTTGGATCTGCGAGTAGAAGTAACCGCCGTCGCGAACAGCAAGGACGAGTTTTCCTTTTACGTCTTTTCCTTCATAATTCTCCGGTTGTCCGTCTCCGACATATACGATGTCGTATGTTCCTTCTTTGAAGGCAGGACCGTCTTGTTTCTTCCATCCAATCTTCTCATCACCGACTCTGAAAGCATCCAATTGAATTTGATCGTTCTCAAGAGAGGCGACCGATGTAGATGCTTGACTGACACTCGGCGCCCCAACGACGCCCGTATCTGGGTTTGAAGCAGTTGGCAAGTCAAATCCGTGACCGAAGTATGCGGAGTTCCCAGCAGAAATCGACATAAAGATGCCGTTGTCGACAGCACGTTGAACGGCTTGTTGCTCTGGAGAATCGGCATCGACGAAACCGGCTGTTGATCCGAGGCTCATGTTGATGACGTCAGCACCGAGTTTAATGGCATCATCAATTGCTTTGATGTAGATATCTCCATATGTAGACGCATAGTTCGGGTCGTTACTGAATACTTTCAATCCCAAAATTTGTGCTTCCGGTGCGACACCTTTGATCCCACCGTTTTCTAGGTCACCGTTTGCGGCAACTGTACCGGAAACGTGCTGTCCGTGCATTGAAGCGCCAGGTGAATCATCTTTGATGTCATCGTTCTCATCGTAGTAGTTATATGCGTATGGAACTTTCTCGTTGACGTATTCGCCTGGGAGACCGAACGATGTGATGGCTTGATTGACTTCTGATTGAGTCAACTCTGCCGTTTTAGCGTCGGTGATCTTATAATCCCGGTGCTCAGGGTCGATTCCAGAATCGATGACAGCGACGACAGTACCTTCTCCGGCAAATCCGTAATCTCCCCACGTTTGTTCGGCTTGAACCATGCCGTTACTCGTGATCATATCCGGTTTGACTTCAGGGCGCTCGTACTCGTTGACAATGTGAACGGTCGCCACTTCAGGTAATGCTTCGACTTTGGCGATTTCACTTGTAGATAAGAATGTAGAGAAGCCATTAAAGACGGTCGTGAACTCTTCAATCGGTGTAGCGGTTACGCCTTGTTTCTTCAAGGCAGACTTGGCACGTTTTTGCTCCGATTGAACAGATTGTTGTGCCTTATTTTGCTCTGATTTCGACAATTCATTAAATTTCTTCCCTTTTTGAGCGGCTTCGGCAATGGCAGGATCCCCGACGAGCTCTACAACGACCCGAACTTTTTTCTGTTTTTTCTCAAGAACCAATTTCGGTTTAACGGAAGCTTCTGCTGAAACAGAAGTTGTTCCAGCTTGAATCAGTGCAGGTGACAAGGCGATACATGTGGCGAGTGAAGCGTTTAAATAGATTTTTTTTCGTGACAACGTATGGACCCCCTAAAATTTGTTATTACCTGTAAATAATAAAGCATAGACTTACATTGAGAATTATCATATCGCTATTCAGATAAAAAAGAGTGGATTTATTTGTAAAATAGGTAAGTGTTTTTGCACAAATTTTAATGTTCTGACAATTACTAAAGACCTAACACATAAGACCTATATCCAATTGCATATGATGCGTGAATCTAGCGAATGACTTGAAATGAATAAAAAAACCTGTTAATGTAACGTTAAAGTTAAATACCAATAAAACATATCAAATTAGTAAGAATTAAGATTGGGGTAGCGATATGAACTTACCATTCATGGACATCTTTAAGGATTGGGCAAAGGATTATGATACGACGGTCGAGGGGCATGATGAGCAATATCACGAAGTCTTCATCGGTTATGAGCAAATGCTCGATGAGGTTGCCCTACATGTCGAAGGAAGGGTACTTGAGTTTGGTGTCGGAACAGGAAACTTGAGCAGTCGAATTATAAAAGGGCATCCGTTGATTGCGATTGAACCGTCGCCGGAAATGCGACAAATTGCTGTTGAAAAGTTGGGGATTGAAGTACTCGAAGGTGATTTTCTCCGATATCCGAAGTTATCACATGTAGATACGATCGTATCGTCATATGCTTTTCACCACTTGACAGATTCTGAAAAGGCCACGGCCATTGGTCGATATGTCGAAGACTGGGAACACCCGAAGTTCGTGTTGCTTGATACGATGTTTGAGTCACCAGCAGCTCGTCAGGACATCATCGATTGGGCGACTGCGAAAGGGTACTCGGACCTCGTCGAAGATTTAAATCGTGAATACTATCCATATACGTCAACGATTCGTTCCATGTTAGAAGCGAACGGATACAACGTGACGATGACGCAGAAAAACAAGTTTGTCTGGCTCGTAATAGCCACTAAATAACGAGGAGGAATTACTCATGAAAACATATAATGTTGAAAGTTTTAACTTGGATCATACGAAAGTACAGGCGCCGTTTGTCCGTTTAGCTGGTGTGAAAGAAGGGACGGCTGACACGATTTATAAATACGATATTCGTTTCATTCAACCGAACGAAGGACTCATGCCGATGCGCGCGGTTCATTCACTTGAGCATTTGATTGCCGAGAACAGTCGCAATCATTCCGAAGACATTGTCGATATCTCACCGATGGGTTGCCAGACAGGTTTCTATTGGACAATGCTCAATGATGGGAACTACGAACGAATGCTTGACCTCGTGGAAGCGACGTTGCGTGATGCGATGAACGCTGAGGAATTGCCTGCGCAAAACCCTGTTCAATGTGGGAATGCGAACCATCATGATTTCGAAGGTGCCAAAAAATTAGCGGCAGACATGCTCGCAAAACGTGATGAATGGCATATCGTCTTCAAGGACGAGGCATAAGATGATTGTCCGTGACGTCTATGAACTCATCGGAGACACACCGCTTATTGAACTTCGAACGCTTCCTATACCAGCGAATGTCAAAGTGTACGGAAAGCTCGAGATGATGAATCCAGGTGGGAGTGTCAAAGACCGACTCGGGATGAATTTGATTGAACGGGCGATTGAGCGTGGCGATGTGGCACCTGGTGGAACGGTGATCGAACCGACAGCAGGCAATACGGGAATCGGGCTTGCGCTCGCTTGTCAGCGATTCGGAATTCGACTCATGACGGTCACTCCTGAAAAATTCAGTCAAGAGAAGCAGGCATTGATGCGACTGCTCGGGGCCACCGTCGTCAACACGCCGACGGAACTCGGCATGAAAGGCGCGATCGCACATGCTATTGAGTTGGCCAAAGAACATGACGCCTATGTCCCAGAACAGTTCTCGAACCCAGATAACCCGGATGCTTATGTCGACATCCTTTCACATGAGTTGTTGAAAGATGTGCCACAAATTGATGTATTTGTAGCGGGAGCGGGATCAGGAGGCACGTTCACCGGTGTCGCCAAATCATTAAAGCCACTTGGGACGAAAACTGTCGTCGTGGAGCCGGTCGGTTCCATTATGAACGGCGGTGAACCAGGACCACATAAAACAGAAGGAATTGGCGTCGAAAAATGGCCACCATTTCTGGAGAAGTCTTACGTCGATGCGATTCATACCATCACAGATGAGGAAGCCTTCTATTACGTGGCACATCTAGCGAAACAGGAAGGCTTGCTCATCGGTAGTTCTTCAGGGGCTGCCATTGCAGCATGTGTAAAAGAAGCGAATCAATTGACGGAAGGCACGATTGTCACCATCTTGCCTGATAGCGCAGAACGATATTTAAGTCAAGGAATTGTCAAGGAGGCAGAACATGCGTACAAAGACAGCACTCATTCACGGCGGTAAAACGACGGACCCGTTGACAGGGGCCGTCACGCCACCGATTTATCAAACGAGCACGTATAAGCAAGACGGGATTGGCAACTTGCGAGAAGGGTACGAGTACTCACGATCAGCAAACCCGACTCGGACGGCATTAGAGACATTGATTGCCGACATCGAAGGCGGCGTGCAAGGATTTGCATTCGGATCTGGGATGGCAGCCATCTCGACGGTGCTTATGTTATTGAAATCTGGAGACCACGTCATCGTCGGGTCTGATGTATATGGAGGAACGTACCGTGTATTCAATCGAGTATTTCAGTCACGAGGCTTGGAAGCAACTTTTGTCGATACATCCGATGAAGCAGCGGTTCGGGATGCGCTTCAAGCGAACACGAAAATGATTTATGTCGAGACGCCGACAAATCCTCTCTTGAACGTGACGGACATTCGGGCGATGCGTACGATTGCCGATGAAGCAGATGTGTTACTCGTCGTGGACAATACGTTTATGACCCCTTACTTCCAAAATCCGATTGATCTTGGTGCAGACTACGTCCTTCACAGTGCCACGAAGTACTTAGGTGGACATAGTGACGTCGTAGCGGGACTTGTTGTCGCACGTACGGAAGAGCAGGGCGAGGCCTTGGCGTTCCTTCAAAACTCTGTTGGCGCAGTCCTTGGACCACAAGATAGCTTCCTTGTTGTACGGGGAATCAAGACGTTGGCTGTTCGGATGGAAGAGATTGAATCGAATGCACGAGCATTGGTTGAATTCCTTCAGTCGAACGAGTCTGTATCACGCGTGCTCCATCCAAGTGTATCCAGTGAGGAAGCGAAGCGGATTCATTTATCGCAGGCACGTGGATTCGGTGGGATGATCGCATTTGATGTCGGTTCAGCGGAAGCGGCAGAAATGATGGTAGCGAAGACGAAATACTTCACGCTCGCAGAAAGTTTAGGAGCGGTTGAGAGTTTGATCAGTGTTCCGGCACGCATGACACATGCCTCGATTCCAGCCGAACGCAGAGCGGAACTTGGCATCACCGATGGGCTCGTCCGTATTTCGGTCGGACTTGAGGACATTGATGACTTGATCGAAGACTTGGCACAAGCATTAACAGCAATTGAACAAGTGAAACAATAAACGGTCAGGGCGCGATTTCGCGCCTTTTTTTCATGAAACAAAAGTCTTGTATCGGGAGTCTTTCATCGACTAAACTGTCTTTAACTTGTAAGGGAGCGGGTGAACGTGTGAATAAGGGAGTATGGACGACAATCGGGGCGTACGTCATGTGGGGCGTCCTTCCGATTTATTGGAAATTTTTGCAAGAAGTACCGAGCGGTCAAATTTTAGCACATCGAATCGTTTGGTCATTTTTATTTATTCTGCTCGTTCTGAGATGGACAAATCAGTGGAAAGAGTTCGGTTACGCACTTCGACATCCGGCTACACGAAACGCATTCATGTTGAACGGATTCATCGTCAGTGCCAACTGGTTTGTATACATATGGGCTGTCAATCACGGATATATCATTGAAGCTTCTCTCGGGTACTACATCAATCCTCTCGTCAGTATGGTGTTAGGGGTGCTCGTCTTTCGGGAATCATTAAATCGAGTCCAATGGATGGCCGTTGGGATTGCATCAATTGGCGTCCTCGTCTTGACGTTAGGATACGGCACGTTCCCGTGGATTTCATTCGTCTTGGCGAGTACGTTCGGATTCTATGGAATGGTGAAGAAACGACGTCCTCTTGCTTCTACGGTCAGCCTAGGAATTGAAACGCTGGCGGTGGTCCCGGTGGCATTGCTCTTCCTCGGAAATCAAGTTGTCACCGACAATATTGCGTATAACATGTCGCCTGTCATTTGGATCGCCCTTCTTGGAACGGGCGTGGTCACGGCGTTACCTCTTCTCCTATTTGGGTACGGGGCACAACATATCCCGTTCACGCTTGTCGGGTTTCTTCAATTTATCGCACCGACACTTAGCTTGATTATCGGGGTCGTCATGTACCATGAACCGTTCACGGCATACCATGTCTTTGCCTTCACCTGCATTTGGCTCGCTATTTTCTTCTTTAGTTGGAACAGTTGGGTCGTCGCTCGTAAACGTCGTCAGTTGATTTAGATTTGAAAGCTGTTACATCTCATCAAAACATGGTAATATGTTAGATGTCAGACTTATTTGTCAGAGGAGGAAATGAATCATGGAATTAGCCCGTTATATCGACCACACAGCTTTAAAGGCTGAAACAACAAAAGATCAAATTACAACACTTTGTGCAGAAGCGCTCGAATACAAATTCGCAAGCGTTTGTGTCAACCCGACATGGGT
Source organism: Exiguobacterium sp. s43 (assembly GCF_018617255.1). Lineage (GTDB taxonomy): Bacteria > Bacillota > Bacilli > Exiguobacteriales > Exiguobacteriaceae > Exiguobacterium > Exiguobacterium profundum. The sequence goes on from NZ_JACSJT010000001.1 coordinate 941,087, forward strand.
CAAATATGCAGCAGAACAACTCAAGTCAGATGATGATGTCAAAGTATGTACAGTCATCGGTTTCCCACTTGGTGCAAACACACCTGAGGTAAAAGCATTTGAAACAAAAGATGCGATTGCCAATGGAGCAGATGAAGTAGACATGGTCATCAACATCGCAGCACTCAAAGATGCTGACTACGATCTCGTAGAACGTGACATCCGTGCGGTTGTCGAAGCGGCAAACGGTACACTCGTCAAAGTCATCTTCGAAACATGCATGCTTACAAAAGAAGAAATCAAAAAAGCTGCCGAACTTTCAGTGAAAGCTGGAGCAGACTTCGTCAAAACATCGACTGGTTTCTCGACTGGTGGCGCGACAGTTGAAGACATTCGCCTCATGCGTGAGACGGTCGGACCTGACATCGGCGTAAAAGCTTCAGGTGGCGTCCGTGACTTCGAAGGTGCGAAAGCGATGATCGATGCTGGTGCGACACGTATCGGTGCTTCAGCAGGTATCGCGATTGTCACTGGTGGACGTTCAGACAGCGACTATTAATAAGTGGTTGACCACACGACTTAATTTCACTATAATATGATATGACGTGTGAAACACGTTTCCTTAGTCGTGTAATTCGGAGGGAGGGAAAACTAGTGGAAACTCGTGTCCGTAAAAACGAATCGCTTGAAGACGCTCTTCGTCGTTTCAAACGCGGTGTTTCGAAAGATGGCACACTTGCCGAAGTTCGTAAACGTCGTCACTACGAAAAGCCAAGCGTAAAACGTAAATTGAAATCAGAAGCTGCGCGTAAGCGTAAGAAATTCTGATTCCAGTTTCATTTGTAGAGAGGGTGTTGGCTCATGAGTCTTCAAGAACGCTTGACGGACGACATGAAGCAAGCCATGCGCGCGAAACAAAAGGATCGTCTTACGACAATCCGGATGGTCAAAGCGTCGCTCCAAAATGAGGCTATCAAACTAGGTCGTCAAGATCTTACCGAGGAAGAGGAACTCACGGTGCTCAACCGAGAGATGAAACAGCGCAGAGACTCCCTCCGAGAATTCGAAAGCGCTGGTCGTGAAGACCTTGCTTCCAAAGTAGCAGAAGAGATTGTCGTCCTAGAAGCCTATATGCCTGAACAACTTTCAGAAGATGAAGTGACCGCCATCGTCCAAGCAGCAATTGCTCAAACGAATGCAGCCGCTCCATCAGATATGGGTAAGGTGATGGGCGTCGTCATGCCGCAAGTCAAAGGCAAGGCAGACGGTGGTCTTGTGAACCGAATCGTCAAACAACAATTGACGAATTGATGAAAAAAGCAGTTACTTTTCGGGAAACCGAAAGTTTCTGCTTTTTTTTGCGTATTCTGAAACCACATTCAATCTTGTTTCGTATACACTAGAGATAGGAGATAGCTTTGAATTTGGAAGGGGGTAGCAAGACGATGACATTTGGTCTCGGAGTGATTCTGACAGTCTTTTTTGTCGGAGTCGTCCTTCTTGGAATTGAAGTGTTCGTAGCAGGGTTTGGATTGTTCGGTTTGCTTGGGATCGGAGCCGTCGTTGCGAGTTTGATTATGGCTGGTGCGACGATCGGTCAACTGTGGCTATCGATTGGTCTCGCGGCAGCGGTGCTAACAGGTCTCGGCTTTTGGGCATACCGCCGCTTGAGTACGAATCGTCCGCTCATTTATAAAGGGTTGATTTTGACGGATTCGACATCGACTGAAAAAGGCTACTTGTCCCACGAAGATCGAAAACAACTTCTCGGCAAAGTGGGAGTCACCTTGACACCACTTCGCCCAGCAGGTACTGCCGAAATCGACGGAGAACGACTTGATGTCGTGACGGAAGGTGGCTATCTCGATCAGCAGACAAAAATTCAGGTTTATAAAGTGGATTCTGGACGGATTGTCGTTCGAAGCTTTGTAGAACCGAAGGAGGATGTAACAGAATGACACCAGAATTACTGACAACGTTACTCATTACAGGTGGAGGATTGATTGCACTTGCCGTATTCTTCACGTTCGTACCGGTCGGACTATGGATCAGTTCGTTTGCAGCGGGCGTCCACGTCTCGATCTTCACATTGATTGGAATGCGCCTTCGTCGCGTTATTCCTTCGAAAATCGTGAACCCGTTGATTAAAGCGGTTAAAGCAGGAATTGAATTAAACACGAACCAACTTGAAAGTCACTTCTTGGCTGGTGGTAACGTAGACCGCGTTGTGAACGCATTGATTGCGGCGCACCGTGCGAATATTGAATTGTCATTCGAACGGGCTGCTGCCATCGATTTGGCAGGACGTAACGTGCTCGAGGCTGTACAGATGTCAGTTAACCCGAAAGTCATTGAAACGCCATTTATTGCGGGTGTCGCGATGGATGGGATTGAAGTGAAGGCGAAAGCACGTATTACCGTACGTGCGAATATCGATCGTCTCGTCGGTGGTGCGGGGGAAGAAACGATTATCGCCCGTGTCGGTGAAGGGGTCGTGTCGACAATCGGTTCACAAAACAACCACAAGCACGTACTAGAGAATCCGGATATGATTTCACGGACTGTCCTCACAAAAGGTTTAGATTCAGGAACAGCGTTTGAGATTCTTTCGATCGATATTGCCGACATCGATATCGGTAAGAACATCGGCGCGGTCTTGCAGACGGACCAAGCAGAAGCAGATAAGAAAATCGCTCAAGCGAAGGCGGAAGAACGTCGCGCGATGGCGATTGCACGCGAACAAGAAATGAAATCTTCAGTAGAAGAAATGCGTGCGAAAGTTGTCGGTGCCGAAGCGGAAGTCCCACTCGCGATGGCAGAAGCGTTACGAAACGGAAAGCTTGGTGTCATGGATTACGTGAACTACTTGAACGTTCAAGCGGATACAGAAATGCGAAAAGCGATTGGGGCACCTGTCGATTCTGAATCAGATAATGAGTGATTGATATGGATGGACTATGGGTACTCTTGTTAGCCGCCTTCGGAATTGCCTCGGCAGTGATGAAACGGCTCGAAAAATCATCGTCCTCTGGAGACCGTCCTCAAAGCAGTGAACTGAAACGCTATTTGGATTCGGTAGGGGACGTCATGAAAGAGATTGAAACGGCATTCGATGACTCGGACGAAAAACCGACACCACAAAAGGTGAGGCGTCGAGTCGCTCGAACGGTAGAAGAACGACCGGCTCCACGTGAACGTCATGTCGAGATGCCGAAAGTGAGCGCGCAATTCGAACAAGCGGTTAAAATTCCACCGATTCAAAAGGAAAAGAAACCGAGACAACTGAACGTTTCACAAAAGCGAATGCGGGAAGCTGTCATTTGGAGTGAGGTATTACAACCTCCTATCTCGAAACGGAAGAAGTGAACAGAAGGCAGTGACGTCATGTTACTGCCTTTTGCGCGTGGAAAATTACGCGGTCTTTCTTTCACGATAGGCGTGATAGTGCTAAAGTAAAAGAGGAATAACCGATTTTAATGAGGGGGCAATGCATCCATTGATTATGACTGATAAAATACCATTCGTCATGGAACATGCGAACGAAGCACAAGCTTTACTCGGACCGAAAGATGAAGTGTTCCAGGCGATTGAAACAGAATTGAAAGTGGCACTCATCCCAAGGGGTGAGGAGTTGATTATTCAAGCCGATACACTTGAGGCTCTTGAATTAACGAAACAAGTGATCATCACCTTGCAGACGTTAGTGAAAAAAGGTGCACGTCTAAATGAAAGTGATGCCATTAGCGTCATCCAGCACATTCAAGTCGGAAAGGGAGATGAACTGCTCGAACATTATGAACGAGTTGTTTTTACGACGAATAAGGGGAAACCGATTCGTGCCAAGACAGTAGGTCAAAGCCGGTATGTTCGTGCGATTGAACGACGTGATCTCGTCTTTGGTATCGGACCAGCCGGAACAGGAAAGACGTACCTAGCTGTCGTACTTGCGGCGCGTGCCTTAAAAGAAGGGCAAGTCAAACGGATCATCTTGACGCGTCCTGCCGTTGAAGCGGGAGAGAACCTTGGATTTTTACCGGGAGATTTAAAAGAGAAAGTGGACCCATATCTCCGCCCATTATACGACGCCCTATTTGATGTGTATGGCGTGGAACAGACGAACCGTTTGTTAGAACGGGGCACGATTGAAGTGGCTCCGCTCGCTTATATGCGTGGACGCACGTTAGAAGATGCGTTCGTCATCTTGGATGAGGCCCAGAATACAACAAAAGAACAGATGAAGATGTTTTTGACGCGACTCGGTTTTGGATCGAAAATGGTGGTCACAGGGGATTTGACCCAAGTCGATTTACCGAAAGGCAAGGCATCGGGGTTACAGGAAGCGTTACGCCTGTTAGAAGGCGTGGATGGTATTCATTTTGAACACTTCAGTGCGTCTGACGTCGTCCGTCATCCGCTCGTTAAGAAAATCATCAACGCCTATAGTACGGACCTCACTTAAATGTACGTGTGAGGTCACCAGATCGTGAAAAGGGGGGGCACGAATGCAGCAAGCTAAAAACTGGACAGTCGCGACCATCTCGTTGATTTTCTTTCTCTTATTAGGCGCCATTCTATACTTTACCGTGCGCCCATCCATCATCAGTGTGGAACCGCTTGGGATTGCCGAACAGGATATTCGGTCTCCGATCACGGTTGAGGACCGTGTTGCGACCGAACGATTGAAACAAGAAGTGACAAATGGTGTCGGCAGTCAATTCTCCTTGAGAAAAGAATTTGCAGACCAACAAATCGCTAAAGTCGAGCAGTTGTTCGCAGCATTCGACCAAACGGATGAGGAGACTGAACTGGCGGATATTAAAAACCGTCTAAATTCTACAGAGGCGAACGGTGTATTAGCTGATGAAGAGTTGAATTCGTTGCTTGAAGCGAGTGAAGATACCCGACAAACGGTAGAAGATGTCACAGTCACCGCGTTACAACAAGTGATGGACGACCGGATTGAAACGAGTAATGAAGCGGTCGCTGCGGCTCGAGACCGAGCAGCAGCGATTATCGATCAATCGCCGCTCTCGTTTGAGTTCCGCGCCATTTCGAAAACGTTAAGCGATGAACTCATCGTACCGAACTATGTATTTGACTCTGAGGCGACCCGTCAAAAAGAACAAGAGGCCGTCGATGCTGTCGATCCTGTCATCATTCAAGAAGGACAGTTACTCGTCAGTCAAGGTGAGGTGGTGACTCGAGAGATATATCGGAAATTAGAGCTATCTGGAGCCATCGATCCGAATCGTTCCCTTGCACCATTATTCGGGTCATTCTTGCTCAGCGCATTGTTGACCGGTGGGTTTCTATTCATGCTCATCCGCTCGAAAATCAAAGACCTGTTACTGAGTCCGAAAATCTTAGTGACGGTCTATGGCTTGCTACTTTTACAACTCGGCATCTTTTTTGGTGTCGGATATATCGGTGTCGATTTTACGACATATGCCTATATTTTAGCGCCGACAGCGTTCGTCGTATTGCTTCTACGCATCTTGATCGATGAACGAGTTGCGCTCGCCTCGGCCTTCATTACGATGATTGCCGGGAGTGTCGTTGTCACATTCGGACAGAGCACGAATTTCATGACGCTCGTGTATGTGGCGACGGGTAGTTTTCTAGCTGTCTTTTTAGTTGAACCGAAAATTCAGCGGAAGCGACTATTCTTATCAGGGGTGTTGCTCGGTTTCGTCAACATCATCATGGTCATCGCGTTACTCTTACTTCGGAACGTGCAAGTTTCCTGGGAAATGGCGATGTATCTTTCTGGATTTGCCGTTATTAGCGCCTTGCTCTCCATTGTCTTGACGTTTGGCTTCCTGCCATTTTTGGAACCGTGGTTTGGCGTCTTGTCTTCTGGTCGACTTGTAGAATTGATGAGTCCGACGCATCCGCTGCTGCGGAAACTTTTAATGGAGGCACCTGGTACGTATCATCATAGTATGATGGTGGCGAACTTGGCAGAGTCCGCATGTGAGGCGATTGGCGCAGATGGTCTTCTCGCACGTGTCGCAAGCTATTATCACGATCTTGGGAAGACGGAGCGTCCCCTTCATTTCATTGAAAATCAACAAGGTGGCGGGAATCCTCATGATCGCTTGACGCCTGAAGAATCGGCAGACATTATTATGGCTCATCCTTATGACGGAGCGGATCTGTTGCGACGTTATAAGTTACCGAAAGAAATCATCGATATAGCAGAGCAGCATCACGGAACGTCTTTATTGAAATATTTCTACGTTAAAGCGAAGGAAGATCCTGATAAAGAGGTGTTAGAGTCTCGTTTCCGCTACCCAGGTCCAAAGCCACAATCGCGCGAGGCTGCCGTTGTCATGATCGTCGATTCAATCGAAGCGGCTGTCCGCTCGCAGAAACAACCGACGCCAGAAAAAATCCGAATGCTCGTTCGAACAATCATTCGCGACAAGTTGGCGGATGGGCAGTTCGAAGAATGTGAATTGACGACGAAAGAAATTTGGCGCGTCGGAGAGAGTGCGTGTGAGACACTGACCGGCTTGTTCCACGAACGAATCGAATACCCAGAATTAAAGAAAGAGGGAGAATTACATGCAAATCATCTCGAACGATGAACATGAATTGTTAACTACATCTCAAATCGAGCTCGTCGAGTCGATTTTACAACATGCCGCCCAACTAGAAGAGGTGGAAGAGCCGAGCGAATTGTCGGTCACGTATTTAACAAATGCGGAAATCCATGAAGTGAACCGAGAATGGCGAGGCAAAGATGCCCCGACCGATGTCATCAGTTTCGCATTTGATGAGATGGGGGATGACGAGATGGATTTCATGCTCGATGAAGATGAGCCACATCTTCTCGGTGACCTCGTCATCTCGGTAGAACGATGCCGAGAACAGGCAGCTGACTATGGTCATTCGTTTGAGCGGGAGCTCGGCTTTTTAGCAATTCATGGATTCCTCCATCTACTTGGGTATGATCATATGACACCTGAGGAAGAAGCGGAGATGACGGCAAGGCAAGAAGAAGTGCTCACTCATTTTGAGTTGAAGCGAGGCAACGTGTGAGACCGTTCCGTGTGGCATGTGAGGGAATCCTCCATGCCGTTCGTTCGGAACGGAACATGCGACTCCATCTCCTGTCGGCTTTTCTCGTATTCGTCTTTTCCATCTGGTTACAGCCGACAAGACTCGAGATTGTCATCTTGTTCGGGTGGGTGATTGCCGTTATTAGCATGGAAATGATGAATACGGCAATCGAACGAACGGTTAATCTCGTGACAGAAGACGTCCATCCACTCGCGAAGCAAGCGAAAGATGTTGCCGCAGGAGCCGTTTTAGTTACTTCACTTGGTGCTGCCGTAACGGCGCTCATAATATTCGGTCCACGGCTATGGAACATGCTATACTAATAGTTCTGAAATAGAGAAAGCAGGTGCATTATGTATCAAGAAGATTTTAAATCCGGATTCGTCTCGATTATCGGACGACCGAACGTCGGGAAATCGACATTCTTAAACCGTGTGATCGGACAAAAGATTGCCATCATGTCGGATAAACCACAAACGACACGAAATAAGGTGCAAGGTGTGTACACAACCGATGATTCCCAAATCATCTTCATCGATACACCAGGGATTCATAAACCGAAACACCGTCTTGGCGACTTCATGATGAAAGTGGCGACGAACGCATTACGCGAAGTTGATGCGATTCTCTTCATGGTGAACGTGACGGAACCGCGTGGAGCTGGCGACGACTTTATTATTGAGAAACTCAAAGGGCTCGACACACCGATTATTCTCGTCATGAACAAGATCGATTTAATCCATCCAGATGAACTTCCGAAAGTGATTGAACAATATACGAACGAATTGGATTTCGCGGCGTACGTCCCGATTTCGGCGCTACAAGGCAACAACGTCGAACCGCTCTTAGGTGAGATCAAGAAATTGTTGCCTGAAGGACCGATGTATTATCCGGCCGATCAAGTAACGGACCACCCGGAGCGTTTCATTATCTCAGAGATGATTCGTGAGAAAGTGTTGCATAAGACACGCGATGAAGTCCCTCATTCGATTGCTGTAGCCATCGAATCGATCAAGAAACGTGAGAACTCTGAGATGATTGATGTCGAAGCCGTAATCATGGTGGAGCGTGATTCGCAAAAAGGAATCATCATCGGAAAAAAAGGGGCTATGCTTCGTGAAATCGGAACAGACGCGCGCCATGATATCGAAGCGCTTCTCGGGACTAAAGTTTATTTGAACCTATGGGTAAAAGTGCAGAAAGACTGGCGTAACAAGATGGGTCAGCTTCGTGACCTCGGTTTCCGCGACGACGAGTATTGAGCCATGTTACAAAAAGTCACGGGAATCGTCGTTCGTACCGTTAATTATGGGGAATCGAATAAAGTCGTGACATTGTTTACAGAGGAACTTGGCAAAGTCGCGATCATGGCACGGGGCGCAAAGAAACCGGGTAGCCGGTTTCACGCCTCGAGTCAGCCGTTTGTGGAAGGTGTCTATATCTTTCCGTCTAGCCGAGGACTCGCTCAGTTAAAATCATCTGACGTCATGACGTCTTATCCTGAAATCCGAAAAGATGTCGAACGGATGGCATATGCGATGTATTGGTTAGAACTTGTTGATCGATCTGTCGAGGATCGTGTCCAAAATCGTCCATTGTTTCGAATATTACGGGATGCCTTGCAGGCACTGAATGCGGGCATGGACGCAGATGTCATCACGCACTATGTTGAATTACGTATTTTGCATCTATTAGGCGTCGCCCCAGTCTTGACGGGATGTGTGCGCTGTGGAGATGTGACGGATCCCATGTACTTCTCTGTCGCGTCCGGTGGCTTTTTATGTGCGCGACATCCAGAAGAAGGTGTGATCCGGCTGTCCGAAAGATTGGCGAAACTACTTTATTTGATGAGTAAGCACGAATTGTCAGAGTTTCGGAACGTTCCGCTATCGGATGAGTCCAGAGTCCTTTTGCGCCTGCTCTTTGATGCTTATATGGAATCGTATAGTGGACTACGATTGAAGACGAAACGGGTGCTCGATCAAATGATTCGACTTCATCTGAATGAGGATTGACTTTTTATAGTGAATTCGATACGATGATGTACGATTAGACAAATGAAATAGCGTGCGCGATGAAGGAAAAAAGTAACTCTTCCTGTCATGAATGAAGCGAGTCCGGGGCGGTGTGAGCCGGGTATCATGAGAAGAGCGAATGGCGATTCCAGAGCGCCCACATCTTTTAAGAGTGGTCCCATTATTGGGGCAAGTAGGGTGGAACCGCGGGAATCAATCCCGTCCCTATGTGCTAGGCACATAGGGGCGTTTTTTGTCGTTTCAATACTATTGGAGGTGTCATTAATGAAGCACATGACAGTGCAAGAAATCATTCTCACGCTACAAAACTTTTGGGCGTCAAAAGGTTGTTTGACGATGCAGGCGTACGATGTGGAAAAAGGGGCCGGGACGATGAACCCGATGACATTCCTCAGAAGCCTTGGGCCAGAACCGTGGAACGTCTGTTATACCGAACCGTCACGCCGTCCAGCTGACGGTCGTTACGGAGAAAACCCGAACCGTCTTTACCAGCACCATCAGTTTCAGGTGATCATGAAGCCGTCACCAAACAACATTCAAGAGTTGTACTTGGAGAGTCTTGAACTGATTGGCATCAATCCGCTTGAGCATGACATCCGTTTCGTCGAAGATAACTGGGAAAACCCGACGTTCGGAGCAGCAGGTCTCGGTTGGGAAGTTTGGTTGAACGGAATGGAAATCACGCAGTTCACATACTTCCAACAAGTCGGTGGAATCGAGTGTGACCCGATTGCCGTGGAAATCACATACGGACTTGAACGCCTCGCGTCATACATTCAAGAAGTAGAAAGTGTATTCGATCTTGTCTGGACAGACGGATTCAAATACGGTGACATTTTCTATCAACCAGAATTTGAACATTCGAAATATACGTTCGAATTGTCTGACGTCGACATGTTATTCACGTTATTTGATACGTATGAGAAAGAAGCGAAGCGTGCGCTTGAAGAAAACCTTGTCTTCCCTGCATACGATTACATTCTAAAATGTTCGCACACGTTCAACTTGTTGGACGCAAAAGGCGCCATTTCTGTGACGGAACGTACCGGCTTCATTCAGCGTGTCCGGAACATGTCACGTGCGTGTGCCGCTAAATTTATTGAAGAACGGGAACGCCTTGGATTCCCACTTTTGAAACAAGAGAAAGCAGGTGACTTGAATGCGTGACCTTCTGTTAGAGATTGGATTAGAGGAACTGCCGGCTCAATATGTCTTGCGTTCAGAGAAACAGTTGGCGGAACGTGTTGACGCGTTCTTAAAAGAGGCGCGTGTTGATTTTGGCTCAATCGAAGTGTACTCGACACCACGTCGTTTGGCTGTCATCGTTCGTGATGTGGCTGAAACGCAACAGGATTTGGCAGAAACTCTTCGTGGACCTGCCAAAAAGATTGCACAAGATGCGGAAGGTAACTGGTCGAAGGCGGCACAAGGTTTTGCACGTGGCCGCGGATTGACAGTAGAAGATCTCTATTTCGCAGAAGAAAAAGGAGTCGAGTATGTCTTCGCGGAACGCCATGAAAAAGGACAAGAGACGCTCTCGCTATTGAACGGTCTTGAAGATGTGGTCCGTAGCTTGACGTTCCCGAAAAACATGAAATGGGGAACGAGCAGCCTACGGTATATGCGTCCGATTCGTTGGTTGATCGCACTCTTTGGTCAAGACATCATCGACTTCACAATCGAAGGCGTGAAAACGAATAACGTGACGCGTGGGCATCGTTTCCTCAGTAAAGGGGACGTGGTCATCTCATCACCTACCGAATATGTCCAGACATTAGAGTCTGCTTTTGTCATGGCGAACTACGAGATGCGTAAAGCTGAAATCGAACGTCAAATTCAAGAGCTTGCAACGAAACAAGGATGGACGATTCCACTCGACGCCGACTTGCTTGAGGAAGTGACAAACTTAGTCGAATGGCCGACCGCTCTCTTCGGGGAATTTGATGAAGCGTACCTCGACTTGCCTGAGGAAGTATTGATCACAACGATGAAAGAGCATCAACGTTATTTCCCGGTCTATCTCGACGGAACATTGAAAAACTATTTTGTGACCGTACGAAACGGGAATGCCGAGCATCTTGAAAATGTGGCGCGCGGTAACGAGAAAGTCATCCGGGCCCGTCTTGCGGATGCCGTGTTCTTCTATGAGGAAGACAAAAAGACGAAAATCGATGATCAGCTCGGACGTCTCGATCGCATCGTCTTCCATGAAAAATTGGGAACGACTGGTGCGAAAGCGCGTCGTGTGACGAAAATCGCTCAGGAACTTGCACCGTTGTTCGAGGCAGACCTTGAAAAAGTAAGCCGTGCCGGTGCCATTCATAAATTTGATCTCGTGAGCCAGATGGTATACGAGTTCACAGAACTTCAAGGAATCATGGGTGAGAAATATGCACTCCAACAAGGTGAAGACAAGGAAGTGGCAGCGGCAATCCGTGAGCATTACATGCCACGCTTTGCTGGGGACGCTTCTCCAGAGACGGCAACGGGTGCCGTTCTTGCCCTTGCCGACAAATTAGACTCGATTGCAGCATTCTTTGGCATCGGGATGATTCCGAGCGGTTCACAAGACCCGTTCGCGCTTCGTCGCCAGGCCCAAGGTGTCGTTCAGATTCTTGGAGATTGGAAGATTGATCTCTCAATCGACACGTTGCTTTCAAAAGTTGTCGAATTACAACTGGAAGCAGGACTCTATGAAGCCGATAAAGAACAAGTTAAGGCACAACTAGATGAGTTCTTCAAATTGCGCTTGAAATATCGCCTGCAAGAACAGCAGGTTCGTTATGATGTGATTGACGCCGTATTGACGACCTCATTGACGGTTGTGCGACTCGATGCTCGCGCAGACGCGATTCAAGAATTTGTATCGACGGATGCGAAGGCGTTGATTGAGCAATTGTCGCGCGTCGTGAACATTTCGAAAAAAGGTGAAGCGGGAGATGTCGATCCTTCCTTGTTTGAGAACGATCATGAGATTGCATTGCATGATGCGATTGAACAGACCGCTCCTGCAACAGCCGAAGCTGTCGAGATGGGAGATTACAAGAAAGCGCTCGACCTTCTACAACAACTCGAATCACCGATTATGATGTACTTCGAACACACAATGGTTATGAGTGATGATGAGGCGGTCCGCCAAAACCGTCTCCATGAAATGAACCGACTTGCAACGACGATTAAGCGTGTCGCAGATTTCAACGCGCTCGTACTCTAAACAAACTAGAGGGGGTTGGCTATGCAACTGAATGAACGCCAACAAAAAATCGTCGAGATCGTGAAGGAGAACGGGCCGATCACAGGGGAACAAATCGCACAAGAGCTCTCATTGACACGTGCGACCCTGCGGCCTGACCTCGCTATTTTGACGATGACAGGCATACTTGAAGCTAGACCTCGTGTCGGCTACACGTTCGTTGGCAAACGGAATTCGTCGATGCTACGAGAAAAGTTAGATTCGCTGACCGTAGGGGACTTCATGTCTTCTGCGAAAGTCGTACGGGATGAGATGACGGTATATGATGCGATTGTCACGTTGTTCTTAGAAGATGTCGGCTCATTGTTCGTTGTCGGACGTGACCGGGAGTTAGTCGGAGTTTTATCTCGTAAAGACCTCCTTCGTGCGGCCATCGGAAATCAAGACTTAGACCAGTTACCCGTCAACGTCATCATGACCCGCATGCCGAACATTACAGTATGTGAGAAAACAGAAACGTTGATTCGAGCTGGGATGAAATTGATTGAGAAACAAATCGATGCCATGCCCGTCGTAGAAGAAAAAGATGGGAAATTGATTGTACTTGGCCGTATGACGAAGACCAATATGACGAAGGTGCTCATTGCGTTAGCGAACGATGAGTCGATCTGAGGAGGAAATCGAATTGACTACGAAACAACTTGTGTTCGTTGTAAGTGACTCGGTCGGAGAGACGTGCGAACTCGTCGTCCGCGCAGCGAGTATCCAATTCCACGAGAATGCGATCGAAACCCTTCGCATCCCGTTCGTCGAAGATGAGCAGACGATTATCGATGTCGTCACGCAAGCAAAAGCACAACAGGCCATCATTGCGTTCACGCTCGTTAATGAGGAACATCGCGCCCTTCTCATGCGGCTTGGTGAAGCTCATCAAGTGAAAACGGTTGATTTGCTCGGAGATTTGCTCGATGTATTATCTAGCCAATTGAAAGAAGCGCCACGTGAAAAGCCGGGACTCATCTATCGATTGGATGATGATTACTTCCGAAAAATCGAGGCGATGGAGTTTGCCGTCAAGTATGACGATGGTCGGGACCCACGTGGCCTGAAAAAAGCTGATATCGTGTTGGTCGGTGTTTCTCGAACGTCAAAGACGCCGCTATCTCAATATTTGGCACTGAAACGATACAAAGTCGCGAACGTGCCACTCGTTCCAGAATCGAGACCGCCTGAGGAATTGTTTGATTTGCCTGCTGAACGATGTGTCGGGTTGATCATCTCCCCGGAAAAGCTGATTTCAATCCGGATGGAACGTCTCAAATCGCTAGGTTTGAAGCCGGAAGCAGATTATGCGCAGCTAGAGCGAATCAATCGTGAACTCGAGTATGCGCGTGGTATTTATGAACGAATCGGTTGCGATGTCATCGATGTGACGAACAAAGCAGTTGAAGAAACGGCAGGGATCATCTTGCGTCATCTTGAACAGTCTAAAGATGATTGAATGAGTAAGTGTTTCAATTAGTAATCATTGCTTCAAGAGGGTATAATAGAGTATTGACAGTACAGTGAAACGGAACGTGATGAGCGTTCCGTTTCGTTGCGAGATTGGAAACAGGGAGTGGTCAACATGCCACGAATACCAGATGAAGTCATCGCAGAAGTGAAACAAGCGACCGATATCGTAGAATTGATTGGCGAACGTGTCGAATTAAAGAAACAAGGACACCGCCTTGTCGGATTATGTCCGTTTCATTCCGAAAACTCACCTTCTTTCTCCGTTTCACCTGAAAAAGGGATGTATCACTGTTTCGGTTGTGGCGCCGGCGGAAATGTATTTACGTTCGTGATGGAAACCGAGGGATTGTCGTTTCCTGAGACGGTCGAACGCTTGGCAACACGGGCGAATATTTCGGTAGACGGGATCCAAGGGGACGAGGAACTGACGCGAGAACAGGTATGGCGCAAACAGATGCGTGATGCGCATCGCCTTGTCGCTGACTTGTATCATGAAGTGTTGATGAAAACAGAAGCTGGAGAAGTGGGCTTAACGTATTTACGGGATCGTGATCTGGCTGAAGAGACGATTGCGCAATACAAGATCGGTTTTGCCCCAGACCAACGACGCTTTACTGTCGAGCTGTTGGAGCGGCGCGGGTTTGATTTAGAAGTAATGGTTGAGGCAGGTTTGATTTCAAAGTCGAAGTCCGGTGAATATTTTGACCGATTTGAAGGACGGGTCGTCTTTCCGATTGCGGATCGAGACGGCACCATCGTTGGCTTCAGTGGACGAGCGATTGATGACCGACAACCAAAATATGTGAATACGGCTGAGACGCCACTCTTCAATAAGAGCGAGTTATTGTTCGGCTTCTCTCAAGCCCGGGCGACGATGCGTAAGAAAAAGCGTGTCTTCCTCGTTGAAGGGAACGTTGACGTTTTACAAGTCGCGCAAGCGGGCACACAAGAAGTTGTGGCATCGCTCGGAACCGCGTTCTCTCCTCAACATGCGAGGGCGCTATCTCGAATCGTGGATGAAGTCATTATCTGTTATGACGGAGACCACGCGGGACAAGAAGCGACACAAAAAGTCATTCGCCTCTTAGAAGCGTCTCCACTCGATGTACAAGTTTTGCCACTACCGGAAAAGACGGACCCAGATGATTATATCCGTCAGCATGGGGCAACTCACTGGCAGCAGTTTATTGAAACTGAGCAGTTGAGTGTTCTCGATTTTATGAATCGCATGTACCGGCGAGGAAAAAACTTGAACCGAGAAGGAGAACGGATTCGCTTTATTGAATCTATGCTTGAAGAGATCGGGAAGACAAATGATTCGATTCGAAGAGATTTATATGTGAAGAAACTGTCGGATGAGTTTGAGATTCCGCTAGAGACGCTCCGTTCGAGAATTCCTCGTCCGACGTCAAGTGAATCAACTCCCACCCGTGCGATGGAACCTGTAGAGCCGGTACGGAAGCGTTCGAGTAAAACAGGTGAGCCTCGTTGGATGAAAGCCGAGAAGTACTTGTTGCGTGCGATGTTGACGGGACCGGAGCAGGTCCGTTTCGTACGCGACCGTTTAGGGCTGCGTTATCAAGATGAAACCCATCGTATGTTAGGGTCAGCATTGTATGAAATCGTATCCGATACGATGACACAGGATGAGTTTGATCAAATCACGCTTTCGTTCATGGAGCGTTATTGCGATCAACGCCCTGATTATGCGATGCGTTTTGCAGAGATCCGTCTGATGGCTGGACCGGATGAACTGTCTGAAGAGGTTTTAGACGAATACATTCGGGTGATAAACAGTTATGAGGAGCAACGTCAAATCGAGCGTGCAAAAAGGGAAATCGCTCAAGACGCCGAAAGTATTGTAGACCAGGCGTCCAAGCTACAAGAATTGATTGCCCGTAGTCGTCGTCTTCGAGAACGATGATCGTGGATGAAGTTTGGAAGGAGTTGAACTGCTAGATGGCAGAGAAGAAGAAAGAGGATTTATTTAACGCCATAGAGGAACTTGAAAAGTTAGGTAAGAAAAAAGGCGTCGTCTCAATGCAAGCAATCCAAGATCGCCTTAGTCACTTCGAGGTGGATTCGGATTTCATCGATAACTTCATCGAAGATTTAGAGGCTAAAGACATCCGTGTCACAGAAGATGCTGCGGACGCAGAAGAAACACCTGCGAAAAAAGAGGATGAAGAAGTCGATTTGAACGACTTATCAGTACCTCCTGGAATCAAAATCAACGACCCGGTTCGGATGTATTTGAAAGAAATCGGACGTGTCGACCTTCTCAGTGCGAAAGATGAGACGGAGCTCGCTAAACGAATCGAGCAAGGGGACGAAGAAGCGAAAAAACGTCTCGCAGAAGCGAACCTACGTCTCGTCGTGTCGATTGCGAAGCGTTATGTCGGTCGTGGGATGCTCTTCCTTGATTTGATTCAAGAAGGGAACATGGGACTCATTAAAGC
Organism: Exiguobacterium sp. s43; assembly: GCF_018617255.1. Taxonomy (GTDB): domain Bacteria; phylum Bacillota; class Bacilli; order Exiguobacteriales; family Exiguobacteriaceae; genus Exiguobacterium; species Exiguobacterium profundum. The sequence goes on from NZ_JACSJT010000001.1 coordinate 957,334, forward strand.
GGTCGAAAAATTCGACTACATGAAAGGGTTCAAATTCTCGACGTATGCGACGTGGTGGATTCGCCAAGCCATCACACGTGCGATTGCTGACCAAGCCCGTACGATTCGTATTCCTGTACACATGGTGGAAACAATCAACAAATTGATTCGTGTCCAACGTCAATTGCTTCAAGACCTCGGTCGCGAACCTTCTCCGGAAGAGATTGCCAAAGAGATGGAACTCACACCTGAGAAAGTCCGTGAAATTCTAAAGATTGCCCAAGAACCTGTTTCTTTAGAGACACCGATTGGGGAAGAAGACGATTCACATCTCGGTGACTTCATCGAAGACCAAGATGCGATGGCTCCTCAAGATGCGGCAGCCTATGAATTGTTGAAAGAGCAATTAGAAGACGTGTTGGATACGTTGACAGACCGTGAAGAGAACGTCCTTCGCCTGCGTTTCGGACTAGACGATGGCCGCACACGCACACTCGAAGAAGTTGGTAAAGTATTCGGTGTCACACGTGAGCGGATTCGTCAAATCGAGGCGAAAGCCCTTCGTAAATTGCGTCACCCGAGCCGTTCCAAACGCTTGAAAGACTTCCTCGATTAATTTCATATTTGAATAAAGTGTGAAGTTTTAGAAGAAAGGAAGGAAAATGAGTGATTTTCCTTCCTTCTTTATTATTTTTTGAGTAAAATAGTGTTGGATAGAAATTTGGAATGAACATGAGGGGGAACTACAATGCGTAATCCATTGTTACCGTTTGCGGCAATCGCAATCGTCGCAATTATTGCCATGGTATCATTATCGTATTTTGGGGTGAATCAGGCGCAACAAGCGGCTGAAGGTCCAGCAGTCACTGAAATGAACCCAGAAGAGTTGTATGCTGCGAAGGGTTGCACAGGTTGCCACGGCGGAAACCTTGAAGGTGGCGTCGGTCCAGCACTTACAGGTGTCGGCGATCGTCTCTCACCAGAAGAAATCGCAAACATCATCGTCAACGGTCAAGGTGCGATGCCAGCAGGTCTTGCATCAGCTGAAGAAGCAGAAGTGCTTGCGAACTGGTTGATTGAACAATAAGAGGTGACGCACTCCGTGATGGGGTGCGTTTTTTGTTGTCGAACTGTAGAGAATTCGATACGCTAGGGAAGAAGTAGAACAAAGGAGTTGTCTGTATGCAAGAACGTGTCATGTTAGACCGACGATTGAAGCAGGTTGTCGATTATATCCCAAAAGGAAGTGTGCTCGCCGATATCGGTTCGGATCATGCGTATGTCCCATGCTATGCCTTTCAGCAAGGAATCATTTCAAAAGGAATCGCGGGTGAAGTGAACGTTGGACCGATGGAAGCTGCGAGAGCACAAGTCGATTTGATTGGGGCCAGTGATGCCATTGATGTACGCCTTGGCGATGGTCTTGCTGTCTTACAGCCCAATGAAGCGACGTGTATCTCGATTTGCGGGATGGGCGGCAGTTTGATTCGCTCCATTCTCGAAGCGGGTCAAGATAAGCTCGGTGCGGTCGAACGGCTCGTCCTTCAACCGAACGTTGATGGGCAACACGTACGAAGCTGGCTGCTTGAACATGGATATGTCCTTGTCGAAGAGGCAATTGTGGAAGAAAATGATAAAGTCTACGAAATCCTTGTCGGAGAAAAAGGAATTGAGTCCATTTATAGTGATGAGTCGGACGAGCGCATGTGGCAGTTGTTATTCGGTCCATATCTCGTTCAAGAGCGACCAGAAGCATTTAAACTCAAGTGGAGTCGTGAAGCTGATAAGCTCGATTATGTGCTTGGACAGATGGCAGCTGGCATTCAATCGGAAGCCTTGATTCAAAAACAAGTGGAGTTCAAACGGATGCGTGACAAGATGAGAGAGGTGAGTCAGTAATGGCGAACGGCAATCAAGTGATTCAATTGTTTGAGGAATTCGCACCGAAACATTTAGCGGTCGAAGGGGATAAAATCGGCTTACAGATTGGGTCGCTCAACAAAGAAGTCAAACGGGTCATGGTCACGCTTGATGTACTTGAATCGGTTGTGGATGAAGCGATTGAGAAACAAATCGATTTGATTATCGCGCATCATCCCCCCATCTTTAGTCCGTTAGCTCAAGTCAATGACCGCTCCACGGCTGGGAAGATTACGATGAAATGTATTCAGCACGATATCGCGGTCTATGTCGCCCATACGAATTTAGACGTATGCAGCGGTGGTGTGAACGATTGGATGAGTGAGGCGATCGGTCTTCACGATACGAAAGTACTCGTCCCGACCTATGAAGAGCCGGTCTATAAACTATCTGTATTCGTTCCATCCACGCATGCGCAAGACGTATCCCGTGCTCTAGGAAAAGCGGGTGCGGGACATATAGGTGACTATGCGGACTGTCAGTTCCGTGTATCCGGAACGGGACAATTCACTCCGCTCGCAGGGACAGATCCCTTCATCGGTCGCCCACATGAAACGGAACAAATGGACGAAGTGAAAATCGAAACGGTCGTTCGGGAGAGTCAGAAAAAGCGTGTACTAAAAGCAATGAAAGACGCCCATCCTTATGAGGAAGTCGCGTATGACCTCATGCGCGATGAAATCGACGGTCATGTATTTGGGCTAGGGCGAATCGGTCGACTTGAACAGGCCATGACACTTGAAAAGTTTGCCGAACACGTGAAAACAAGCTTTGGGGTTGAGGGCGTGCGAGTCGTCGGAGACCCGAGGCGTTCGATTGAAAAAGTTGCCGTATTAGGTGGAGACGGGAATAAATATGTGTCTACTGCGCATTTCAAAGGTGCAGATGCATATGTGACGGGTGATTTATATTTCCACGTGGCTCATGATGCGATGGCCCTTGGGCTTGCAGTCGTAGACCCAGGGCATCATGTCGAGAGTATCATGAAACAAGGTGTAATCGATGTGCTCAGCAAAAAGTTTGAAAAAGCGAAAATTAATGTCGACTTGATTCAATCTGTTGCCAACACGAACCCGTTTCAATTCAAGTAAATCCTAAAAATCCCCCATCCTCTGAGAGAATGGGGGATTCCTTCACTTACGCAAAGCTTTCACTTTCGGTAAGATGCTCCGAAGTTCAAGAAATGGCGTTTTATCGTGCGTGCTTAAATCGTCTGGGTCATACTGCGACAAAAAGTCGATGACTTTTTTTGTGATCGGTGTAGGAGTAGAGGCGCCCGACGTCACAGCGACGGTCTCGACTCCCTCGAGCCAATTCAAGTCAAGTTCACTCAAGTCACCGATTCGATATGCATTCGTTCCGGCAATCTCTTTTGAAACTTGTGCTAAACGATTGGAGTTGTTAGATTTAGGATCTCCGACGACAATCAACAATTCGCAGTCTCCCGCTTGTTCAGCGACGGCTTCTTGTCGAACTTGCGTCGCGTTACAGATTTCATTATGCACTTCCACGTGAGGATAACGGGCTTGAATCGTTTCAATTAATGCGGAAACGTCCCATTGACTCATCGTCGTCTGGTTCGTCACCAAAATTTTTCGTTCGAACAAGCGACTCGGCAACTGATCGATTTCATGTTCATATTGAATCAAATGAACATGGTCTGGTGCAACACCAATTGCACCCTCCGGTTCCGGATGCCCGTGTTTTCCGATATAGATGACATCATATCCTTCTGCCGTTTTCTCACGAATCAAATCGTGTGTGACCAAGACGTCAGGACAAGAGGCATCTACAATCGTCAATCCTTTCTCGATGGCACGTTTCCGGACGAGTGGTGAAATGCCGTGCGCCGTGAAGACGACCGTTCCTCGATCGATGGTTTCGAGCGCTTGCATGCGGTCTTCTCCATCAACGGTTTTGACACCGAGATCCTCAAACGCCTGCGTGACGTGACGGTTATGGACAATCATTCCAAGTATATGAATCGGGCGTGGCAAATCTGGATTTGCGACCGCCTCATTTGCGAGCTTCATGGCATCGACGACACCATAACAATATCCGCGTGGGCTAATTTTTTTAACTTTCATATGAAGACGAAGGCTCCTTTCGAAGTGCTTTCATACGTATTAGTCTAACATTGTTTCGAAAATACGAAAAGATTTGCGTGTATTCATGCTATAATTTTTAGGTTAGAGAGGAGGGACGCCGTGAATCGCATGAAACCATTGCGTGAACTAAGAAAATCGTACTTTTTCCAAATTACGTTCATCATCATCATTATTTTAGCACTTGTCATTTCATCACTTGCCTTCTCTGCTGACCGCGTCACGGTGTCTCGAGCAGAAGAATTGGCGAAAGAGCAATTTGATTACGCCATCGATGACAGTATTGAGAATGTGGAGTCCCGACTTGGGAAATTGTATGAGGATTTAGTTTACTTAGGCGCTTACGTTGGAAATGAGCCATGGATTGAAGAACGGATCCGAACAGGATATTTGAATCAACGCACGAGTTTTACGTCCATCTTTTATTATGATGTCAATCAAGACTCATTTAAATGGTACTCGGAGCGACAAGTCGCCTCTTCTGTCTTGAAACGCGATCCGAAGTTTACGGAAGTATTGACTGCAAGTGGAAAAGAACTATATATGAGTGACCCTGTGATGATCAGTGGGGATATGGGAACTTTCCTATACGTTCCGGTCATCGAAGAGAACCGACCAATCGGTATTTTTGGGGGAAGCATTAGTGTCTTGAACTCTGACTTGTATCGTCGTTCGTTGGAATCTGCGAATGATGACATGATTCTATACTTGTTAGATGAGCAAGGCGAAGTGTTGACGACTTCGTTCAACTTGGTCACAGATGCAGAGCGTCGGATATCGCGTGAAGTCATCGACGAAGCATTAGATCGAAGCGAACGGACAATCTTGAGTACGGATGAAGATACGGTAATGTTTGAACCGGATGCACGAGTCAGTGGATGGAGCATGCTCGCAAAACATCAAAATGACTCCGTCTATGAAACGGTCTACGACACGCGTTGGCAGTATTTGATGATTGCGCTCGTTACATTCTTCCTGAGCATTCTCGTTGGATTGTTGCTTTCCCGGACGTTAACGAATCCGCTTGTCGAGCTGGTCAATCAAATTAAACAACAACAATCGCTCGGAACGATCTCGTTGGAAAGAACCGGTTCGAAAGAAGTGGAGACGCTACTCGACACGTATAACGATTATGCACAACGGATGGAAACGTCACGACGTGAACAGTTGAGTCAGCAACAGTTGATTTTGCATCAAGAAAAATTAGCTTCACTCGGTCAATTGGCCGCGGGAATTGCCCATGAAATTCGAAATCCTCTAACTCCCGTCCACATCACGTTACAAATGGTGCGCGAGGGTCAAGGTAGCTCAGATATGGTGGATGTCGCCATCAAAGAACTGGAGCGGGCGAATGATTTGATTTCAACGATGTTGACGCTCGCCAAACCAGATCAGGCTGGTAAAAACGAAGATTGGATCAACATGTTAGACTTTGCGAAACGACTTGAATTTTTAATGGATGCCGAATGTTATAAACGACCTACGAAATGGGAATTACTTGTACCGAACGACATGCCTCCATTTTATGCATCCTTTGATATGCTCGTTCAAATCATCTACAACCTCTTCAAAAATGCGGTCGATGCCGTCGAATCAAAAGGGGCTGAAGGTAGTGTCGTCGTGACGGTCCTCTTTACGGAGCAGGAATATCGCTTCTTGATTGAGGATAACGGGATTGGCATGAGTGAGGAACAACTCAAGACAGTTGGTTCCGCCTTCAATACGACGAAGGAAAGTGGGAATGGTCTAGGGATCTATATGATTCAAGAGTACTTGAAGAGCGTTAACGGTGCGATGGAGATTGATAGTGTGATGAAAAAGGGGACCGCGATTTTAATCAAAATCCCAAGGAGACAACCGTCATGAAAGGACTAAAACATTATTGGCTTTGGTTACCGGTCGTGTGGGCCATGACGATTCTCCTCATCACCTCGATTCAACTCCCAGAGCAAAAAACGAATGAAAAAGAAGTCGGATTCGTGTTTGTCAGTGATAAACATGAGCATGCGAATAAACTACTGGACTCGTTCGTGCATACAGCAAACCAAAAAGGGTTCATCCCGATTCCGACCACGAGTGAAGACTCGCGTGTCCTTGAAAAAGAAAAACTAGATTCATTGATTGACCGGGGTGTCGAGGCCATCTTTTTGACGACTCTCGATGACACGTTCATTCAACCCTCATTAGAACGCGCAAAACGAAAAAACATCCCGATTATTGCGATTGACCGTATGATTGATCATCCGAGTGTGCTCACATCTGTCGTATCCGACAATGTCGACATCGGTCGGATGGCGGCCGAACAAATTGCTGCCAAGTATAGTGAGCTCGAACGTCCGATTCGCGTGGTCGAAGTGAGGGGGACGCCGAAAGTTCGCTCCACGATGGACCGAAGTCTTGGTATCCGAGAGTACGAAAAGCAACATGGCGACGATTTTCAGATCATTGCATCCATCACCGGGAACTATGACACATTCCAAGCTGAAATCGAGATGTCACGTTGGTTAGAAGAAGAGATTCCGTTTGATGCAATCTTTTCACATAATGATGATAATACGTTTGGTGTCGTCCGGGCTTTAGAAAGTCATGGTTTGACGGACAAGACGATCGTGTCGGTCGACGGGATTTCAGATATCTATCCGCTCATTCAAAATGGGAAGGTCAATGCCACTGTCGTGCAGTCACCGAACGAGATGATGGAAGTCGGCTTCAAAGCACTCGAACAACATTTAAATGGAAAGAAAATTGCCAAACACTATTATTCATCGAGTTATTTATATGAAGGTGTGGCAAAAGATTGATTGACAAATCATTTGATTCCGCTATGCTAGGAAAAGTGGAAAGAAACAGGAGGTGTATCGATTGAACAGCTTCCAACAGTTCAAATTGCTACCGTTTATGGTTGATGCGTTAACAGAAAAGCGCATTACGAAACCGACCGATATACAAGCCCGGATTATTCCGGCTGCCTTGAATGGTCGAGATATTATTGGAAAATCACAGACAGGAACGGGTAAAACACTTGCGTTCTTGTTACCGATCGTTGAAGCGATCAATCCAGAAGATGCTTCAGTTCAAGCAATCGTCGTCGCACCGACACGCGAACTCGCTTGGCAGATTCATGAAGAATTGAAATCGATTCTTATTAAAAACCCAGATTACATCAAATCGAGTTTGATTGTCGGAGGGACAGACCGCGAACGTCAGATCGATAAGATGAAAAATCCGCCACAGTTAATCATCGGGACACCGGGACGAATCCTTGATCTCATGAAAGCACAGGCGTTATTCCCGCACAAAGTGACACACTTTGTCGTCGATGAAGCCGATCAAATGCTCGATATGGGATTCTTGCCCGAGGTCGACCGCATCGCACAGGCGCTTCCTGAAAAACTGCAAACGATGGTCTTCTCAGCGACGATTCCTGAGAACCTTGAACCGTTCTTGAAGAAATACCTTCATGACCCACGCTTTGCAGAGGCGAGCCCCGAGCATCGCGTCGCACCAAAAATCAAGCACCACGTGATCCCCGTTCGTCACCGTGACCGTAAAGAATTGACTGTCGAGATTGCGAAAGCAATCAATCCATTCGTTTGTCTCGTCTTCACAAACACAAAGCAAGAAGCGGATGAGTTAGAGACATCGTTCCGTGAGGCTGGACTTAACGTCGGTACATTGCACGGAGATATGCAGGCACGTCGCCGTAAACAGGCGATTAAAGATATTAACGACGCGAAATACCAATACGTGATTGCCACGGATTTGGCGGCTCGCGGTATCGATATTTCAGGAGTCTCTCACGTCATCAACCATGGGATTCCGAAAGATCTTGATTTCTATACGCACCGTGTCGGTCGTACGGGACGTGCGGGCGCGTCAGGTGAGGCGTACACACTATATGAGGACCATGAGAATGGACCGATCAACAGACTTGAAGAACGTGGGTTCGAATTCACTCATGTGGACTTGCGCAACGGTTCGATTCAACCGATCAAGACACGTCGTCGTCGCCAAACAGACCGTAAGATGAAGGTCTCACACACGGCTCATAGTCGGATGGCCGGTGAAATCAAGAAGGCGAAGAAGAAAGTCAAGCCTGGCTATAAGAAGAAATTCAAGTATAAGTTGAAAGAGACGGCATCACGTGAGCATATGCAACAGCAACGCTCGGATCGCCGTGCAGCACGTAAGAAAAATAAACGATAATGTTTGGGAGAATCGACTTCTTGGAGTCGGTTCTTCTTTTTGTGTACACTAGAGAGAGAAGATGATGAAGGGAAGATGAGGATGTTAAAAATAGGTTCACACGTTTCGGTATCAGGTAAAAAGATGTTGTTAGCAGGGAGTGAAGAGGCTGTCTCTTACGGGGCGAATACGATGATGGTGTATACAGGTGCGCCCCAAAACACACGCCGTAAACCCATTGAAGATTTAAATATTGAGGCAGCACTCAAACATATGGCCGCACATGACATCGAAGAGATTGTTGTTCACGCACCATATATCATCAATCTCGGGAATACGACGAAACCAGAGACGTTTGAATTGGCTGTTTCATTCTTGACTCAGGAATTAAAACGGGCAGAAGCACTCCAAGTGGCTCGTCACGTCGTTCTTCACCCAGGCGCTCATGTCGGAGCGGGAGAAGAAGTCGGTCTCGCTCGAATCATCGAAGGATTGAATGAAGTGTTGACGGGTGATGAAAAAGTGAAGATTGCGCTTGAGACGATGGCAGGGAAGGGAAGCGAACTTGGTAAGACGTTTGAAGAGCTTGCGACCATCATTGATGGCGTGACGCACAATGATCGAGTCTCAGTTTGCTTTGATACGTGTCACGTCCATGATGCAGGATATGACTTAGTCGGTGACTTAGACGGCGTCATTGAACAATTCGATCGCATCGTCGGACTCGACCGTCTCGGAGTGATTCATGTAAATGATTCGAAGAATGTGCGCGGTGCAAAAAAAGACCGTCATGAAAACATTGGCTACGGAGAGATCGGGTTTGATACATTGAATCGTGTCATTCATCACGAGGCATTTGCGCATCTACCGAAAATTCTAGAAACGCCATATATCCCGATTAGCGAAAAAACAAAAGTCGCTCCATATAAACAAGAGATTGAAATGTTCCGTGCCAATCAATTTGATGCCGAGTGGCGTGAACGATTCACGCTCGCTCATCAATAAGCGATGAACGTCCTACAAGTCGATCCAAAGCGATATGATGTCTGGAACGCATTCCCGACTTATTTTCTTGAACAAAGTCCGGTTTATGTAAAGGGGTCCGTGACGACACCGACAGCATTTATCGAAGTGATGGGGCATGGCATCGTGGCGGAAGCAGAGGTGTTACTTGAAGAGACGATTGAGCGACCAGACGATCCGTATTGGCTCGGAGAGAAACAGGAAGGGATAGCGCTGTATTCCTTAGTCGACCTGTTACAACTTCATTTTCATCATCCGCTCTTGCAAGTGGGAATGTATGAGGGGGATGAACCGTACGAGTCGATTCGAACAAAATGGAATGACGGCTATCATGTACCATCGTCTAAATGGACGAAAGCGTCATATGAGGCGCACTTGTTTCGAGAAAAACTTCTAGCACCAAAGTCGAACGTGACGACTTGTGCGAACTGTCATGAAGACCTAGCTGAACGCTTTGGGCAAGAGGCGTATCACTTGATTGAGTATCACTTGACAGAGGAACGTGGCATCTGGGTTTGTCCGACCTGTCATAAAGCCATTCATACATTAGACTAAATAATAAAAGATGCCCTTTTTCGAGGGCATCTTTTATTAGAATGGCCAGTTCGCTACAGCAAATTGATAAACCTTCATTCCGAGGAATACCCCGAAAATCCCAACAACTCCTGGCAATACCGGTGGGGCAGGCAGTGGCAGTTTGAGTGCGGTGAAGATGGCACCACAAATCAAGCCGGCGAGTAATGATAATAAAATCTCCTGCATAAATAATTCCTCCGTCTCTAAATGAAAGCGCTTCATAATAACTGAATCGAATTTATTATACAACGAGTTTTCTTATTTGAGAAGTCTAACATCAGTCATCTGTCATTTTCTCGTTCTCGGCCCGAAGGCGGAGCACTTCGCGTTCCGCCCAATTTGACGGTTCTCGTTCGAATACGCTAGGTATGTTGTTCCATCGACCACCCGTATATTGATGGATGATAATTTGAGATTGAATCTCTTCCTCGTTGGTCTCTCGTTTCACGTATACATAGCGACCGTCAGAACGTTGTCTTCTTGCTTTCACATTATCGACGAGTTGAAGGGCCATCATATCTTTGATGTATGTTTTATGTGATGCGTTCAAGATAGGGAAGAGTATCTCGATCCGTTTTTTCATATTTCGTGTCATCCAGTCCGCAGAGGAACAGTACAAGTCTTCTTTTCCATTTTGGTAAAAATAAAAGATTCGGGAATGTTCGAGATATCGGTCGATGATCGAGATGACCTTGATGTTTTCAGAGACCCCTTTAATTCCCGGTCGTAAGCAACAAATGCCTCGGACAATCAAATCGATTTTCACTCCCGCGGACGAAGCATCATACAATTTTGTGATGATGGCCCGGTCCGTGATCGAGTTCATCTTAGCGACGATGCGACCGTTGCCGTACTTTTCATGCAGTTTGATCTCATCATCGATTTTATTCAAGAAGAAGTCTTTCATGTCGTCAGGCGACGTCTCGAACTGATGCCAAGATGGTCGTTCCCCATAACCGGATAACCAGTTGAAAAAGTTCGTTGCATCTTCAGCGAGTTCTTCATTTGTCGTGAGGAGCCCAATGTCTGTGTATAGCTTGGCGGTCGAATCGTTATAGTTACCGGTACCAAGATGAATGAACCGTTGCAACACACCACCTTCTAGAATGCGAACGACGAGGGTGATTTTTGAGTGTGTCTTCAGTTCTTTATAGCCGTAGATGACGTGAGCTCCGGCTTTCTCAAGTTGCTTCGCCCATTGAATGTTTTTTTCTTCATCAAAACGTGCTTTTAGTTCGACGAGGACAGTGACTTGTTTTCCGCTCTCGGCTGCATCAGTCAAGGCTTTGATGATGGGAGAGTCCCCGGAGACGCGATAGAGTGTCTGCTTGATTGCCAAGACGTTCGGGTCTTTGGCGGCTTGAACGATAAAACGGACGATTGGATCGAATGAATGATACGGGTGATGGAGCAGATAATCCTGTTTAGCGATACTTTGGAATAAATCTTTGCCCGATTCAAGACCTTCTGGGATAAATGGGATCAACGTTTCATTGATCATGTCATCATATTCCATCCCGATCTGATTGTAGATCCCAAACAGGAAGGTCAAGTCGATCGGACCGTCGACAATAAAGATATCCCGGTCATGTAAGTCAAGGACGTCTTGTAGCATGAACAAAAGTTCTTTTCGTAACGATCGTTGCTGTACCTCGAGTCGGATGGCAACCCCATATCTTCTCTTCTTCAATTCTTTCTCAATTTGTTTCAAGACGTCACGACTGCCCTCTTCGTGAAACGGCATGTCCGCGTTCCGCGTAATTCGGAATGGCATCGTGGACTCGACGACAAATCCTTTGAAGAGTGAGTCGATGAATTGAATGATCAAATCCTCAAGTAAAATCAAATCGGTATGTTCTTCATCATCAGTAGGTAGTTCCAGATACCGCGGAAGAACGGATGGCACTTGAACGAGGGCGAGTCGTTTTTTTCCTTCGCCATTCGAGGCAATCTCGACAGCAATGTTCAGTGACTTGGATAAGAGCATTGGGAACGGACGATAGGCATCGACTGCAATCGGTGTCAGGACAGGGAATACGTGCGTTCGAAAGTACTCTTTCACGAAGTCTTGTTGGGTCTTGTTCAAATGTTTCGTCCGTAAGAAGCGAACGTGCTGATTCGATAGCTGTTTCGTGATTTTTTTATATGTCGCATATTGTGTCTCGACGAGTTCTTGCGCTCGCATCGAAATGGACTTGATCTGCTGTTTTGGAGTGAGGCCCGTCTTATCTTCCGGACGATTGAACCCGGCGAGGACCTCATCTTTCAATCCACCGACTCGTACCATATAAAATTCATCAAGGTTAGAACTGAAAATCGCCAAAAATTTCAATCGTTCCATCAATGGATTTCGTTCATCCATCGCCTCCTCGAGGACACGCTCGTTAAAGTCGAGCCAGCTGAGTTCACGGTTGTTAAAATGTTCATTCGTATATTCGGACATGGTTACTCCTCCTCGCTCAAGACAATCTCAATCGATTGATCAATTGCGCGTTCTAAATGCTTTTTATGGCGAGTGCTTCGCTGCAACTCAAAACGTGCAGAACCATTCGTATCTAGCGTAAGTGTGAGACCGTCCTTTGTACTAGCAACATGGATGTCCGTCACGATCTGACGCTCCGTCAAGTCGAGGGCATCGACGAGTTTCACAATCGACCCGAGTAGCTCCAAACTCTTCAATAACTTTTGATCAAACCATTTCGGGAAAGCCTCGATATGTTGTTCCAATACTCGTTTTGATTTGAAGGATGTGACGAGGGCAAGAGCGAGTCGATCCTCGTTGTTTAGTCCTTTGAAATCGTTTGTGGTAATCAGATGGAACGTGTGGTCACTTTTATTGTTGTGATCGATATATTCACCGACATAGGCAAGGCGGCAGGCACCTTCAAGAAGACCAGGCTCAAATGGTTTCGGTTTAATCGCCTTCACTTCAATTAATCCGGTATACAACTGTCTAGCCAATCGGATGAGATGTTGATGACGAGTCGGGTTCACGTCGTATTGTTTTTCAAAATGACGAAAACTTTCTTCTTTCACATCGGCAAAACGAACTTTATCATGCTCATGTAAATAGTTTTCATAGAAGAGACCTTCACGGAGTCCATTGTTACTCATCGTGAACTCAGGTACTTTCAAATATTTAGCGAGTTCGCCGATTGCTGTCACGGCAGGCGCGATGATGTCGACCCGGTCTTTTGACAGCCCATCCAAACGTCCGAGTTGTTTGCTCGACATTCCGACGAGTTCATCTATGACGTCCTCCAATTGTTCAGCAGAAATCGTATACTGATGGATTCCTTCAAGCGGGAAGTTCGATATGGTCTGTTCGACCCGGACTAAGTTACGAGCCGTCCCGCCGACACCGACAAGAGGGACACCGTGTGGTTCGAGCCATTCAATTTCCTTGAATGCCTTCTTTAAGTATGCGGTCAACGCTTTCCGCTCGTCTTTCGTCATCGTCTCATCTTTCATGAATTCTTTCGTTAACGTCACGGCACCGAAAGGGAAACTATGATAGAAGACGAGTTCGCGGTTCTGAAAATATGTGACTTCCATTGATCCCCCACCAATATCGACAGAATATCCATCTTCCACATAGGTAGAGTTGACGATGGCCGAATATCCGTAAAATGCTTCTTCGTAATCGCTCAACAGGCGGATGGTCATCCCAGTAGATTGTTTGACATTCTGCAAAATCTCATCTGAGTTATTTGCGTTTCGAATGGCTGCTGTCGCTACTGGGAGCACATCAGTAACGTGATGATGGTCGTTTAACTCTTTAAAGTGACGTAACGTATCGATGAGTGAAGCGATTCCTTCTTCAGTCATTTCATTCGCATCACTAATATGGCTGGACAATCGCGCGACTTCTTTCACATTTAACCGTTCGAAGTATTGTCCTTCCTCGTTCACTTCGAAGATGACGTTTCGAATCGAGTTGGATCCGATATCAATAACTGCCAGTTTCTTTTCCATAAAACCATCCCCTTCATAATACTAGTGTAATCGACAAGGTTTTGAACGAACATACGATTTACGTTAATTTTAACAAAATCAGGCGAGAATTCTCCCTCCTCTAAGCGTCTCGGGGCGAAGCCCGGCGTAGGCGGGTGATGAATCGCCCGGTCCAAAACTTTTTTCCCTTGTGACAGATATGACGAACAAAAGTTCGTGATTACGTCAGATTCTCCCTCTCCCTCCGCGGTATCGGATGAGGAGAACATATCACGATCTGCTGGAGGGAGGAGGGACGGACATGCTGAAAGGCTATAAATACAGGCTCCACCCGACGCCGGCACAGGCCGAGTTCCTGATTAAGACGATCGGCTGCGCCCGGTTCATCTACAACAAGCTGCTCGAGGACCGCATCGCCATCCGCGAGGAGGCGAAAGCGGGGAACGGAACGAGACGGAAACCGGCGACACCCGCCTCCTTCAAGCCCCTGTTCCCGTTCCTCGCCGAGGCGGACAGCCTCGCGCTAGCGAACGCGAAGCTGAACCTCGACACCGCGTTCGCGAAGTTCTTCGCCGGGACGGGCGGCTTCCCGAACTTCAAATCGAGACGACGTTCACGCGCCTCCTACACGACGAACAACCAGCACGGAACGATCCGCATCGAGGCGGGCAAGGTTCGGCTGCCGAAGGTCGGGTTCGTGCGGTTCACACAACATCGTCCGTTCGAGGGCGTCATCCGGTCGGCGACGGTCTCGATGACGAGGACGGGTAAGTTCTTCATCTCCATCCTCGTCGAACAGGACGATGAACCATGGATTCCAGCCGAGAACAAGGTCGGGATCGATCTCGGTATAGGACACTTCGCCGTCATGACGAACGATGCGATGGTCTCCGAGAAGGTCGACAACCCTCGCTTTCTCCGAAAATCCGAAGCGAAGGTCAAGAAGGCGCAGCGCGCTTTGTCATGCAAGAAGATCGGGAGCAAGAATCGTGAAAAAGCCAAATTACTTTTGGCTAAGAAACACGAAAAGATCACGAATCAACGTAAGGACTTCCTTCACAAGCTGTCGAGACGGATCGTTGACGAGAACCAAGTCATCGTCGTGGAGACATTGAAGTCGAACAACATGATGAAGAACCACAAGGTCGCCAAAGCGATTGCAGATGTCAGTTGGTACGAGTTCGTCCGTCAACTCGAGTACAAATCAAACTTCTACGGACGGACGCTCATTAAGGCGGACCCCTGGTTCGCATCGACGCAGATCTGTTCTTCTTGTGGCGTGAAAGGCGAGAAGAAGGCGATGGATGTCCGTGAATGGACGTGTGCCTGTGGCGCGAATCATGACCGTGACATCAACGCGAGCATCAACCTATTGATGTTGGCTGACTGACAAATCCTTCAGGGCAGGGACTGCCCGACGAGCTTGGTCCATAACCGTGGCTAGTAAAAGTACGGTCTTCCCAAGAAGCTCCCACTTCAATTTGTGAAACAGATAAGTGGCGAGTAGTTCACCATTTGGCTAGATGAAACCGGTCTTGCTTGAAGGTATGCGTGATATTCTGTATAATACAAACGCCTAGAAAGTAGAAATGATTACGATTTAACATATGAGAGAAGGGATTAGATGACTACATCTGTCGTCAAATTAAACGAGGTGTCTTACTTCTATGATGGGACACCAGCCTTACAAAACGTATCGATTGATATTCGACAAGGGGACTTTGTCGCAATCGTTGGAGAAAACGGTTCTGGGAAGTCGACTTTGATTCGAACCATTCTTGGATTACTGAACCCGCAACAAGGGTCGGTCGAATTGTTCGGCAAGCCCATTTCGCAGTTTAAAGACAAGTCTCGTATCAGTTACGTTTCCCAAAAAGCGGCTTCCTTTAACTCGGGATTCCCGGTTACCGTCGAAGAAGTTGTTGCGATGGGCAGATATGGACGTCTCGGTTTATTCAAACGTTTAAAAATGGAAGACCAGGCAGCGATTCAAAATGCGTTACAAACGGTCAACATGTGGCAGTTTCGTCATCGGAAAATTGGAGATCTGTCCGGTGGGCAACAACAGCGTGTTTTTATCGCTCGGGCGATGGTCAACCAGCCTGATCTATTGATTCTCGATGAGCCGACCGTCGGCGTGGACCAAAAACACTTACAAGATTTTTATGAAGTCTTGCATATGCTTCGTGAACATACGACTTGTACGTTCGTCCTCGTCACCCACGATTTAAACGTGGTGACCGATCTTGTCACGAAAGTCGTCCATCTCGACCGCGGACGATTAGCATGCAATTGTGGACTGAGAGAATATAGCGAGCTCGGAGAACTCGCATCGTCCATCAAACCTTATCCTGTCAAAGTTCTTGTTCACGAGGGAACGACATGATCACAGATCTTTGGACATATAGTTTTTTACGTTATGCGTTCATTGCAGCACTTGTGATCGGGTTTACCGCACCGCTCATCGGTTCATTCATTGTAGTGAGACGGATGAGCTTGATTGCCGATGCATTGTCACACATGACGCTTGCCGGAATTTCGTTCAGTTTATTTCTCGGACAATATATCGCTCTATTCGCTGACCTGAACCCACTGTATATGGGAACGCTCATCTCTGT
This sequence comes from Exiguobacterium sp. s43, assembly GCF_018617255.1. Lineage (GTDB taxonomy): Bacteria > Bacillota > Bacilli > Exiguobacteriales > Exiguobacteriaceae > Exiguobacterium > Exiguobacterium profundum. The sequence continues at coordinate 973,694 of NZ_JACSJT010000001.1, forward strand.
ATTGGCTGCGTTAGGACTCAATTGGCTTCGAGGTAAATATGTGCACTTCCAGGAACTATCCATTCCGATTATGATGTCCGCAGGAATGGGACTTAGTGCCATCTTTATCTCGCTATCACGAGGATTCTCGGTCGACTTGTCCACACTCTTGTTTGGATCGATTTCAGCTGTGAGTCAATCGGACATCACATTGATTGTCAGTGTAGCCGTCTTGACGGCCTTTGTGATTCTTATTTTCTATAAGCAGTTGCTGTTCTTGTCATTTGATGAAGAACAGGCAAAAGTGTCAGGATTACCGAGTACGATGCTTCACCTTTTATTCATGTTCATTGTAGCGCTTGTGATTGCCGTCAGCATGCGAATTGTTGGAACACTTCTCGTATCTAGTTTGATTACGTTACCCGTCGCAGCGGCGCTACGCTTTACTTCGAGTTTCAAACAGACCATTATGTGGTCCATCATCTTCGGAGAGGTCGCGACAATCGGTGGACTTGTCCTTGCGTATGATCTCGATGTCGCTCCGGGCGGTGTTATCGTATTGATAGCAGTCGGTATTTTAGCAGCCGTCATGGCGTTCGAGAAAGTCATGAGTTTTAAGAAAAAGGAGGTACAACATGAATGAGACTGAACAATTGAATCGTCTTCGTGCATCTTCTTTAAAAGTGACGCCGAAACGTCTTGAAATGTATGCTTATCTCTCTGAAGAAGACCGATATATCAGTGCGAAGGAAGTACTCGAGTACATGCGAGACAAACATCCGACGATGAGTTTTGATACGGTGTATCGAAATTTGAAGTCGTTTGCGGAGGAAGGATTACTTGAAGCGACGGAACTCGATGGTGAGAAATCCTTTCGAGTCACCTGCAGTGCGGCACATCACCATCATCATTTGATTTGTCGGAGCTGTGGAAAGACGAAACTGCTCGATTTATGTCCGATGCGCTTTGTAGAGGCGCTCGACCCTGAATTTGAAGTGGTCGATCATAAATTTGAGATATATGGGTATTGTAAAGAATGTAAGCAAAAGGGATTGATTTGATTCAATCCCTTTTTTGTATCGAAGGGGGAGGTTAGATGATCTATACAGCTGCTGAGATTAAGCAGATCGATCGCACAGCGATTCAAAATGGGATGCCCGAAGAGGTGTTGATGGAGCGAGCGGCCTCGGCGATTGTGCCTCACATTCGAATCGATTCGCAGTCTACCATTTTGGTGATTTGTGGCACAGGCAACAACGGTGGGGACGGTTGGGTCGTAGCTCGAGAGATTGCTATGAAAGGGCATGAGGTCAGCGTGTGGTCACCGTTAGGGAAAAGTCAAACGGAGGCGGCTGCAATCCATGCTTCCTATGCATCTTCATTCCTTCGCCTTGTGGAACGGCCAATCCAAACAGATATCATCATTGATGCCTTGTTTGGCGTTGGGTTGTCCGGTCCCGTGACTGGTCAAGCGCGGGAAGTGATTGAATGGGTGAATCGTCAATCGACGCCTGTCATTTCGATTGATGTACCATCAGGCATACCGAGTGATCATGCTCGAGACTTTGATAATATAGCGATACGGGCGACGTATACGTATTCGTTACACGGTTTCAAACGTTCGACATTCTTAAATCGGACTGCTCCATTCTATGGCAAAGTGGAACGGATTGATATCGGACTCCGACATACATCCGATTGGAAGGTGTTGACCGAAACTGATTTCGATCGATCTCTTTTGGAGCGCGACCAATTCAGTCATAAGACGACATATGGACACGGGATGCTTATCGGGGGGAGTCGTCATTTTCTCGGTGCGCCATTCTTGGGTGGTCGTGCTGCAACTCGTTCTGGTATCGGCTTATTACGTCTCTCCATTCCACGTGAAGCGATCCCGCTTATCTCAACACTGCCTGAGGCGATGTATCAGCAACACACCGATGTGGTGGAACAACCGTACGATGCACTTGCCATCGGTCCCGGTATGGTCGAAGGGGAAGCGTTGAATCTCATTTGGCAATACGCAAAACAGCAGTCTTGTCCTGTCATCTTGGACGCTGGGGCACTATCGACGAAACGATTGGAAACCCGGGGGCCGCTTACGCTGACACCGCATCCAGGTGAATTTTCAAGATTGACCGGAAAATCGGTTGAAGAGATCGAGGCAGATCGGTTTTCCATCGCTTGTGAGTTCGCGAAGCAACACCGAGTCCATTTGATTTTAAAAGGAACGTATACGATCATCGTTACACCTGACGGAACAGGTGCCGTCAATACCGTTGAAGCATCGGCGTTAGCGAAAGGTGGAAGTGGGGACGTGTTGACCGGAATCCTACTTGCGCTATGGGCTAGAAGAAAAAAGCCTTCGGCACCGAACGAGCAAGCGGTGCTATGGCATGCGCTCGCTGCCAAGTCGATTAGCCAGAGTATACACCCCGCAAGTGTACTCGCAAGCGATATAATCGAAGAGCTCGGACGAATTTAAAAGGCAAGCCCGATTGTGTCGGGCTTGCCTTTTAACGTTGCTGTAGAACGATTTGTTTCTCCAATTGCGCGACATGGTGATACGCCTCACGCCATGTCGAAATGCGAGTTACGCCTTCAGGTAACGTCTTACGATTATAGGGTGCGTCGAATAGGAGTACTGGAATTGACGTTTCTTCATGAATCGAGATGGCATTCTCATACCGGTCTTCCATAAACAGTTCGAGTGACAAGTCTTTGACGACATTGATTTTATCGTGAGAACCGGTCATGACCAACGAATCAAGGGGCAAACGATGCTGTTTGATCCATTCTTCGGTAACCGGTCGAACCGCCTCACTTCGGGCGGTGACGTAATGCAGGTGATGTTGCTGCTTTAATTCCCATAACACATCCAACACATCAGAGTGCGGAAGTGAACGACGGTAAATCGCTTCTTCATGCCCCTCTTCAATCATAAACTTCCAAAATTCATGTTGCTCCATCGTCGTATACGTGTGCAACTCGTACTCGGTCGCACGATGATAGTCAATCGAATAGCCGAGTGATTCATTCATATATATAAAACAACTTTTAGGATCTGTAACGGTTCCATCCAAATCAATGCCGATTCGCATCTCATCACTCCTCCTCACATGCCCTCTATTCTATCAAAAACCCGTACGGTTGCAACCGTACGGGCATGAGATTCATTAATTTGATTGGTTTGCGAGCTCTTGTTCTTCGCGCTCACGTTCCGCCATTTTTTCAGCAGCGATCGCATCGATTTCTTTTTTCAATTCTTCGACCATCGTCGCCTCAGGCACTTTACGGATGATCTTTCCGTGACGGAAGAGAAGTCCTTCATTACGTGCGCCTGCGATTCCGATGTCCGCTTCACGAGCCTCACCAGGACCGTTTACCGCACATCCGAGAACGGCAACTTTAATGTTGACGTTGATGTTTTGGATGTATTCTTCTACCTCTTTTGCAATCGAAATCAAATCGATTTCAATTCGTCCACATGTTGGACAAGAGATCAAAGTCGCGGCATTTGCTGCAAGTCCAAATGACTTGAGCACTTCTTTCGCAACTTTTACTTCCTCAACCGGGTCGTCTGAAAGTGAAACTCGAACTGTTGAACCGATTCCAAGAGAGAGAATCGCACCGAGTCCTGCAGCCGATTTAAGTGAACCGGAGAAGAGTGGACCTGACTCTGTGATGCCGACGTGAAGAGGATAATCAAACGTCTTCGCAGCGAGTGTGTAGGCTTCGAGTGCAAGGTTTACGTCTGAAGCTTTGAGCGAGATGATCGTGTTATAGAAGCCGAGATCCTCGAGAATCTTCACGTGGTGCATCGCACTCTCGACCATACCTTGCGCGGTCGGATATCCATACTTTTCAAGGAATTGTTTTTCTAATGAGCCGGCGTTGACACCGATTCGAATTGGAATCCCTTTTGCTTTCGCCGCATTGACGACGGCCTCTACTTTCTCACGACGACCGATGTTACCCGGGTTAATCCGGATTTTATCGACGCCACTTTCAATGGCTTTTAAAGCAAGCTTGTAGTCGAAGTGGATGTCGACGACGAGCGGGATATTGATGCGGCTCTTAATTTCTGCAAGTGCGTCAGCTGCACGTTCGTCTGGACAAGCCACGCGAACGACTTGGCAACCAGCTTCCTCAAGACGCTTGATTTCGGCGACTGTTGCCTCGACGTCATGCGTTTTCGTAGTGGTCATAGATTGAATAATGACTTCGTTCGATCCTCCGATAATCAAGTTACCGACGCGGACCGGACGTGTTAATGAACGATGCAAAATTTCTGACATATACGTAATCTCCTTCTTTTGGAAAGAATCCAATCGATTTAAGATGATAAGGTTTCTTCATTATCATAACGAAAAGAATGTGAAAAAGCATCTAGGATGCGTGACGGATGTGTGCTCTTTACAAACTCTAACGCTATCTTAACATCTACTTCATAATTTTCCACCGTCTCAAGACCGATATATAGGCGAGATTAGAAAAAGAGGTGGCTTAACGTGAAGATGAATTTCAAGCGCAATCAAATGAAGGGTACGGGACGAAACGCTCGACTAAATCGTCATTTTAAAATAGGGCACCGCCTCCAATGGACGCTCATGCCAATCATATTACTTGTCTTTATCGTGACGTTTAGCTGGTTCGCCCTAAAGTCTGAACAACTATTGTCCGCAGAAATCGAGCAGCGCCTTATGCGAGAAGTTACGGTCATGCGAGAATCGGTGAAGACGTCGTACAGTGCATATGTAGCAAACGAGAAGCAACTCAACCGGTCATTAAAATCTACTTATATGCAACAAGCTTCTATTCTATCGGGAGATGATTTTGAAGCAGCGCAATTTTTAGTACGTGGAGAGTCTGTTGAGCAATTGAGTGGGTCAAAAGGAATGAAAACAGAGCAGATTGTAGGGAAAGTTTCACAAACGACAACATCTGAAGTAGAAGAGACAGATGGTTTACTAATGGCATCGGTCTCGATCCCTGAGCTAAAAGCAGATTACGTTCTCGTTGTCACGAAAGAATCTGCGCTTGGTCCAATGACTGAACTGCGAAAATATATCACGTTCATTTTATTCATTGCGATGATTGGGATGGCCATCCTCTTTTCGCGATTGATTCATCGTGAAGTCAAACCGTTGAGTGTATTGGCCCATTCATTGCGCCGTGCCGTTGAAACGCGTCGTTTCGATGACGTGGCACTTGGAGCGAAATCCAAAGAAATCCATATACTCGAAACCGAGTTCAACACGTTCATTCAATTATGGAATCAGTCCATGGATATGATGGGGAAGACAGCGAGTGCATTTCATCAAAGTCTTCCAATCTTCCAACAAGAACTGATGAACAGCCATCATCAGGTTGAACAATTCCGTGAAGTTGCGGTTACGGTAGAACATACGAGTCATTCATATCAGTCGGTGACAAGCGATTCTACATTCAAAATGAGAGAAGTGACACAACAAATCGAAATGCTGGAACATCAAATTTCGAGTGTGGACGACCGTGGCAATCGACTGAAATCCATATTACATGAAGAACTTGAAACGTTCTATTCTGTGAAAGAGGCGAGTGATTATGTTGAGCAACAAGTGGAGAGTATTCAACAAAAGCTTGAAGAGAGTGAGTCGAACTCTTCAAAAGCGGATGAGGCGCTAAAGAGTATCCTATCGGTGTCGACAGCTACGAAGATGTTGTCGCTTAACGCATCGATTGAGGCAGCCCGCGCAGGAGAACATGGTAAAGGATTTGCTGTTGTTGCCAATGAAGTTGGGAAGTTAGCAAAAATGACGAATGAAGCGACACTTCTCGCGGTAGATGCAATCGAAGCATTGAACGAAGAACGAAAGGACCTGTTGTTTGAAGTCAATGACTTTATCAAAGAAGTGCATCTATTAAAAGATGCTGTTTATCGAGTAGAGATAGGAATCGGAACAATCGATCATGAAATCAAAGTTCAGTTAGATGAGTTTCAGTCCATCTCGGATCAAACGTCACATACGGGGAGACAGCTCTTGCAATTAATCGAATCGAATGAGCGGTTGCGAGAAATCAGTTCGTTACTCGAACGAAAGTTATTCGAGCTGAACGACGGTGTCGAACGATGGTCCAATGTGCAGTCTGCCTTACAGTCTGCAGGTACTGACTTGAGTGACCAAAGTGAAGCACTGAATCAGACGCTCGAGGAACTTTCTCCGGCATAAAAATAACGACAAGCGTTTACGAAGACGCTTGTCGTTATTTTTTTTTTGGCACTTTCGTTAAAGGGTAGGTGATATATCCGAGTCCAATGATGAAACCAATCCATATAAGAGACGGGTTCATGTGGTACAACACCACTAATATAACGGTAGGGACGAATGTCATCGCCACGGCATATGGCCAAGCTTGACGGTAGGCCCACATGTTTTTCGAGTAGACTTTTGTAACCAACTGAACATATAAAGCCATGATGGCGACCCAAAGTAAATAGAAAAAGAAAATGGCGAATCCGTGTAAGAATAGCCACATCGGAACGAAAAAATCAGGACGAATCACAATAAAGTCCAAGACAGTGATCAGAAGCGTCAACACGAGAGTGGCTCCCATATAGGCATGGAGCGGGGCTAAACGAAGACGCAATACTTGCTTAGATGGGACAAGACTTGTCCGAAGGAACGTCAAAATAGTGGACAACATACTAAAAACTCCAATCTGTTGTATTACAGAAGTCGATAAGATGCATGAAGTGGTACAGTGTTTTAATAAAACTTTTACATTAAACGTGTTTACATGATACTACCGATGAAGGCATAATGAGTAGGGCATTAAAAACCAAGCAAATCCAACCAATTCTTAATTAAAAGGAGTACAAAAATCGTGGAATACAATTTGCAAGAAATGTTATTCATGTTTTTTGGAGGTCTAGGGATCTTCCTCTTCGGGATCAAATCGATGGGAGACGGACTCCAAAAGTCTGCAGGGAATCGCCTGCGAGACATCCTTGATAAGTATACAACGAATCCATTCCTTGGGGTACTCGCCGGGATTATCGTTACTGTATTGATTCAATCATCTTCAGGTACAACCGTCATTACGGTCGGACTTGTTAGCGCCGGGTTCATGACACTCCGTCAAGCAATCGGGGTCATCATGGGGGCGAACATCGGGACGACGGTGACGGCGTTCATCATCGGATTCGATGTTGGTGCATATGCGCTTCCAATCATTGCAATCGGTGCAGTATTGTTGTTCTTCTTTAAAAAAGAAAAATTACAACACCTTGGTCAAATCTTCTTTGGCTTCGGGATGTTGTTCTATGGACTTGAATTAATGGGAAGTGGGATGAAACCACTTCGTTCAAGTGAATATTTCATCGACTTGACGCAATCAATGAGTGACAACCCGTTCCTCGGTGTTATCGTTGGTACAGTATTTACCGTGATTGTTCAATCATCGTCTGCGACGATCGGAATCTTGCAAGAACTATATGCTGGTGGTTCCATCGATTTAGGTGCTGCTTTACCGGTATTGTTCGGAGATAACATCGGAACAACGATCACAGCGATTTTGGCATCGATTGGTGCATCAGTTGCCGCACGTCGTGCAGCAGCGGCACACGTCATCTTTAACTTGATCGGTACGACAATCTTTATGATCTTGTTAGTTCCGTTCACAAACTATATCTATTGGATCACAGAACTCTTGGCGATTGAAGATAAGATGCAAATCGCATTCGCACACGGTACGTTCAACGTCGTCAACACTTTCATCCAGTTCTGGTTCATCGGAACGATTGCTTGGATCGTGACGAAGTTGGTTCCTGGTGAAGACTCAATCGTCGATACGAAAGCACAACATTTAGACCCGATCTTCATTCAACAGTCACCATCGATTGCAGTCGAGCAAGCGAAATACGAAGTCATCCGCATGGGAGATTTCGCAAAACTCGGTCTCGATGAAGCACGCAACTATTTGACGACTGGCGACAAGAAGCACGCTGAAAAGTCGGCACATATCGAAGAAGCATTGAACTCGTTGAATGCGAAAATTACAGATTACCTCGTGAAATTGGCTGCTGTTGATTTGACAGAACAAGAATCTCAAGAACACAAAACACTCATGCATGCCATCAACGATATCGAGCGAATCGGTGATCACGTTGAGAACATCATCGAGTTGATTGATTATAAGACAGCTACGAAAGTGACGCTTTCGGCAGATGCACAAAAAGAATTGACTGAAATGTACGACCTCACACGTGCGACATTAGAGAAATCTCTTCAAACGTTGGGGAGCGGCGACATGATTGAAGCACGTAAAGTCATTGAAATGGAAGCGAAACTCGACATGCTCGAGCGTCAATTCCGTAAGAACCACGTCGTTCGTTTGAACACGGGTGCTTGCGATGGACAAGCAGGTATGTTCTTCGTCGATATGCTCTCGAACTTGGAGCGAATCGGTGACCATGCTATGAACATCACGGAAATCACACTTGAAGATGCAAACGAAGTAACCGTATAAATCAGAAGCACTCCAAATGAAATTTGGGGTGCTTTTTCTTATTCGGCAAGGAATACTCCTTGACACTCCAAGACATATTCAGTATATTATTACTGTATAACAACATGGCGGTGTAGCTCAGCTGGCTAGAGCGTACGGTTCATACCCGTGAGGTCGTGGGTTCGACTCCCTCCGCCGCTATTTATAAGGACCCTTAGCTCAGCTGGTTAGAGCAGACGGCTCATAACCGTCCGGTCGTAGGTTCAAGTCCTACAGGGTCCATTCGTAAGCGACGTCACAATGTGAACGTCGCTTTTTTGTTTTCAATCTAAAATTGCTGGGTAAATACTCGTTAGCATTTTGTTTTTTGAAAAATATGAAATGAGGCGGACAAAATGGAACGAAACCACACCATGATGCAATTTTTTGAATGGCATGTCGAGGCAGATCAAAAGCATTGGAAGCGACTAAAAGAGAGAGCAGCCGACTTAAATAAAGCAGGAATCACTGCACTTTGGCTACCACCTGTCACAAAAGGGCAAAGTGATCAAGATACCGGTTATGGAATCTATGACTTATATGATTTGGGTGAGTTCGATCAAAAAGGATCGATTGCCACGAAATACGGTACGAAAAAAGAACTACTTGAAGCGACAGCCTATTGCCAACAAGAACTCGGGATGCAGATTTATATGGATGTCGTCATGAACCATAAAGCCGGGGCGGATGCGACCGAGAAGTTTGAAGTGTTAGAAGTAGATCCCGACGACCGTACGAAAGTCCTTTCAGATGAAGCGTTCGAAATCGAGGGATGGACAAAATTTGATTACGAAGCTCGTGATGGGAAATACTCTTCATTCAAATGGGACTTCACGCACTTTAACGGAACGGATTATGATGCGGCGACTGATCGTTCCGGTATTTTCTTTATTGTTGGAGAAAACAAAAGATGGAATGATAACGTCGACGATGAATTCGGTGTCTATGACTATTTAATGTTTGCGAACATCGATTACCACCATCCCGATGTGCGTGAAGAAGTGTTGAATTGGGGGAAATGGTTCATCGAGGAGACGAAATGTGATGGATTCCGTCTTGACGCCATTAAACACATCAACTATGACTTTGTAAAAGAGTTCAGTCAGACGATGCGGGAAGAGAAAGGTGACCAATTCTATTTTGTCGGCGAGTTTTGGAAATCTGACCTTGATGCCTGTCGTGAATTTCTCGATAATATCGATTACCATGTCGATTTATTCGATGTCCCGCTCCATTACAAATTACATCAAGCCTCGGAGGAAGGGGCCGCGTTTGACATGCGAACCATTTTTGATGATACGCTCGTTCAGTCACACCCGCTTCATTCCGTGACGTTCGTAGATAATCACGATTCACAACCCGAGGAGGCGCTTGAGTCATGGGTGAAAGATTGGTTCAAGCAAATCGCCTATGGTCTTGTCTTACTTCGTAAAGATGGTTATCCATGTGTCTTCTATGGCGATTACTACGGTATAGACGGTCCTCACCCGACTGATGGGATGAAGCTCGCCATTGATACGCTCCTATATGCGCGCCGAGAGAAAGCGTACGGGGAGCAGGATGATTACTTTGATGATGCAAACGTCATCGGGTGGGTACGAAAAGGTGTGGAGGAAATCGAACGTTCCGGATGTGCCGTCCTCATTTCAACTTCTGATGAATCTGAAAAGAGAATGTTTGTCGGGGAAGAACGTGCCGGTGAAACATGGGTCGATTTAACGAATACATTGAATGATCGAATTGAGATTGATGAAGAGGGATTTGGGGTATTTAAAGTGTCGGCGGGGTCGATTTCAGTTTGGGCATTGCCAGAAGAAGATGTCGAATAAAGCATTACAATTGAGTCGACCGTCACATATCTGTTACATTTAAGACGAACGTTGTTCAAAACACTTTTAAGGGGGATTTTAGTAATGGCTAAATTTGAATTACCACAACTTGATTACGCATATGATGCACTCGAACCACACATTGATGCACGCACGATGGAAATCCACCACACGAAACACCACAACACTTACGTCACAAACGTAAACAATGCACTCGAAGGAAAAGATGTGGAGTACTCTTCACTCGAAGACTTGCTTCAAAAAATCGATTCGCTTCCTGCTGACATTCAAACAGCTGTCCGCAACAACGGTGGAGGTCATTGGAACCACTCGTTCTTCTGGAAGCTCTTGAAGAAAAATGAGAACGGCACACCGTCTGGCGATCTCGCTGCTGCAATCGATGAGTCGTTCGGTAGCTTTGATGCGTTCAAAGACGAATTCACGAAAGCTGCAACGACTCGTTTCGGTTCAGGATGGGCTTGGCTCGTCGTGAAGAACGGGAAACTCGAAGTCACGTCTACACCAAACCAAGACTCACCAATCATGGAAGGTGTTACGCCAATCCTCGGTCTTGATGTATGGGAACATGCGTACTACTTGAACTACCAAAATCGTCGTCCTGACTATATCAACGCATTCTTCCATGTCATCGATTGGGATTATGTGGCGAAATTATACGCTGACGCAAAATAAACTGGTCTTACCCGGGGTTCTTATACGAATCTCGGGTTTTTTTGTGGTTTTCATTAATTTGTAAACAAATTATGATATAGTGAAATTCGGACAAAACGACAGGGATTCCTGTCCTCTATAATATAGAAGGAAATGAACGTGGAGGGAGTAAACGGACTTGGCAAAAAATCGGGTAAAAGTGCCGAAAAAACGGCGAAACCACTTACCGTTACGCTTAAATTTACTATTTTTCATCGTCTTCATTCTATTTGCGACCCTCATTTTTCGATTGGGTGTCGTACAAATCGTGAATGGTGAACTGATTGCTCGGGAAGTACAGAAAACGGAGTCGAGTAAAATCAAATATGAAGTGCCGCGAGGTAAAATCTACGACCGGAACGGTCAAGTGCTGGCGGATACGATTTCAAACTACTCGGTCATGTATCGCCGCTCTCAAGTGACAAAGACGGATGAACGTTTAGACGTCGCGAAAAAATTGGCGGAAATCGTCGACATTCCAAAAGAAGACCGTAAAATGACGGAGCGAGACCGAAAGGATTACTGGATTGCAACGAATCCGGAATTGGCGCAAGAACGGACTCAAGCGTTATTGGAAGAATTATCGGAAGAGGAGCGAGCCGCATTGTCTAACCAAGACGTGGACCGGCTCTTGCTTGATTCAATCACCGAAGAAGAGATCACGTTTGATGATGCGACAGAAGAAATCATCGCCATTAAACACAATATGGAGAGTGGCTATGCACTCGACCCACAGGTCATCAAAATCGGTGCAAGCCCGAAAGAGATGGCGGTCATCGAAGAGAACTTAGAGCAGTTGCCTGGAGTGAGTGTCGAACCTTACTATCAACGGGATTATCCGTATGATGAGACGTTCAAGAGTTTCCTAGGAAGTTATCGTCAAATTCCGGCGGAACAACGTGCATCTTATCAGGCGAAGGGTTACGGGTTGAACGACCGGGTTGGTACCTCCTACTTGGAACAACAGTATGAAGACGTCCTTCGGGGAACGCCGGCCTATGATGTGTTCACGACGTATAAAGGGGAGCCGGTCGGTGAACCGACACGAGTGAGTGGGAATCCAGGGAAAGACATCGTCTTATCGACCGACATCGAGTTCCAAAAAGAAATCGATGAGATCTTGAAAAAGGCGATTCGCGCAGGGCGCTCTGGAAGTCCTCATTTCGACCGAGCATTCGCTGTCGTCATGAATCCACAAACGGGTGAATTGCTCGCCTTATCTGGACAAGAACTCGATTTGGAAACGAACGAATTCAAGGATGTATCGACCGGAACGGTTCTTCGCGCCAGCCAAATCGGATCAACCATCAAAGGGGCGACGGTCGCCTATGGATTCGAAGAAGGTGTCGTGAAACCGGGAGAATATATTTATGATGCTCCGATTCGGATTGGTTCGTCAGTGAAAGCTTCCTACCGGAATATGGGGAACATCAACGACTTAGATGCACTCGCGATGTCATCGAATATCTATATGTTCCAAATTGCTTTGCGTCTGGCTGATTATTACTCGACAGGTCAAATTGTCGGGGAAAATGTCACGCAGGCGTTCGAAACGATGGAACACTACTATAAACAATTCGGTCTCGGAATCGAAACAGGGATCGACTTGCCGTTTGAGTCGACCGGATTCCGTAGCATCCCGGACCGCGTCACGCTTCTAATGGATATGTCGATCGGACAGTATATTTCTTATACTCCGATTCAATTGGCGCAATATACGTCAGCATTGGCGAACGGTGGCTATCGTGTACAACCACACTTGCTGAAAGAAATCATTGAGCCGGGTTCGCTTGATGAGAACAATAAGCAAGTCGTGAGCACGTTCCAACCGAATGCGTTGAATAAAGTCGATATCCAGGATGAATACATTCAACGTGTCCGTGAAGGATATCGTCAAGGGGTTGAATCTGCGTCCGGTTCGTCTCGCATTTTACAGGAGACCGGTATGACGGCTGCAGGTAAAACCGGAACTGCTCAAGCAATCGCGGAAGGGGCAGATGGTCAGGCGAAACGAAATGCGAACGGAGAACCGATTAAGACATTGAACTCAAACCATGTCGGTTGGGCACCGTTCGATGATCCGGAAATCGCTTGGGCGATCATCATGCCTGGACTTGAGGCGGAAGGAATCAATACGCGTGTCGCGCACGACATCATGAAAGCTTACTTTAATCTAGAAGACGTCAATGCAATGCTTCAGTAAAAGAAGTCACTTCGGTGACTTCTTTTTTTGTCTTTACAATTCTTTTACGTTCCGTTTATTTCTCGTTAATAGAAGTTCATTAGGATATTAATTGTAGGACAGAACAACAAATCCACAACAAAAATCAAAGCAAACTCAAGGAGGACGTCACAAATGTCTTGGATGAAAAAATCAGCTTTACTCGCTTCAATCACTTCAGTCGCACTCGTAGGTGCTGCTTGTGGGAACAATGAAGAAGGTGGCGCTGCTGAAGGCGGCGATGCGCTCTCAGGAAAAGTGGTCATGGATGGATCATCAACTGTATTCCCAATCATGGAAGCAGTCGCAGAAGAATTTTCAGCTGAACAACCAGAAGTTGAAGTGACAGTCGGTGTCTCTGGTACGGGTGGTGGCTTCAAACGTTTCGTGACGGGAGAGACAGACTTCTCGAACGCATCACGTGAAATCAAAGAAGAAGAAGCAGCCGAAGCTGAGAAAAACGGTGTGGAATTCACGCAACTCTCGGTTGCACTTGATGGACTTTCGCTCGTTGTAAACCCAGCGAACGATTGGGCACAAGATATCACGATTGAAGAATTGAATAAGATGTGGACGGACACAAGCGTAAAAACATGGAAAGACGTTCGCTCTGACTGGCCAGATGAGGAGATTTCATTCTTCGCACCAGGTAAAGACTCAGGTACATTTGACTTCTTCAATGAAGCCGTTCTTGACGATACGGACATTCGTGAAGACGCACAATTGTCAGAGGATGACAACGTCCTCGTCACGGGTGTAGCTGGAACGGAAGGTGCAATCGGATTCTTCGGATATGCATACTACATCGAAAACCAAGACACGCTTCGTGCCATGGCAGTCGAGGGTGTAGAGCCAACTCCAGAAACAATCAATGATCTTTCTTATCCACTCTCACGTGAAATCTACACGTACGTCAACAACGCTTCGTTGAAAGACAAAGAGCAAGTTGCAGAATTCGCACGCTTCATGAACGAAAACGCAGGTGCGCTCTCTGAAGAAGTAGGATATGTCGGTATGGAACAAGCGCGTTACGACGAAAACATGAAGATGATCGACGAAATCGCTGGAGAATAAGATGATAGGTGGCAGAAGGTGAGACACGGTCTCGCCTTCTCGCCATGCTTTCTAGTATGAAGAGGTAGGGAGCGATACACGAGATGAATGAACCGAACAATAAGCTTTCGATTCGAGAGATGATTCAACAAAATAAACAAAAGAAATATAGTACGACGAACGTGTTTGATAAAATCATGCCGTTCTTATTATTCTTGAGCGCATTCGTATCGGTCGTCACGACCATTGGTATTGCGTTCACACTAGGCTTTGAGCTATTCAAGTTCTTTGAACGAGTCCCTGTCGCAGAATTTTTAGGATCGACAGAATGGTACCCACTTAGTGCAGATCAGCGCTTCGGGGTATGGGCCCTTGTCATGGGAACACTCCAAATTACTGTGATTGCGATGATTGTAGCCGTCCCACTCGGTTTGGCGTCTGCGATTTATTTAAGTGAATACGCCTCTGAACGGGCACGACGTGTATTGAAACCAATTCTAGAAGTGTTGGCCGGTGTGCCGACCATCGTATTCGGTTTCTTCGCCCTGTCATTCATTACACCGATTCTGCAAGCACTCATCCCAGGACTTCAAATTTACAATGCACTAAGCCCAGGGATTGTCGTCGGGATTATGATTATTCCGATGATTGCCTCGATTTCTGAGGATGCAATGAGTGCTGTTCCGAAGAAAATTCGGGACGGTGCACTCGGTTTAGGTGCGACACGTCTTGAGGTGGCAACGAAAGTTGTCATGCCTGCTGCGACGTCTGGAATCATCGCCTCTATCGTTCTCGGAATGAGCCGTGCGATTGGGGAGACGATGATTGTAACCATTGCTGGTGGTTCACAGCCGAACTTCGAGTTCAACCCGCTCAATGCGATTCAGACGATGACAGCGTATATCGTTCAAATCGCCAAAGGTGATGCAGGTTACGGCACAATCGAATATTACAGTATCTATGCGGTCGGTGCGTTGTTGTTCGTCTTTACCCTATTGATGAACTTATTCGCAAACTGGGTGACGCGCCGCTTCAGAGAGGAGTACTAATATGGCTTTACCGAACAGTGAGTTCAAGAATACGAAGAACTTGATGAATCGTGAGACCGTGTCTCAACGAATTAAACGACGTTTACAATTGAATGAAATATTTAAGTACATCTTTTTGGCGGGACTTGTCTTTGCGCTCGTTGTCTTATCGACGTTGATTTATGACATCGTGTCAAAGGGCGCAGGATGGGTCGACCTCGATTTCTTGCGCAACTTCCCGTCGCGCCGTCCTGAACAGGCTGGATTATATCCTGCGTTGATTGGGTCGTTATGGCTCATGCTATTGATCGTACCGATGGTGTTTGTCATCGGTGTTGGAGCGGCAATTTACTTGGAAGAATACGCTCCGAAAAATCGCATGACTTCGTTTATTGAAGTCAACATTTCGAACTTGGCAGGCGTTCCGTCAATCGTATTCGGATTACTTGGATTGACGATTTTCGTTCGAGTCATGGAATTAGGGAACTCGGTTATGGCTGGCGCCTTGACGCTCGGTCTCATGAGTTTGCCGATTGTCATCGTGGCCTCACAGGAAGCGCTACGAGCAGTCAAAATGGAATTACGACACGCTTCGCTAGCACTCGGGGCATCGAAGTGGCAGACGACATTTAACGTCGTGTTACCTTCGGCGCTACCAGGAATTATCACGGGAATTATCCTAGCGGTTTCCCGGGCGATTGGTGAAACGGCTCCACTCATCATGGTCGGAGCGGCAACATTCATTTCAACAACACCGAGTAACATTTTCTCTGACTTCACGGCCCTCCCGATTCAGATTTACAACTGGACGAGCCGACCACAAGCAGAGTTCCAAAACTTAGCGGCAGCAGGGATCATCGTACTTATGACGATGCTCATCGCGATGAACTCGGTTGCAATCTATATTCGAAACAAATATACAAATCGACACTAAGTCTTTTTTGCAGATGAATGAGGAGGAAGCTCGAGATGATGAAACAACAAGAGCTCAACAAAGGAGATCAAAACGTGAACACAACTACGACAGAACCGACAACGACTGAGATGAAAAAAGATAGCGCCTATGTCGTCAACAATTTGAACTTGTGGTATGGAGAAGACCAGGCTTTGATTGACGTCAACCTCGATATTAAAAAGAATGAAGTCACGGCAATCATCGGACCATCTGGGTGCGGGAAATCGACGTTCATTAAGACTCTAAACCGTATGGTCGAACTCGTTCCATCGGTTCGGACGAACGGTGAAATCTTGTATCATGGTCGTAACATCTTCGATCGCGGATACAAGGTGGAAGATTTGCGTACCTCGGTCGGGATGGTATTCCAACAACCGAACCCGTTCCCAAAATCGGTCTATGACAACGTGGCATACGGACCGCGGACGCACGGAATCAAAAATAAGAAAGTACTCGATGAAATTGTCGAGCGTTCATTACGTGGTGCGGCAATCTGGGATGAAGTAAAAGATCGATTGAATGAGAATGCGTACGGTCTCTCAGGCGGACAACAACAACGTCTCTGTATCGCGCGTACGTTAGCGATCGAGCCGGATGTCATCTTAATGGACGAGCCGACATCAGCCCTTGACCCGATCTCTACACTCAAAGTGGAAGAATTGGTACAAGAGTTGAAAGAACAATATTCAATCATCATCGTGACACATAACATGCAACAAGCTGCCCGTGTTTCGGATAAAACGGCATTCTTCTTAAATGGAGAAGTTGTCGAGTTCGATGCGACAGATAAGATTTTCTCGAATCCATCTGACAAACGGACGGAAGACTATATTTCTGGCCGTTTCGGTTAAGGAGGAGACTGGATTGATGGCACAAAACCGCACATTTTTTGATACGAAGTTAACTGAATTAGAAGATCAGGTTGTTCGTTTGGCAAACTTGACGATGCGTCAAACGGCGACGGCAATCGAAGTGTTAGAAAAACACGATCTTGAATTGGCTAAAACCGTGATTGAGAACGACAACGAGTTAGATGAGTTGGAGTTGACAATCAACGATGAAGCAATCCTGTTGATCGCAAAACAGCAGCCAGTCGCGACTGACTTGCGACGTCTGATTGTGACGATGAAATCAGCGACAGACCTAGAGCGTATTGCGGACTATGCGACAAATATCGCAAAAGCGGTGACACGAATCGAGCACGTTCCCTATGTTCTCGACATCCAACCGCTCAAGAAGATGGCCGAGCAGTTGATTGACATGCTTGAACTAGCGACACGTGCCTATCGCAAAGGTGAAGTGAGCCGTGTACGTGAACTCAATGAGATGGACCGCGTGATTGATGACATCAACCTAACGGTGATTAAACAATATATCGGTTCTCTTCCGGCCATGACAGTGGGGACGAACGATGTATACGAATTCTCGAACATCGCTCGATACCTCGAACGGATGGGCGATCATGTGACGAATTTCGGAGAACATTTAATTTTTCTCGAAAAAGGGAAACATTATGATTTGAATCAATAAGATTAGTGGTAAAGAACAACAGTGCTGTTGTTCTTTATTTTTTTGGGCAGGAATACAAACTCAAGGAGCGAATAATAGTCTACATGGATTTTTACATGAAGGGAGCCATATAGAGATGGAAGAGAAAATCGTGTCCTTGAAACAACAAGGTCTTACGTTAAAACAGATTGCGGCAGAATTAGACGTCCCGATTGGCAAAGTCCAATACGCATGGCGGAAATGGAGAAATCAGCAACAGGAAGTGGAGGCGGTTGCCCCTGTGAAACAAAAGCGTGAAACGAAGAAAGCGAAGACGTCGGTGACGACCTCACGCAAACAAGTGGCATCAGCGAAAGAGACGGCCAACGTGTCGACTTCTCCACTTCTTGAAAAGGGTCCGGAAGGATACTGGAAGCTACCCGATCGGTACAACGTGGACTTTATGCATGCGGTCGTACAGTCTCCAAACTCAGTGTATGTATGCTGGGAAGTATCTGATCTCGTGAAAGAAACGTTAGCGCTTCAATTTATGCGACGCTGGGAAGAATTGCCGAAGGCGTTTCGCATCCTTGATGTTACGTTACTTGATTACAATAGCGGTCACGCAAACCGCTCCTATACATTCGATCTTCCTGAAATGACGAACAGCTGGTTCGTTCGCCCTCTCGACCCGAATACGACATATGTGTTTGAATTTGGGATTCGAACGATGGAAGGGGAGTTTCTCCCAATCGTTGCATCAAATCCGCTTGATACGCCGCGGGCAGAACCAGTAGGAGTCGGACGATTCGCAGAACCGGTCCGACGTTGGCAATACGGGGAAGTTGATTCTCCAGAACTACTTGATACGTTACCAAAATATGCAGCATACCGACTCGTGCGTTAAGGAGGACTTTTTATTATGAAACCTGGGTACTTTTCACTCGTCCTTCATGCTCATTTACCGTACGTTAGGCATGAAGAGAAACACCGTTTAGAAGAAAGATGGGTTTACGAGGCCATCTCTGAGACATATCTTCCGATTCTATGGCAAGTCGATCGCTTGAAGCGTCCCTTGCATTGGACGGTTAGTATTTCCCCACCTGTCGTTGAAATGCTTGCCGATTCTCTCATTCAGGATCGCTATGTGGAGCACTTAGACGATATGCTCGAATTGATTGCCCTCGAATTGTCTGAGGACCGAACAGACGAAGAAACAGCGACGTTACATTTTTATCGTCAACGATACCACGATTTAAAAAATACGTTCCTTCATTGGAATAAAAATTTGAATGAGGCGTTCCGTACATATCGTGAGGCAGGTTATATTGACATGGTGACATGTACGGCAACCCATGGCTTTAATCCACATCTCTTCACGGAACAGGCGGCGCGCACTGAGATTCGCACAGGTTTGAACTGTTTCGAACGTCATTATGGGTTCCGTCCAACAGGCATCTGGTTACCAGAGTGTGCTTATACACCAGGAGTTGATCGGATTCTTTATGAAGAAGGAATTCGCTACACATTTGTCGATGAACATGCTCTTCTCGACGCAGATCCGACGCCAGAGAAAGGAATTGGAGCCCCTGTTTATTCACCACATGGCGTCGCGTTGTTCCCTCGGGATCAAATCATCTCAGGTAAAATTTGGAGTTCGATGATCGGATATCCAGGCCATCCGGATTATCGTGAGTTTTACCGCGATTTGGCATACGATCGGGACTGGGACTATATCCAGTCCTTCATGCATCCGGAAGGAATTCGTTTTGATACGGGTTTAAAAATGCACCGGATTACGGGTGATACGGATCAAAAGGATTTCTACGTGCGCGAATGGGCGGAACATCAAATTGAAAACCATGCGACCGATTTTGCCAAAACGTTAGAATCACATCTTGAAGCGCACGGTGCTCAGACATTCCCACCATTTTTAGTCACGGCTCCGTTCGATGCGGAGCTGTTCGGTCACTGGTGGTTTGAGGGGCCAGAGTTTCTTGGGAAAGTAGCAGAGAGACTTGCTGAATTTGGAATTGAAACCATCACGCCAGCGCTCTTCCTTGAACGTCACTTTAAAGATTTACAGACGGTCCACGTGTCGATGAATACATGGGGACGTAAAGGTTATGGTGAAGTTTGGATTAACGAAAGAAATGAGTGGATGCTTCGTCATTTGCACATGATGGAGATGCAACTCGTAAAAGATGTGGCGGACTATCGTAATCAATCGGAAGCGACGAATCGCGCCTTGAAACAATTAATCCGTCATTACGTATTGGCTGTGTCGAGTGACTGGGCGTTCATCTTGGATGGGCAAACGACGGCGCAATATGCCGCCGAACGGTTCCGTGAACACACACGACTCTTTGCAGAACTTGAAACGGCACTCTATCAGGATGGAGTATCGGAGCAGTTGCTACATGATCATTATGCTGCATATCCATTCCTTCAAGACGAAGACATCGATATTGATTCGTTCTTATCTCCTCACGATTACTATGTGACAATCGAGCGCGAAGATGAAAAATCAGCTATTTTAGTACTCACGCCTGAATATCACGGTCATATCGTAGGGGGACTCGGAAGACGGGTCGTCGATGAAATCGAGGCGAGAGCGGACGATGGCGAAGTCGTCTATGTATTAACGCCATATCATGACGAGTTGCCTGAGTATGAACGTCAAGGAAACATACATGTGTATCGTGTTCGCCCAACTAGCCCATTTTTAGAGCATGTTATGAACCAGGTGGCTACACAAAATATCGCCTATGTAAAACTAGTACATGAACTTTCGAAACGTGTTTCCTTCAAAGTGATCCATCACTTCGATTGGATGACAATTCCTGCTGCAAGAGAACTTGCGCAATCCCTTGCGATTCCGTTATACTCAACTATGTTGTCCTTTGAAGCGACTCGCAATCCGCATGGTCACGGTGGTTTGTTCGATGCAATCCATCGAATCGAAAACAGCGTGTTTTCTGCATCAGAACGCGTTTATGTCGGTGAAGAGATCTCGATTCACGACCTGAAACAATGGTATAACGTGAGTGAGAACGTCAACACATGCCTACCTCTTGAGACTTCTCCGTATGGACAGGAATCAATGAAAAAGAACGTGAAATAACCTTGCTTTTTCACAAGAAACTTGGTAGGATAATTGAGTATGCTTAGACTGTAAAGCAAAAGCACTTGATACAACATCATTAAGATGGGAGTGAAAGAAATGCGCGTTAAAATTACATTAGCTTGCACAGAAACAGGCGATCGCACGTACATCACGAAGAAAAACAAACGTAACAACCCTGAGCGCCTCGAGTTGCGCAAATACAACCCACGTCTCCGTCGTCACACGCTTTACCGCGAAGTGAAGTAATGAGGGACCGGCCGTCACATATGTGGCGGCTTTTTTTGTAAGGAGGAATACGTTGTGGAAGAGAAAACAGCGCTCCGGCGCACGATTCATCAATACATCAAACAAATGGCGGATCGACATCATGCGGACGAAGTCATTCACCAATCATTATTTGCCTCGGACTTATGGATTGAAAGTCAAACAATCGCGCTAACGTTGTCACTCCCTCTAGAAATTGATACGTCCCCGATTATTCATATGGCCTTTAAAGAAGGAAAAACGGTCTGCGTCCCGAAAGTAACGGAGCGGGGACTTACGTTTCACATCATTCATTCATTTGATGATTTGGAAGAGGGAGTCATGAATATTTTAGAGCCGACCACTCCAGCGACTACGCAAGTGATCGACCTTTGTCTTGTTCCGGGGCGTGTTTTCGATCGAACCGGTTATCGCATCGGTTGGGGTGGGGGCTATTATGATCGCTTTTTAAAAACCTATAACGGTAGAACGCTTGCTTTGGCATATACCGTTCAGATTGTCGATCATGTACCAACTGAGCCGCACGACCTACCCGTTCAATGGATCGTGACAGAGAAGGAGATGATTCAGTGTTCGCCATATTCGCTGTAACTTGTTTCGTCGCCTATCTCGGTTATCGGTTACGCTCGTTGACTCGTTCTGGGGCACTGTTGACGATAGTGACCGGTACGGTGATTGGATTCTCCTTCGGATGGTTCGGTCTATACTTGCTTGGGGTGTTTTTTTCGACTTCTTCTCTCGCTTCGAAATATCGCTCTCGCGATAAAGAAGGAGTAGATGAGATTGTCGAGAAGACGGGGGCTCGTGATGCCATGCAAGTGTTGGCTAACGGTGGGGTCGGGATTTTATGTGCACTCGGTTATCAGTTTACAAATGATCCGGTCTACCTCTATATGTATGTCGTGTCCATCGCGGCAGCGACGAGCGATACGTGGGGATCTGAATTTGGTGTCCTCTCGAAGCGGAAACCTCGGTTCATGTTTACCTTTAAGCGAGTCGAACCGGGAACGAGTGGGGCCGTCTCGACATTCGGTACCGTCATGTCGATGTTTGGTGCAATGTTGATTGTCATATCCTCTCTTGTTTTCATTGACTTAAGCATCACGCTTCTTCTTTTATTATGGGTGATTGGATTAACTGGTAGTATGATTGATACGCTACTTGGTGCGACCGTCCAACGAACGTTTCGTTGTGCTGTTTGTGGAAAGTTGACCGAGCAAAAAATACATCACGACGTGCCGACGACATACGTGTCGGGATGGCGTTTTCTCGGAAATGATGCGGTAAATTTCCTTTCGGTTTGTGGGGCAACTATGATTTGTTTTTTTGTGTTTGGATGAGGGTAGTACAGAAAATGAAGGTGTTCCAAATGAATGTGAATATTGTCACAATATCGCCAAAGTGAAAACGGTTTCCGCTGTAGTTAGAGTTTGTGAATGATGTTACAATCTATTTGTAACAGAGATAATAAAAACATGAAACAGATTGTTTGAAGGGTGGAGAATCATTATGGAAACATTAAATCATGCTAAAGTAACACGAGTCGCACTTGTAGGGGCAGGGGCAGTAGGTGCGAGTTTTGCTTACCAGTTGACGACAGCTAGTCTATGTGAAGAACTTGTCATCATCGATATTAATAAAGCCAAGGCAGAAGGAGAAGCGATGGACTTGAACCATGGGGTTTCATTCGCTTCATCACCAATGCGCGTCTGGGCAGGGGACTATTCGGATTGTGGCGTCGCTGACATCGTAGTCATCACTGCTGGCGCACCACAGCGTCCAGGTGAAACACGTCTTGATCTCGTTGAAAAAAATGCGAAGATTATGAAATCTATGATTTCAGACATCATGGACTCTGGTTTTGACGGAATTATCATTATTGCTTCAAACCCGGTCGACATCATGACACATCTCGCTTGGAAATATTCTGGTCTTCCGAAACATCGTGTCTTTGGTTCAGGAACAGTGCTTGATACGTCTCGCTTGCGTTACATGCTCGGAGACTATTTCAACGTCGACCCGCGTAACTGTCACGCCTACATTATGGGTGAGCATGGTGATACTGAGTTTGCTGCCTGGAGCAACGCTCGTATATATGGAAAATCGGTCGAGCAACTACTTGAAGAGCATGATGAGTATAGTTGGGAAGACCTTGAAGACATTTATGTCAACGTTCGTGACGCAGCATATCATATCATTGAACGTAAAGGTGCGACGTACTATGCGATTGGACTCGGTCTCCTTCGGTTGGTCAAGGCTGTCCTTCGTAACGAGAATACGTTGTTGACAGTCGGTGCCCATCTTGATGGTGAGTATGGATTGCACGATATCCATATCGGTGTACCAGCGATTATCAACCGTCAAGGCGTTCGTGAAGTCGTTGAGATTGAGTTGTCACAAGAAGAGCATGAGAAAATGCAACATTCTGCGAACGTACTCATGAAAACGATGGAACCTGTCTTGTAATCTCCATCCTTTTGAAACCCGTAGCCATATGGTTACGGGTTTTTGTACATATAGAACGAATCATCGTTTGGTCGTCTGTCGTCTCGTGATTTACAATAGAATTGAGAAAGAGGAGGGGTTTCGTTGGCGACAACTTGTTTTTGGGAAGATATATATCGAAAGGTCAAAAACGGTGGGCGAATTGAAGGCATACTCGAACCCTCCCGTGCGGTCATCTTGTTCGATACAAAAGCAGGTGATCGGTATGATTTGTTCATTCAGACTGAAAAAGCATGGGCGAATCATGTTGGGACGGATATAGACGCGATTTTGAACGCATTTCGCTTATCTCGTATCGGGCGGAAGCGATTGACCATTCATGTCTATGGCGAGCGCCTTGTGGATGAAGAGCGTGTGGACTCGTTGACGTTCCAAATCCCTGCGAAAGTGACATTGTCTCGTTCGATTTGCACACCGACTATGGAAGAGGACCGGTTCCGAATGCTAGCGGTCTCCCTCGACCGAAAAAAGAAAGCAGAGCTGAAGAAACGATTTTCCTTTGGGAAACCACAAGTGGTATATGGGCTACTGTTCATCACTTTTTTAGTCATGTGGTTAGCGGAATCGGTCGGTTCGACTCTTGATCCAAACACGTTAATCGCATTCGGGGCCAAAGTGAACCCGTTGATTGAACAAGGGGAATGGTGGCGTTTGATTACACCGATGTTCCTGCATATTGGTTGGTTCCACTTTGCGATTAATATGTTTGCACTCTGGTCGCTCGGTCCGCTCGTTGAACGGATGTATGGCTCCATACGATTTTTAATCATCTATCTGCTCAGTGGAATATTAGCGACATCCGCATCGTTTGCATTCAGCGAATCGATATCAGCAGGCGCTTCAGGAGCGCTATTTGGTTTGGTCGGTGCGCTCTTATATTTTGGGTTACGTGATCGTTCTCTCTTCATGAAGACGCTCGGACCTCCGCTCTTTATTATGTTAGGATTAAATGTAGGACTTGCCTTTGTATTAGGTGCAGGTCTTGATCATTTCGCACATGCGGGTGGTCTGATTGGTGGTTTTGTCGTTTCTGGAGTCGTCGGGCTGCCGGATGAGAAGAACCGCGTACAACGAATCTTATTTTCCGTACTCACCATCTCGCTGTTTGGACTATTCGTCGGGTACGGATTTTGGTAAGGGGAGAATTCAATGATTGAAACATTAAAAACACTCGTTAACATCCCGAGTCCTTCCGGTATGACGGAAGAGGCCATCCGTTTCGCTGAGCAAGAATTGAATGCACTGGGTGTCAAGACGTCACGTCTACATAAAGGGGCACTACTGGCAACGTTTTCAGGTCGCTCTGGCAAGGCACGTCTGTTGACGGCACACGTGGACACTCTTGGTGCGATGGTCAAAGACATCTTACCGAGCGGGCGTCTCCGTTTGACTCAAGTAGGAGGATATGCATGGACGGCGATTGAAGGAGAGAACTGCCTCGTCCACCGAGAAGAAGGAGAGGCGATTGAAGGCACAATCTTGATTCATCAGTCGAGTGTTCACGTCTATAAAGACACGAACTCAGCGGAGCGATCTGCATCAAACATCGAAGTCCGATTGGATGCAAAAGTACATTCTCGTGAAGACGTGACAGAATTAGGGATTGAAATCGGAGACTTCGTTTCATTCGATCCTCGCTTTCGAGTGACATCTTCAGGATACGTGAAATCACGTCACTTGGATGATAAGGCTTCTGTCGCCATTCTATTGGACCTTGCGAAAGACTTGGTCCGTTATGACTTACCGCATACCGTTCATTTCTTGATTTCGAATTATGAAGAGGTCGGATTTGGAGGAAACGCGGGTATCCCGGAAGACGTCGTAGAATACATTGCCGTTGATATGGGCGCGCTTGGGGATGGACAGCATTCGGATGAGTATACAGTCTCGATTTGTGCCAAGGATTCGTCCGGACCGTATGATATCGGATTACGACGGAAGTTCACGTCGTTGTGTAAAACTCATGAGATCGCATATAAGGTAGATATTTACCCGTATTATGGTTCAGATGCTTCGGCAGCGATTCGAGCAGGGTATGATGTGCGACATGCTTTGGTTGGGCCAGGAATCGAATCGAGCCATAGTTATGAGCGAACGCATGTGTCATCAATGGAAGCAACACGAGAATTGTTAAATCGTTATGTACAATCGACGATGGAGGAAGAAGCATGAAAAACTTTTATGATGTCCAACAGTTTTTAAAATCGTTCGGTACCATTATTTATATCGGAGAACGGGATGCTGAAATCTCACTCATGATGATGGAACTCGACGAATTGTATGAAGGGGGCATCATCGAACAACGTGTGTATGATACGGCCAAAATCATTTTGACCCACGAATTAAAAAATTCAACAGATTGACAGAAATCCCCTTAGTGCAAAGGGTTGCACTAAGGGGATAATAGTGTACACTATTCAATGAAAGCGATTTAGTTGAGATGAGGAGTGAACGGTATGAAATGGTTATTAGGTATCGACATCGGTGGTACGACGGTGAAGATGGCTGTTTTAGACATGAACGGCATCATTTCGGATAAGTGGGAAGTCAAAACGGATATTCGAGAGAATGGTGTACATATTCCAAAAGACATCGCAGCTTCTTTTGAAACATACTTACAAACATCAGGTAAGAAGAAAGAAGACTTTGCGGGTGCGGGAATCGGGGCACCAGGCTTCGTCAACTTCTCAGAAGGAGTTGTCGAATATTCTCCGAACATCGGGTGGAAAGATTTTGCTCTCGTGAGTGAGTTCGAAAAAGCAGTCGGTCTTCCGGCCGTGCTCGAAAATGATGCGAACGCCGCGGCCCTTGGTGAGATGTGGAAGGGCGCGGGCGAAGGGGCTTCAGAATTATTGGCGATCACGCTCGGTACAGGTGTCGGTGGTGGCGTGATCACGAACGGGAATATCGTTCATGGGACGGCAGGAATGGCTGGAGAAATCGGGCATATTACCGTGGAACGAGACGAGTCGAAAGCTGTGAAGTGTGGTTGTGGGCGCCTCGGGTGTATCGAGACGATTGCTTCGGCGACCGGCATCTCACGTCTGGCATTACAGAAGCGTAAGAATCAAGATACTTCATTAAACGAGTTGAAAGAAGTGACAGCACGTGACGTGTTTGAAGCATATAAAGCCGGTGACTCAATCGCCACAGAAGTCATTGAAGAGATGACTGAATACCTCGGCTTGACCATCTCGAACATCGCGAACACGCTCAACCCGAAAATGATTGTCATCGGTGGAGGTGTCTCAAAAGCTGGCGACGCGTTATTGGATCCGCTTGATGCACAGTTCAAACGGTTTGCGCTCGAGCGCGTTTACGAGTCGACAACATTCAAAATCGCTGAACTTGAAAACGATGCCGGTGTGATTGGATGTGCGTGGCTGGCACGGAAACACTTCCTTCCGACACGGGTATGAAACGGACGCGTCTGCACATTGCAGGCGTGTTTTTTTGTGGGAAAGGGTATGGGATATTGTAAAATTTGTAACGTCACAGTTGATTTTTTATTAAAAAAGGGGTAAGATTTGGACTTGATACTGGACGTGTACTATTCAATCCGAATTGTACAATGAATGAACAAATATAAAAAAGAATGGCAACTAAAACATGCCGAAAACTGAAAAGAGGAGGAGACCGTCAGATGAATTCATCTCAACGCTTTTCGAAGCTATCGACGAGACTGAACGACACGGTCCGCGCTTCGTTTCAAGAATATCGTCTATTTTGGATTTTTACGTTATTGCTTTGGACGAAGACGTATATCGTCTATCAATTTTTCTTCAACATTCCGATTGAAAACACCGCACAAGCTTTTATCTTACTGATTAGCCCGATCAGTTCGACACTATTCTTGTTTGCCTTCCATTTCTTCTTTAAAGGAAACAAACAAAAATGGGTGCTCTACACGCTCTATGCGATTGCATCGTTTATCTTGTTTGCGGACGCCGTGTATTATCGGGAATTCACGGACTATTTGACAATGCCTGTCATCATGCAACCATCGAACATGGAGACGTTATCGACATCATTCACTTCGCTTCTTGAATGGAAAGATTTAATCATCCTTGGTGATGTGTTTATCCTTCCGTTTATCTTATGGCGAATGAACTTGAAAGAGAATACGGCTTCACATCGACGTGCGCTCGTCACGTTCGTTGTAGCGGTCTCTGTCTTCTTGTTCAACCTTTCGTTGGCAGAAACGGAACGACCTGAATTATTGACTCGTTCATTTGACCGTGAACTGTTAGTGAAAAACATCGGAACATTTAACTTCCATGTGTATGATGCGATGCTTCAGACAAAAACATCGGCTCAAAAAGCGATGGCGGATGAATCAGAGCTCGCAACGATTGAGCAGTTCACCCGTCAAAACTATACGGCACCGAATCCGGATTTATTCGGAAAATATAAAGGGAAAAATGTCATCGTGGTTTCATTCGAATCGGCGCAGAATTTCACTCACAATATGAAGGCGCCGAATGGAGAGTACATCACGCCGAACTTGAACAAGCTGATTGAAGAGTCTCACTACTGGCCGAACTACTACCATACGGTCGGTCAAGGGAAGACTTCTGATGCTGAGTTCGCACTCGATAACTCACTATATGGACTCCCGCGTGGTGCTGTATACTTTACGAACGCCGATAACGAATATCAAGCGCTCCCTGAGTTGGTCAAGGACGAAAATTATTACTCAGCCGTGTTCCATGCGAATAACAAATCGTTCTGGAACCGCGATCAAATGTACAAAAATATTGGGGTCGATCAATTCTTTGATGAAAAGAGTTATGACCTCGGGAATCCTGAAGATATGACAGAATGGGGTCTCTTAGATGATAGCTTCTTCGAGCAATCCATTCCAATGCTTCAAGAATTGCCTGAACCATACTACGCGAAGTTCATCACATTGACGAACCACTTCCCGTACACGATGCCAAGTGAAGACTATGAGCTTGTACCAAAATTTGAGACGAGCTCAACTACGTTGAACAACTTCCCGCAAGCACTAGCTTATCAGGATTACGCACTCGGTCTCTTCATCGACCAGTTGAAAGAGAATGGAATGTGGGAAGATACAATCTTTGTCGTCTACGGTGACCATTATGGTATTTCGACGAACCACAACAGTGCGATGGCAGAGCTACTTGGGAAAGATGAGTTGACACCATTCGACGTGGCGAAATTGCAACAAGTTCCGTTTGCCATTCACTTGCCTGACCAGAAAGAAGGGGAAGTTCATGAAACGATCGGTAGTCATGTAGACATGAAGCCGACCATCCTGCACTTACTCGGAATCGACACGTCAGATACGATTGGATTCGGAAACGACTTATTCTCTGAAAATCGAAACAGCCGCGCAATTTTCCGCGACGGAACGGTCGTGACGGATGAATATGTTTGGACACAGTCGACATGTTATAACGCGACTTCTGGTGAAGTAGTCGAAGATACGTCGTTATGTGGTCCGATGACGGAAGAAGCGGAAAAAATCTTGCAAATGAACGATGATTTGATTTACTCCGACTTACTCCGTTTCAAAGAACAAACTGAAGAATAATGAGTACGGACCAAGTCACATAGTGATTTGGTCCGTTTTAATGTAACAGAGGGAATGAACGTAAAAAAAGGCATAAAAAAAGCGACCGAAGTCGCTTGATGATTGCATATGCGAATCATTAACCTGGAATTCCACCGTAGATCAACGTGGCGACACCAAAGAATCCGAATACGAGTACAGTTAAACCTGCAAAAACGAGCGGAAAGAATTGGCGTTTTTGGAATGAACGAAGCATTCCCCAAATAGCCACAATTGCGACGATGACGGAAATCCATCCGAACGGTTCATACAAATGCATGACGAGTTCCCCCTTTAATTATACGTCATGAAATTCATAAAAATTTCACTGAAATATCATTATTATTTTATCCGATTATAGAGTCGCTGTCGAGCAAAGGTTGACATCGAAACAATTTTGCCACAATATTGTTTTGAATAAGAAGGGGATGAATCCTATGCAAATCAAAAAGATTACGTCTGGCTTGGCACAAGAGAACGGCTATGTGATTGAAAAAGACGGCACTGTCGTCGTCATTGACCCCGGAACGGATGACCCGAGGTTCTTCGATACAATCGAACGTTTCGGTACACTTTCAGCAATCTTGTTGACTCATGCACATTTCGATCATATCGGAGGAATCGATGCGCTGCGTGAACGTTACCAGGTGCCAGTCTATGTACACCGCTTAGAAGCGGATTGGCTGACAGATGGAGAAAAGAATGGCGCTTCTACGTTCAACTTGCCGATACCATCGATGAAACCGGCAGAAAAAATCTACGAAGGTGATGTATTAGAAATTGGGAACATCGTATTTCGAATCTATCATACGCCGGGTCATTCCCCAGGGAGTGTCGTATTGTATATGGATGATGAAAGAATCGCCTTTTGTGGTGACTTGATCTTTAAGCAATCCGTCGGACGGACAGACCTGTTCGGTGGAGACCAGTCGACATTAATGGGGTCCATCGATCGGATGAAGCAGCTCCTTTCCGATGAGACGACGTTATACTCGGGGCACGGTCCTATGACGACGCTAGAAGAAGAAAAGCGGACAAATCCGTTCTTCACATAAAAAAAGATTGTCTCCGGCGAGACAATCTTTTTTTACATTTGGAAGTTGCTCCAATACGTAAAGACAACGAAGAAAATTGTCAAATACGCGCCGAAGACATATACATACGTTTTTTCAGTTAGTTTTAAGTAACCAAGAGCGACGAAGAAAATCGTTTGTGCTAAGAAGACAAGTCCCATAACGATAAAGTCGCCAGTATGTTCACTACTACTTTGGTCGCCGCCTAGTGCGCCTACGAAAGCAAGTGCCGCTACTAGTCCAGTCCAAAAGCCTAGGACACGAAACATTCTTGCCATGTTAATCCCCCCATACGTGCATTATTCCATTCTCATTCACTATTTTACCAACACATTCGAAAAAATGCTATGGAAACGTGATAATTGAGCAAAATAATCGTGAAAAATATGTGAAATCATTTCGGTAAATAAAGTTGTACAAAATTTATAAAAAAGTTGCACAAAACATGTACAAACGGGGTATAGAGATGTATAATCAACTTATACAAAATGAGCGAAGTGAAAGTTGAATGAGGGAGGAACATAAAAATGGCATCAGAACTAATGTTTTACACGTATCCAAGCTGTACTTCTTGTCGGAAGACGAAAGCGTTTTTACAAGAACAAGAACTTCAAGTGAGTGAGCGTCACATTTTCAGAGATGCACCAACAGTTGACGAATTGTTGCAGCTCCTTGCTATTAGTGAGGAAGGAGTCGACTCTCTCCTTGCGACGCGAAGCCAGGCCTTCAAGCAACTCGATGTTGACGTGGAGGATTTGAAATTAAGTGAGCTTCTTAAGTTGATGAGCGAAAATCCAAAGCTTTTGAAGCGTCCGATCTTAACTGATGGAAAAGAAGTGATTGTCGGATATGACAAGGTTTCAATCGAAACATATGCTCGTCGCCACAACACTGCAGCGGTTCAAGTTTCATAAAACAAGTCCACTTTCAACATAGTGGGCTTTTTTTTATGCTTGTCTCGAGGTGAACGAGATGAAGGAACTCATTGAAGATTTACTAGATGGAGCACGTCAAATCGGTGCGAGTGATCTTCATTTTATACCCGATGCAAACCAAGTAAAGGTTCAAGTTCGCTCTGCTAGTAAGCTTGCTGCACTTCAATCGATGGATGTCGAGCTGTATGATCGACTTACACTTCATATGCGATATTGGTGTTCACTACCTGAATCTAATCAACGTATTCCACAATCAGGTGTCTATGAATTGAATCAGGATGTCATCCGGGTGACCTTTCTCCCGTCGTTCGCCCAGACGTCAATGTCTTGGCGCATTCCCCATGACACGTTTGAACTCCAGCATCTGTTACGATCACACGATGTAGAACGATTTCAGAAAGTGGTGGCATCACATCATGGTCTTTTCTTTATAGGGGGTTCTACCGGAGCAGGCAAGACGACGGTACTGTATGCCCTTTTAAATCAGCTGAAGCATGAGCGGATTGTGACGATTGAAAACCCTCCTGAACAAATGGTCGATGGTGTCATTCAGTTGGAAGTGAATGCTAAAGCTGGACTTAGCCATCGACACTTGTTGAAAGAGACGCTTCGTGCCGACCCGGATATTATCGTGATTGGTGAGGTGCGGACAGATGAAGAATTGATGGTCGCATACGATGCCGCGCTCAGTGGTCATTTGACGATAACAACCTTTCATACCGCATCGATTCAAGATGGAGAAAAGCGGCTGACACAACTTCTTGGTATGGCGACCGTGGAAAGACATTGGTGTGTACTGACTCGAAATCAGGAGGTGACTTGCGAATGGTCAACGTTCCGATAATCCCATCGATTCGAATGATTCATCGTTTTCTTCGTCTACAATCACGAGGTGTGTCATTGAAGGTGACCATGGAGACGCTTGAACTTCATGAGAAGGGAAAAATGAAAGACTGTATTCGAGAGATGAGGGTACGTCTAGAAGCGGGCGTGAGTTTGTCTGAAGTATTTTCCATCTTGATCACGAATCGGCAAATGCAAGAGATTTTACATACGGCGGATCGCAACGGACGATTCATGGATGGATTGTCGCAAGTGGCAATGGTACTCGAGATGCGACAACGATTAAAGCAGGAGTTGCGGAGGCTAATTCGCTATCCGTTGATTATCTTTTTCATCCTACTTGGATTAGGCATGATTTATGCCTTATACATTTTCCCAAAATTAATGGGGATGCTTGATGTCTCGTCGCATGACGGCATAGCGTCGATTCTATTGTCGAATTGGTTCTTTCCTATGTTGTTTTCTATATTCGTGGTAATCGCGGTTCTCATATATGGATTTCATCGTCGAGGAGGAGAGCTCCCTTTTTACGTATGGAGACGTGGGAAAACACTCTATATGACCTATGTATTTGTCAGTGAATTGTCCTTGCTCCAACATACTGAAACAAATATCAGGCAGATTATCAGTCGGCTAGCCGAGGAAGAGGGGGAAATGGCAGAGATGGCCAAGCGTATTCACCATCGCATGTCTGAAGGTGAAGGAATTGAAGCGGCGACAAGGTGTGAACCGTTTATCGATTATGAGGTTGTGAGTCTATTAGGTGTGGGTTCGATGAGTGGGGAACTTGGTAAATTGATGTCTCTTCATCGAGATCTAGTATTCGAAGAGATGGAGCAATATTGTCGGGGGTTGATTGAGAAAATTGAACCGTCTTTATACGGCATCCTCAGTGTCATGATTGGTGTTCTTTTTTACACACTCTATTTACCGGTCAAACTCATTATGGCTCAATTGTGAAAGGAGAAAGATGAAATGAAGGAAGAGCGTGGGTTCACATTAGTTGAGATGGCGGCAGTATTACTCATTATATCAGTTCTTCTCTTGTTACTTGTCCCTTCTTTGTCGGACGGGAAATCTCGTGCTGATCAAGTGAGTTGCGAAGGTAGTGTTCGAATCGTTGAATCTGAAATCAATTTGCATTACGCGGAACATAAAGCCTATCCTGAAACGTTAGAAGTGATTAAGCGTGCGTCGGCTGCAGATCCACTCGTTTATAGCTGTCAATCCTCGGCCTATACGTATTCACCGACTGACGGCTCCTTAAAAAAACAATGAAAGGCTACACCTTGGTCGAAATGACTTGGGTACTTGTCGTGCTGTCGTTCTTACTATTGATCAGTGCACCGAGTACGAGACCGTTCGAACGAATGGAGCTCTACAATTTTACGGACTCATTGGTAGCAAATATTCAAGAAGCTGGGCAATTTCCCTATATTTCAGAAGAGGGAGATTGTGTACCACGATTGATTTGGATTTCGAAACAACAAACTTATCTGATTGTGTGTGGGCGAGAGGTAGTCAGGGAGGTTGATGTTCCTGATGGTGTGGATGTATATCTTCCGACGTACAACACTTTGACCTTTTCACAAGCGACAGCTTCTTATGCGGGACAGTGGAAATTCGTCAGTGGAAAGACATCGGTGACGCTCAAATTTCGAATCGGGACTTATGAACCGGAGGTGATTATTCGTGAAAGTGGATGAATCGGGTTTCTCATTATGGGAGCTAAGTGTCAGTCTTGCGGTGGTCATGGGGTGGATTTTCATTCTGACATCATTTGTCATGCAGGGGAACGAACGAATCCAACGGTTGAGTGATACGCTGTTCATCTATGAACGATTACAAGGAGAGGTTCTGCTTGAAGCCACTGAACCGACAGGGCGTGAGCAAGTGTGTGAGAAAGGATTTTGTCTGCCGACATTATGAAAAAGGCTTTACGATGATTGAAATGACGTTCGTTTTGCTGATCCTTCCCATGTTTCTTTTTCTTTTAGTGGAACTGCTCACGCTCGGTCAACATCTTTATGAACAGCCTAAATGGAATCATCATACGACACCTCAACTGATTGTGCGCCGTCTGATGGATAGCGAGAACTGTCGTGTTGACGAAGGACGGTTACGGGGTGATTTCGTCAAATCGGATGAGGAGCGATGGTCATGGACGATCAAACAAGTAAATGGCAATTTGGTTATGGTCGGAGATGGAGGAGGAAACTTACTCTTTTTAAGAGGAATCGACCAGTATCATGTCGAAACGGTCGGAAAGGGATTTCGAATCTCATGGAAAGATTCATCGTTCAGAAGAGAGCGGCATGTCATGTGCATGAAGCAGGCTTCTTTCTCGTCATCACCTTGACCATTGTTGTTTGGTTACTCGGCGCCGCGTTATTTTGGTATACTGATGTGGAACGAACGACGAGGCGACTGTCAGAGGAAATCTTAGCGATTCGTTTTGAATCGCATTTGTTACTGGCGAAGGAGCGTTGCGCTGAACGACCGTTAACGTTGCATAAACCGACGGGAACTCTGACGTGTCGTCCGATTGCACCTAATCGTACTGAAGTGGACATTGTGTTAACATCCGGCGAACGGCATAAAGAGGTGATGGTTTATGAATGATAACCCGTTTTATATCGTGGGGTTTATGGGTACAGGTAAATCTACCTTATTCTCGTTTCTAAAAGAATATGGGGAGGTCATCGATCTTGATTTAGTCATTGAGTCCATGACTGGAATGGAGATCGCTACATATTTTGACCGCTATGGTGAGTCTGCGTTTCGTGATGTTGAATCAACAGTACTGCAACAAGTCACTGCTGACTATATCCTGACAGGTGGCGGAGTGGTGGAGCGCTCTGAAAATATACGTTGGATGCGAGAACGTGGTACGATGATCCATTTAAATCTTCCGTTCGACATGTGTTGGGAACGAATCAAAGATTCTGCACGACCACTTGTTAAAAAAGGACGGGAGGATGTTCAGACGTTGTTTCAACGACGCGATCGATTATATCGAACAGCGAGTGTATCCATCGATGCATCTCAACCGCCTGAAGACATCGCCAAGCAAATCATCCGTATAAAGGGGGAAAAAGTATGATCTGGATTAATTTCGCCATCATCGTATTTTCATTAATCGGACTTGGGATATACGGTTATCTCTTGTTCAAAAACAAGATGAAACCAGAATTTGGTCGTTTGAATCGTCTGACGGAACGTTTTAAAATTCGGGCAGACGTGATTGGTCAACAGGTCAATGAAATCAAGGGACACGTAGATGCGGTCAATCGATCTGTTACTCAAATAAAAGAGTTTGGGATCAATGCGAAGAATGAATCGATTGAATTAAAGCAAGCTGCCGTTGAGCTAACCCATGAAATCAAACGGACAGCTGGAATTGAACGTTCTGACGTTTCCACCGAGTCGAAAATATGAAATAATGAGGATGAAAACGTTTTCGTTTTTCATCCTTTTTCTTTTTCGCCTTTTTACCTATGCAGAAGGAATAAAAATTGTTAAAGTGGAATGGAAAACGAAAGATTTCAAAAACAAAAGCATTTTATGTTCGGGATTGGGGGATATTATGGAAAAGCTTACTTTGAAACGTACGCCTTTGTTCGAATTAATCGAACCGAAGGCGAAGATGGTTGATTTTGCGGGATTTGAAATGCCGATTATGTTCTCTTCGATTAAAGAAGAGCATTTGGCTGTACGTCAAAACGTGGGGATGTTTGATGTATCTCACATGGGAGAAATTCGAATCGAAGGGCCGGACGCGCTTGAGCAAGTTCAAAACTTGGTGACGAATGATATCTCGAAGATTAAAGTTGGTCAAGCCCAGTATAATCTTCTCTGTCTCAAAGACGGCGGTGTGGTGGACGATTTGCTTGTCTATCGATTAGATGAGGACGCTTATTGGCTCGTCGTCAATGCTTCAAATATTGAAAAGGATGAAGCGCACATTCGTCGACACGTTAAGGGAGACGTGGTTGTGACAAATGAATCTGATGAGTATGGTCAGATTGCGATTCAAGGACCGAATGCACAATCTGTTCTTCAAAGCATCACAAATGTTGCACTCGACGAAATCGGGTTCTTCAAATTCATGAACGGTGACGTGGCGGGTGTGCCATCGATCATCTCTAGAAGTGGGTATACTGGGGAAGATGGCTTCGAGATTTATGCTCGAGCAGAAGCAATTTCTGCCATCTGGGAAGCGCTTGAAGCCGAGGGTGTTACCCCATGTGGGCTGGGCGCACGCGATACATTACGTTTCGAAGCGTGCTTGCCGCTTTACGGTCATGAATTGGATGAGTCGATCACACCATTCGAAGCGAATCTCAACTTTGCCGTCAAGCTAGATACTGACTTTGTTGGTAAGGAAGCACTCGTCACTCAAAAAGAAAACATTCCGAATCGATTGATTGGATTGAGATTGTTAGGTCGTGGGATTGCCCGTCAAGGGGCGCAAGTCGAATTGGATGGGAATGTAATCGGCGTTGTCACGACCGGTACGATACCTCCGACTGTAAATGAATCAATCGCATGGGCACGAGTCGATGCACGTTACAAAGATGAAGAGCGTTTTGTCATCGACATCCGTGGCAAAAAGATTGAAGCCGAACGCGTACCGACACCTTTCTATAAACGAACGAAATGATACAGGGGGATTCAGAATGAACAGAATGGAATTTCGTTATTTACCGATGACCGAACAAGATGAACGAGACATGTTAAAGACAATCGGCGTCGATTCAATCGAAGCGCTTCTTTCAGATATTCCAGAAACACTTCGCGAACAAGCATCATTAGCGGCAATCGGGGCTCCGCTTCCGGAAGTTGATCTCGTTCGTCATATGACGAAGTTAGCTGATAAAAACAAACATACGAAATCATACCCGAGCTTCCTTGGAGCAGGGATGTATGACCATCTTTCGCCGAGTGTGATGAACCACATGCTTTTGCGTTCTGAATTCTATACGGCGTATACGCCATATCAACCTGAGATTTCACAAGGTGAACTTCAGGCGATGTTCGAATTCCAAACAATGATTTGTGAATTGACAGGGATGGACGTCGCGAACTCTTCGATGTACGACGGAATCACTGCTCTCGCTGAGGCGACTTACCTAGCGAGCGCGCAGACGAAGAAAAAACGTGTCGTCGTCTCCGGTGCAGTGCATCCTGAAGCGAAGGATGTAATCCGTACGTATGCTGACGGACCAGGTCTATCCGTTGATTACACAGATGTGGAGAACGGGGTGACGGATGTATCTGACCTCGATTTGACGGATGCGTCGTGTCTTGTCGTACAATATCCAAACTTCTACGGTCGTATTGAGGACTTAGAAAAATTAGCAGAATTGGCTCATGAAGCCGGCGCGCTATTCGTCGTTTCGAGCAACCCGCTCGCCCTCGGGATTCTTGAGTCACCAGGAGCACTCGGTGCGGACATCACGGTCGGAGATGCACAGCCATTCGGTATTCCGCAAAGTTTTGGTGGACCGTCATGTGGATACTTCGCGGTCAAAAAATCTTTGATGCGTAAACTACCGGGCCGACTAGTCGGTCAAACGGTCGATGAGGACGGCAAACGCGGATTCGTGTTGACGCTTCAGGCGCGGGAACAGCACATTCGCCGTGATAAAGCGACATCCAATATCTGTTCAAACCAAGCACTTAATGCATTGGCTGCTTCAATCACGATGTCCGCTCTAGGGAAATACGGAATTCGTGATATGGCTGTTCGGAATATTCAAACCGCTCATTATATGAAAGAAGCGTTAAAAGCTGCAGGATTCAACATCGTGGACGAAGGACCAATGTTCAATGAGTTCGTCGTGGATTTTGGACGTGATGCAGAAGAAGTATCGCGCCATCTACTCGAGCGCGGCATGATCGGTGGGCTACCGCTTGGTACGTATGAAGGGGAGCGTCAGACACAAATGTTGGTTTGCGCGACGGAATTGCGCACGAAAGCAGAGATTGATCAGTTTGTCGAAGTGGTTGGGGGGATGAAATAATGCAACACGAGCAAACGCTAATTTTTGAAGTATCACGTGAAGGACGAACTGGATATAATTTGCCGACACCGACTGTCCCGGAGGTTGACCTTGAGACGTTGTTACCGGCTACGATGATTCGGAAAGAGGCGGCGGAACTTCCAGAAGTGTCTGAACTTGATGTCGTTCGCCATTACACGTCTCTGTCTACTCGAAACCATGGGGTCGATTCAGGCTTCTATCCGCTCGGTTCGTGTACGATGAAATATAATCCGAAAGTGAACGAAGATATGGCTCGTCTTCCTGGATTTGCACATATTCACCCGTTGCAACCGGTTGAGACGATTCAAGGTGCGCTCGAACTCATGGTGGACTTACAGGAGCAACTCGCTGAAATCACGGGGATGGACGAAGTCACACTCCAACCAGCGGCAGGTGCCCATGGGGAATGGACGGGGCTTATGTTGATTAAAGCGTTCCATGAGCGTAATGGGGATACGGCTCGTACGAAAGTACTCGTACCAGATTCGGCGCACGGGACAAACCCGGCGTCCGCAGTCGTTGCTGGATTCGAGACGGTGACCGTCAAGTCGGATGAGCGCGGTCTCGTCGATTTGGATGATTTGAAGTCAAAAGTTGGAGCGGATACGGCTGCTCTCATGCTGACAAACCCGAATACGCTTGGATTATTTGAAGCGGATATCCTTGAAATCTCAAAAGTCGTTCATGAAGCTGGCGGGAAGCTGTATTATGATGGCGCGAACTCAAACGCGATTCTTGGAATCGCACGTCCTGGGGACATGGGCTTTGACGTCGTCCACTTGAACTTGCATAAGACGTTCACAGGGCCTCACGGCGGCGGAGGTCCAGGCTCAGGTCCAGTCGGGGTGAAGCGTGACTTGATTCCATTCTTACCGACTCCAATTGTGACGAAAACAGATGATGGATATGGTCTCGATTACGACCGACCACATTCAATCGGGCGAATCAAACCATTCTATGGAAACTTCGGGATCAACGTTCGAGCGTACAGCTATATTAAGACAATGGGCGCAGAAGGATTGACGCGGGTATCCCGTGAAGCGGTCCTCAACGCCAACTATATGTTTGCGCGACTAAAAGATGCGTTCGACGTGCCATATGATACGTATTGCAAACACGAATTTGTCTTGTCAGGGAAGCGTCAAAAAGCCCTTGGTGTTCGTACACTCGATATCGCTAAACGCCTTCTTGACTTCGGTTACCACCCACCGACAATCTATTTCCCATTAAATGTCGAGGAATGTATCATGGTGGAACCGACAGAGACAGAATCAAAAGAAACGCTCGATGCGTTCTGTGATGCGATGCTCCAAATTGCCAGAGAGGCGGAAGAGAATCCGGAAATCGTTCAGACTGCTCCTCATACGACGGTCGTTAAACGGATGGACGAGACACTCGCTGCCCGTAAACCGGTCTTGAAATATGAGCGTCGTGAGGCGTCATCTGTAAAATAAAGAAAGGGCGAGTCGATGATTGTATCGACCCGCCCGTTTTTTTATGCTTTTTTAATCTTGCCCTTCCAGTTCTTGAAGCCGCCTTCGAGCATGTAGATATTGTTGTATCCGTTCTTCATGAGGAGTTTAGCCGCCTGGTTTGAACGTGAACTACCTTGACAGTAAATTAAAATCGGTTGATCTTTACGCAGTTCTTTCATGCGTAGTTTCATTTGGCCGACCGGGATATTCCGGGCACCAACGATATGTCCACCTTTGTATTCGTTCGGTTCACGCACGTCAATTAACTGACCTTTACGGAGTGAGGCACGGAATTCTTCTTGTTTCATTTTTTTCAACCCGCGAGCTGGCATGAAACGCCATACGATGTAGGCGATCAAGGCAACCCATAGGAGGATGACGAGGATTGTTTCGAGTCCCATAGATGTTCTTCCCTTCTCTTTCAAAGTTACCATATCTCATTATAATGAAATTAAGGTCATGAGACAATGATTGACTCAATCAATCGGGGCTTTCCCTTTCGATTTCATTCTAATTAGGATAAAATAAGGAATGGAAACCGGAACATTAGGGGAGGTCGTGCCCATGCCGACGCCGAGTATGGAAGATTATTTAGAACGTATTTATTTATTGATGTCAGAGAAAGGCTATGCGCGTGTATCTGATATTGCGGAACATTTAGGGGTCCATCCCTCCTCTGTCACCAAAATGGTTCAAAAGTTGGACCGTGAAGAATATCTTGTGTATGAAAAGTATCGTGGTCTCATGCTTACAAAAAAGGGTCAAAAAGTAGGGAAGCGATTGGTCGAGCGTCATGCGATGCTCGAGTCTTTTTTACGTCTAATCGGAGTAGATGAAGCAGATGTGTACGAGGATGTCGAGGGTATCGAACACCATCTCAGTTCGAACACGCTCGACTGCATGACACAGTTTGTGGAATTTTTTGAAGATAAGCCTGAACTCATGAATCAATTTAGAGAATTTCGGGAACAAGAACGAGCTTCAGAAGAATAATATGTGAAAAGCATCAATCTAACTCGATTGATGCTTTTTATTTTGCTCAATATCGCTAAAATACGAACGAAACATTCATATTTATCTTAGAATGTATATTTTTTAGTCGTCATTATGTTAAGATGAATCGTGGATTGAATAGATAGGGGGTGACGGCGAACATTCGCCGGATAAATGGAGATTCAAATTAAAGGAAAACTGTTTGATGAACAGCAGATTCAAAAACGTGTGAAAGAATTGGCTGAAGAGATTGAGAACGATGCAGAGGGGATACCGATTGTGATCGTCGCCGTATTAAAAGGCTCGATGGTCTTTGCGGCAGACTTGATGCGATACATGAAAGGGAGCGTTCAGCTCGATACGGTCGCGACGTCTTCTTACGGGAAAAAGTCGGTCTCGAGTGGGAGTGTGCAACTTCGAAAGGACTTGGATTTAGATGTGGAAGGAAAGTATGTTGTCATTATCGAGGACATCATCGACACGGGACAGACGTTGAAATTCTTATGTAAACATATGGAGCTCCATCAACCGAAACAGTTGAAAATTTGTACGCTTCTCGATAAGCCGGCGCGTCGACTCGTTCAGTTGGACGCAGACTATGTCGGATTCGAGATTCCTGATGAGTTCGTCATCGGGTATGGAATCGATTACGCGGAGCAATATCGGAATCTGCCATATATCGGATATGTAGAAACAACATAAAAAGGAGCGCCGTGGCGCTCCTTTTACATGTTTGCTTTCTTTTTCTTCTTCCCTTTTTTACCTTCAATCACTGTTAGGTGTGGAGGATTGCTACGATGTACGGTTGAACGTTTAGATAACTTGGTGACGTTCGAACCAGGTTTCTTCCCTTTCCGGTTTTTAGCGGAAGCGGAAGGTTTGACTTGAGGACCACGACTTCCCTGCATTCGTTTTTTTGAGGCTTGCGCGGTTTTACGATAGCGTGCATCTTCTGCAGACATGCGTGGTGCCATGAAGACGCGATAGATCACATAAAAGACTAACCCGAATATCCCGATGAACAACAATTGTCTAAACAGGCGACCTGGATCGGTGGCAAGCATATGCCCGACCCCGATGAAGCCAAGGATAAACACGATTGTTGCAGCGATCGAACCGACTCTTTGTCTGATCATGGTGCTTCCTCCTCTTATCCCTCTCTATGAATGACCGATTCTCCTAACTCTTTTCGTTCCCATGTCTCAAATGCTTCAATCGCGACTTGAATCTGCTCATCATTTGGCTCTCGTGTCGTCAATAATTGGAGCGACAGGCCCGGTTTGCCAAGGAATGACAGAAAGCGATGGTCGCGGAAACGATTGGTAAACTGCAGGACTTCAAATGAGATTCCGATGACGACCGGCAATAGCGCGATTCGGCTGATGAGTCGCAACCAGAGCGGATCGATTGGCACAATCATGTAAACGCCAATCCCGACGAAGACGGTGAATAAAATGAAGCTTGAGCCACAGCGATAATGCAATCGCGAGCTTTGGCGTACTTGTTCAACCGTGACCGGACGCCCGGACTCATAGCAATTGATGACTTTATGCTCAGCGCCGTGATATTGGAAGACACGCTTAATGAGTGGCGTCAATGATATCAAGTAAAGGTAGCTGAGTAACAATACTAATTTTATTCCCCCTTCAAGGAGGTTTTGAATCACATGTCCGGAAAATAAAGGTACGTCTTGAAACATGGCCGCGAGAAGTGCTGGCGTCACATTGAAAATCAATTTACCAAAAACGTACGAGATGACACCGACGATTGCGATGAAGGCAATCATCCATATGCTCTGTTTTTGGTCTTCGTTCGTGTTCGTATCTTCACTTGGATCGACATCATATCGATCGCTCGCAAAGTTCATATGTGCAGAACCGTTCTTTAACGATTCATACAGCGCGACAATCCCTCTCAAGAAAGGTACTTTTTTTAAAGATTGGACCCAAGGGACAAGAATACGCGCTTGCTCGAATGTTTCAATCGAGCCATCTTTTCGCCGGATGGCAGATGCGCTTTCAGAGCGGCCTTGAAACATGACGCCTTCCACGAGCGCCTGTCCCCCGACTGGGATGGTTGGTTTGGAATTCATTCACTTTCCTCGATTCTTCAAATGTTGTACTTGAATTATACCGTGATTTGTAAAAAAAACGAAAGGGCAGAAGGCTCGATTCACGTTCTTTCGATAAATTTGTTACAATAGATGAGACTTGACGAACGAGGGGGAAGAAGGTTGCGGATTTTAGTTTTAAATGGACCGAATTTAAATCTACT
This sequence comes from Exiguobacterium sp. s43, assembly GCF_018617255.1. Lineage (GTDB taxonomy): Bacteria > Bacillota > Bacilli > Exiguobacteriales > Exiguobacteriaceae > Exiguobacterium > Exiguobacterium profundum. The sequence continues at coordinate 1,016,601 of NZ_JACSJT010000001.1, forward strand.
GGGTCGTCGTGAACCGAATGTATATGGCGAGGTGTCGTTGAAAGGTTTGGCGGCAGAACTGATGCTGCGCGCTCCAGAAGACGTCGAACTCACCTTTAAACAATCGAATCATGAGGGAGATTTAATTGATGCGCTACATGACGCTTTTGATTATGAGGGTGTCATATTGAATGCAGGTGCCTATACGCATACATCAATCGCGATCCGGGATGCCATATCCGCTATCGCTGCCCCAGTCGTTGAAGTACATATCTCGAACGTGCATGCACGCGAGGCTTTTCGGCATGAGTCGAAACTTGCTGCCGTCTGTATCGGTGTCATTACCGGTTTTGGACTCACGAGCTATACGTTAGCGCTGCATGCACTAATCGAACATTGGAGGAATCGACATGATTGAACGCGTAAACAAACTGCAAGCACAGTTAGGAAAAAACGAGATTGATGCATTACTCGTCACAAAACGTGAGAATATCCGCTACTTATCTGGTTTCACCGGGTCGAGCGGTGTCATCGTCATCACGTCGAATTCGGCAAGTTTCATCACGGACTTCCGTTACACGGAACAAGCGAACGATCAAGTAAAAGGGTACGACATCATTGAGCTTGATACATCACTCATCAAGTCGGTAGCAGATGTCGTGTCCCGTGAATCCATCAAGCGCCTTGGCATCGAGCAGGATGCGATGACAGTGGGGCAATATCGTGCCTATGAAAAAGATGTCGACGCTCAACTTATTGAGACGTCTGGAATCGTAGAAAAACTGCGCTTGATTAAGGATGAATCAGAGATTAAGATTATGAAGGAAGCTGCGGCAATCGCTGATGCGGCGTACACCCATATCCAGACGTTCATTCGTCCTGGTCGTACCGAGAGAGAAGTCGCGAACGAACTCGAAATGTTCATGCGTTCAAAAGGTGCTGACTCGTCATCGTTCGACATGATTGTCGCCTCGGGTCTCCGTTCGGCGCTACCACACGGTGTGGCAAGTGATAAAGTCATCGAATCTGGAGAATTGGTTACGCTTGATTTCGGTGCTTACTATAAAGGGTACTGCTCAGATATCACGCGTACGCTTGCAATCGGTCCGATTTCGGATGAGTTGCGTCAAATCTACGATACGGTACTTCGTGCCCAACTTGCTGGTGTAGAAGGCACACGTGCCGGAATCACTGGCATTGAAGCGGATGCATTGACACGCGATATTATTAAAGAAGCTGGATATGGCGAGTACTTCGGCCACTCGACAGGACATGGTCTTGGAATGGAAGTGCATGAGGCCCCAGGATTATCGTTCCGTTCGGAAACGGTGCTCGAACCTGGTATGGTCGTAACGATCGAGCCGGGTATTTACATCAACGGTGTCGGTGGTTGCCGGATTGAAGACGATGTCGTCATCACAGAAGACGGATGCTACCGTCTGACACAGTCGCCAAAAGAGTTAATTACGATCGAGGCATAAGCTTCATCTGAATTTAGGAGGAAATCAATATGGTATCAGTTAACGATTTAAAAACAGGATTGACGGTCAAAACGTCTGACGGTTCGATTTGGCAAGTCATCGAGTTCCAACACGTAAAACCGGGTAAAGGAGCGGCATTCGTTCGTACGAAAATGCGTAACTTGCGTAACGGTGCAATCCAAGAAACGACGTTCCGTGGTGGAGAAAAAATCGAACGCGCACACATCGAGCGTAAACGCATGCAATATCTTTATCCAATGGGCGACACGTATGTCTTCATGGACAATGAATCATACGAGCAACTTGAATTGACAAGCGCTCAAGTCAAATCAGCACTTCCATATTTGCTTGAGAACATGGAAGTCAGCATCGCGGACTACGAAGGGGAGATTCTTGGAATCGAGCTTCCAACGAGCGTTGTCTTGACAATCGTCGAAGCAGACCCAGGCGTAAAAGGTGACACGGCATCGAACGTGAAGAAAAACGCGACAGTGGAAACAGGACATGTCATTCAAGTGCCACTTTTCATCGAACCAGGTGAAAAAGTGACAGTCGATACACGTACTGGAGAGTTCATGGGTCGTTATAACGGTTAATCCTTACGAGTGCTCATTCGAATGAATGGGCGCTCTTTTTTTCTCGTTGCATTCATTGGTCTGACCAGTTATAGTGAAGGAGAGATTAGTACCAGGTATAAACAGGGGGTAAGAAAGATGCAAATCGATCAAATTAAAGAGCTTATTCAATTATTGGACCAATCATCAGTCCATGAAATGGAGCTTGAAACATCTGATTTCAAACTGTCATTAAAGAAAGAAGCGCAACAAACAGTGAGCGCGCCTATCATGCAGACACAAGCATTCGCACCGCCTGCGCCTGCTCCTCAAGTAAATGAACAAACAGAAGAACCGACGCAAGAAAAGGCGTCTTATCGTACTATCACCTCTCCGATGGTTGGAACGTTCTATTCACGTCCGGCCCCGGATAAAGAAGCGTTCGTGAACGTCGGCGATCGTGTCGAGTCAGGACAAATCGTTTGTATTCTAGAGGCGATGAAACTGTTTAACGATGTCGAAGCGGAAATCAGTGGCGAAATCGTAGAGGTGTTAGTCGCCGATGGCGATCTCGTCGAATTCGGTCAACCGCTCTTCAGCGTGAAGTGAGGTCGTTATGAAATTATTAATTGCTAACCGCGGGGAAATCGCGGTTCGAATCATACGTGCAGCAAAAGAATTGAATATTCCGACGGTCGCTGTCTTCTCTGAGGCAGATCGTGAAGCGTTACATGTTCATTTGGCTGACGAGGCTTATTGCATCGGTCCGAATCCATCGAAGGACTCCTATTTGAATATCCCAAATATTTTATCAGTCGCCTGCGCCGTGGATGCGACGATGGTACATCCGGGTTACGGCTTTTTGGCTGAAAATGCCGAGTTCGCTGAGATGTGCGAGGCGTGTGGAATTCAATTTGTCGGCCCAAGCAGCTATGCGATTCGCAAAATGGGAATCAAGGATGAAGCCAAACGAACGATGATCGAGTCAGGGGTTCCTGTCGTTCCAGGTTCAAGTGGTGTCGTCACAGACGAAGAAGCGATGGAACTCGCGCGTGAGATGGGCTATCCGGTCATCATCAAGGCGACAGCCGGCGGTGGAGGACGTGGCATTCGCGTCGCTCGAGACGAGAACGAACTCGTTTCAGGATTGGTCGCGACACGTAAAGAAGCGAAGCAGGCGTTCGGGAATGGTGACGTGTATCTCGAAAAGTTCATCGAGTCGTTCCGTCACGTCGAAGTGCAGGTTCTTGCCGACCAATTCGGTAACGTCATTCACTTAGGTGAACGTGATTGTACAATCCAACGTCGCATGCAAAAACTAGTTGAAGAGGCGCCGTCACCTGCGATTGATGAAACGACACGTCAATTGATGGGGGATGCTGCCGTCAAAGCGGCAAAAGCCATTCAGTACTCGGGAGCGGGAACAATCGAGTTCATTTACGTTCCAGAATCAAACGAGTTTTATTTCATGGAGATGAATACCCGGATCCAAGTCGAGCATCCCGTCACCGAGATGATCACAGGATTCGATCTCGTTCAAGCGCAGCTTGAAGTGGCGCTCGGACATCCGCTTGCCATCTCACAAGAGGACATTACGTTCTCAGGACATTCCATCGAATGTCGAATCAACGCGGAGGACCCATTTATGGACTTCCGTCCGATGGCAGGGAAGATTGACCAATATATCGTTCCAGGCGGTATGGGTGTCCGTGTCGATAGCGGACTCTATGCAGGAGCGATGATCCCGCCGTTCTATGACTCGATGGTAGCGAAGTTGATTGTTCATGCACCAACGCGTGATGAGGCCATTCTGAAAATGTTGCGTGCTTTGGATGAGTTTACGGTTTCGGGAATTAAAACGACGATTCCGTTTCATCAACAAGTCATGGCACATGAGCAGTTCCGCATCGGTACGTTCGATACGAAATTCGTTGAAAAAGAAATGTCATTGGCAAAATAACATGAACCAGGAAGCCCGAACATTATTTCGGTTTCCTGGTTTTTTGTACTGAATTTATGAGTGCTTTATGCTAAACTATCACAATGAAAGCATGTAAAAGGAGAGTAACTGAATGAAACGTCATGAAGCACGAGAGAAAGCGATTCAAACGCTTTTTCAAATCGAAGTATCTAAATTAGAGGTGGACGAAGCAATCGAGTTCGCATTGGATGGAGAAGAGTCTGATCCGTTTTACGAACAACTCGTCACAGGGACGCTAGAACATATTGAAGATATCGATGCGTTACTAGTTGAAAACTTGAAAAACTGGCGGTTAGATCGCCTCGGAAACGTCGAGCGTACGATTCTTCGAATGGCAACGTTCGAATTGTTATACGTCGAGACGATTCCAGAAAACGTCACCATCAACGAAGCGGTCGAACTCGCGAAATCGTTCGCGGACGAAGAAGCCGGCAAACTCGTGAATGGCGTACTCGGTAACATCATTAAAGAAGACTAAAAAAATAGAGATAAGACACCAGACCAACTACAGAAAAACCTAAAGACAACGGGGGATGAGAGAGATGGCAGTAGTGATCGACGGGAAACAAGTGGCAGCATCATATCGAGAAACGTTAAAAGAACGTGTGGCAGCACTTCGCGCACGTGGCATCGTACCGAAACTGAAAGTCGTGTTGATTGGGGATGACCCAGCAAGTCATAGCTATGTACGCGGGAAGGAACGGGCGGCAGAAGAAATCGGAATCGATTCACAAGTCCTCCGTTTTGATGAGACGATTAGCGAGAAGGAATTGCTTGACTTGATTGACTTGATGAATGCGGATGAAGAAGTTCACGGGATTCTCGTGCAACTCCCTCTGCCGAAACACATCGACGAATCACGAGTCATCATGCGCATCTCCCCAGAAAAGGACGTCGATGGCTTTCATCCTGAGAATGTTGGGAAGATGATGCTCGGACTTGATACGCTACTCCCGTGCACGCCGCACGGCATCTTGCATCTCGCAAAAACACAGACCGAGATCGCCGGAAAGCACGTTGTCGTCGTCGGTCGTAGTCAGATTGTCGGTAAACCGGTAGGCATTTTGTTCTTGAATGAATCAGCAACGGTCACATATTGTCATTCAAAAACAGCTGACCTCGGTGAGATGACACGCCAAGCGGACATTTTGATTGTCGCTGTCGGACGCGCTGGTTTAGTCACAGCAGACATGGTCAAACCAGGCGCGCTTGTCATCGATGTCGGAGTCAATCGGGTCGAAGGTCGTCTAGTCGGTGACGTGGACTATGAAGCTGTTAAGGAGAAGGCGAGTGCCATCACCCCTGTTCCGGGTGGTGTCGGTCCGATGACCATCACGATGCTCATGCATAATACGGTCGAGGTTGCATCACGTGGCTAATCCACTTCCGGTTTCTGAAGTTGTTCGATATGTGAAGCGACAACTTGATGATGATGTATTGCTTCGACAAGTCGCGGTCATCGGTGAAATCTCAAATTTCAAACGTTATTCATCCGGTCATTGTTATTTCACGTTGAAAGATGACGCGTCTCGGATGAAAGCTGTCATGTTTTCTCGCGATGCCAAACAACTTCAATTCGAACCGAAAGATGGAATGAAAGTCATCGCCGTCTCAAAGGTGACGATGTATGAGGCTACGGGAGATGTCCAACTATATGTCGAATTGATGCGACAAGACGGAATCGGTCTATTGTTTGAGCGATATGAGGCGAGAAAGCGTGAATTAGAGGAGATGGGATGGTTCGACGAGGAGCGGAAGCACCCGCTCCCGACGTTTCCAGAGCGCGTTGGAATCGTGACGTCTCCAAAAGGTGCAGCGCTACACGATATCGCAACCACACTTCGACGTCGTGCGCCACATGTGGCGATTACGTTCGCCCCTGTTGCTGTACAGGGCGAAATGGCGGCTCCACAAGTTGCTTCTGCCATTCGCTGGATGAACGAACGCACCGATTGTGATGTACTCATTGTCGGTCGCGGTGGTGGTTCTATCGAGGAGCTTTGGGCATTTAATGAAGATGTTGTGGTGGAGGCAATCTATGCGTCCACGATTCCCATCATTTCTGCTGTCGGTCACGAGACAGACTTTACGCTTTCGGATTTCGTTGCCGATGTTCGGGCTGCGACTCCGACAGCGGCGGCTGAACTCGCTACCGCGATGATTGATGCGCAGCGAAAAGATGTAGAACGTTTGGATAACCATCTGCACAAAGCCGTCAGAGACCAATTGGATGATTCGCGAACCCGTGTGGAACGGATGATCAATAGCTATGGATTAAAATCACCGAGGTACACGATATCTCAGAAACGGGAACGATTCGCCCAGTCGGAAATCCGTCTCGAGCAAGGGATGAGGCGACATCTCACCCAAGCCACTCATCAGCTCCGTCAGTTGTCACAGCAGCTAGATGTAAAACGATTTTCAAAAACGTTGTCCAAGCAAGGGGGAGAAGTCAATCATATGGTCGAGCGACTCCGTCGAACGAAGCCATTAGAACAAGCAACGCTTCAATTTGCACAACAGGTTGGACGATTGCATGCAGTCAGTCCACTCGCCGTCTTGTCACGTGGATATACGTTCATCGAACAAGATGGGATCTATGTGCAGAACGTGAAACAATTACGCGATGGTGATGTCTCGATTCGTTTTCGGGATGGTCATGCAATCGCTGAGGTGAAGGAGAGGATTGTCGGTGACGAAGAAAGAACAGACATTTGAGGCGGCGCTCGAGCGCCTCGAACAGATCGTCGCGCAACTCGAGAGCGGTGATGTCCCATTAGAGGAAGCGATGACCCTATATGAGGAAGGTGTCCGCTTGTCTGCATTGTGCCAGACAAAACTCTCTGCCGCCGAGAAAAAAATGGATGAAATTTTAGAACTTGATGGGACGCTTCGTGAAAAAGGAGGATCCGCATGAACCGTACCGATGACTTGAACAAGTGGAAACGGACCGTCGAACTGGCGATGCAGGAACTCATTGAGTCGAGTGAGATGCCGAAACGATTACGAGACGCAATGACGTATTCTTTAGAGGCTGGCGGGAAACGCATTCGTCCTGCTCTCGTCTATGCCGTCCTTGAAACGTATAGCATGTCACTCGAGCGAGGACGAGAGGTGGCGGCGAGTTTAGAGATGGTTCATACATACTCACTCATCCATGATGATTTGCCGGCCATGGATGATGACGATCTTCGTCGTGGACGACCGACCAATCATCGTCAGTTTGATGAAGCGACCGCTATTTTGGCTGGGGACGCCTTATTGACGGACGCATTCCGTATTCTCACACAGATGCCACTCCCTGCGCTAGATGTCGTCGAGATTATTCGTATTTTCGGATTGGCGGCCGGTAGCTCAGGTATGGTCGGTGGCCAGTTGGATGATATGCTGGCTGAAAAGCGGAACGACGTCACACTTGAAGAGCTCAAATCCATTCATGAACGGAAGACAGGTGCGCTACTCGTCTATGCACTTGAAGCCGGTGCGATTTTGGCGGGCGCATCGGTGGAAGATCGGATGCACCTCAAACAGTTCGGACGTCATCTTGGCATCGCTTTTCAGATTCAAGACGATATCCTCGATGTCGTCGGAGATGAACAAACAATCGGAAAACGCGTCGGCTCAGATGAATTGAATGACAAGACGACTTATCCGAAGCTTCTCGGCTTAGAGGGAGCGAAGCAAGCTCTTGAGCAAGAAGTGGGAGCGGCACACGCTGCAATTGAATCACTTTCAGTTCCAGCGCCGTTGCTTCTTGAGATGCTATCATTTGTAGTGAAACGAAATCATTGACCTCGGTGACACGATGAGCACATCGTGTCACCTTTGTTTTGGGGAATGTGTGGCATATGCCGTCACATTCTTGTAAAATGTAAGGTACGAATCAGTAAAATGTGAGGAGAAAGGATGGTCATTATGGACTTGACATCCATTCAAGACCCGTCGTTCCTGAAACGGATGTCTGTATCAGAGCTCGAATCGCTCGGTTCAGACATTAGACGATTCTTGATTGAAAAATTGGCAGTGACGGGAGGGCATTTGGCGCCAAACTTGGGAGTTGTAGAGTTGACGCTTGCCTTGCACCGTGTATTTGACAGTCCGAAAGACCAACTCGTATGGGACGTCGGTCATCAAGCATACGTTCATAAAATTTTGACAGGACGTACGAACCAGTTTGATACTCTCCGACAATACAATGGGTTATGTGGTTTCCCGAAACGTTGTGAGAGCGAGCATGATGTGTGGGAAACAGGGCACAGTTCGACTTCCCTCTCTGCAGCCATGGGGATTGCGATTGCGAATGAATTGAAAGGGCGCGCCAACGATCGTGCCATCGCCATCATCGGGGACGGTGCTTTGACTGGGGGGATGGCACTTGAAGCCCTCAATCACATCGGTGCCGAGAAACAGAACGTGATTGTCATTCTAAATGATAACGAGATGTCGATTGCGCCGAACGTAGGAGCGATGCATAATATGCTTGGTCGTATCCGGGCATCGCGCAAGTTGAAGCATGCTCGAGAAGAAATGGAGTCACTCATCAAACACATCCCGCTCGTCGGGAGTTCACTTGAACGGAGCGGGGAACGGGTGAAGGACCTCTTAAAATCTGCTCTCATTCCGGGAACGTTCTTTGAAGAACTTGGCTTCACTTACTTTGGACCTACAGATGGGCATGATTTGAAAGACTTGCTCGAAACGCTTGAGTACGCGAAGAAAATCGACGGTCCGGTTCTCGTCCACGTCATTACGAAAAAAGGGAAGGGATATCGTCCGGCTGAATTGGACGGTGTCGGAACATGGCACGGTCTTGGACCTTATAAAATTGAATCCGGTGAAGTCATCAAAGGCAAACCGAAAGGACCGAGCTATTCGAAAGTCGTCGCGGAGACGATCACGAAAGTGGCGGAGTCAGACGAACGGGTGACGTTGATCACACCAGCGATGAGTGTCGGTTCGAAACTCGATTGCTTTACGAAGAAATTCCCGGAGCGTATGTTTGATGTCGGAATTGCCGAGCAACATGCGGTCACCCTCGCTGGGGGACAGGCGACGCAAGGGTTGAAACCGGTCGTCTCGATTTATTCGACCTTCTTCCAACGCGCGTATGATCAACTAGTCCATGACATTTGTCGTCAAAACTTGAACGTCGTGTTCACGATTGACCGATCTGGACTTGTCGGAGCGGATGGAGAGACGCACCAAGGTGTGTTCGATATCGCCTTCATGCGTCACGTGCCAAACATTCGAATTTTGATGGCGAAAGATGAAGAAGAATTACAACAACTCGTCTATTCTGCACTCCGTTACGATGGTGGACCGATTGCGATTCGTTTCCCGCGTGGTGAAGGGATCGGTGTTCCGATGAGTGAGACGCTTCAAGAAATTTCACTCGATGATTGGGAAGTCGAGGCAGAAGGGACAGATGTCGCTATCTTGACGTTCGGTCCCCAAGTGCAAGACGCCCTCGAAGTCCGAGCACTATTAGAAGGTAAGCTCAGTGTGCGCGTCATTAACTGTCGTAGCATCAAGCCGCTCGATGATGCGATGCTGACTTCACTTTATGCAGAGGGGATTCCGCTCGTGACATTAGAAGAGGCTGCTCTCGCCGGTGGCTTTGGAAGTAGCGTGCTTGAACACGCGAATGAAGCCGGAGCGTTTCCACGGATTCAACGTCTCGGTATTCCGGATCGATATATCGAGCATGGCGGTGTCAACCAGCTCCTAGAAGAGATTGGACTGCGACCTGCCCAAATGGCGGAATCGATTGAACGGTTCGTCATGGAGACAAATCGACAGAATGTGTGAGGGATTATGGAAAAAAGAAAGAAAACTAGATTAGATGTATTGCTCGTCGAACGTGGACTTGCTGAAACACGGGAAAAGGCAAAACGGTCGGTCATGGCCGGTCTCGTCTATAGTGGGACAGAACGTCTAGACAAGGCGGGCGATAAAGTGTTTGATGATATCCCTCTCGAAGTGAAGGGTCAAGTTCTTCCTTATGTTGGACGTGGCGGCTTGAAGCTCGAGAAAGCGCTCCACGTCTTCCCGCTCGATGTCTTTGGACGAGTCGGAATCGACATCGGCTCATCGACGGGTGGGTTCACGGACTGTGCGCTTCAAAACGGCGCGACTCAAATGTACGCGGTCGATGTCGGCTATAATCAGCTTGCCTGGAAACTACGGAGCGATGATCGCGTCGTCGTCATGGAGCGGATGAACTTCCGCCACGCGACGGCCGATCAGTTCCCGATTCAACCAGATTTCGCAACGATTGACGTCTCTTTTATCTCGCTTCGTCTGATGGTGCCACCGTTGAAACAAATTTTGAAGCAAGACGGTGTCGTCATGGCGCTCGTCAAACCTCAATTTGAAGCAGGGAAGGCCGATGTCGGGAAAAAAGGAATTGTTCGGGACCGTAACGTCCATGAACGAGTCGCAAGCGATATGGTCCGATACTTCGCATCGGAAGGCTTCTTTGTCGAAGCTTTGGATTACTCTCCAATCACTGGAGGGGATGGGAACATCGAGTTTCTTCTCTTCGCTCGGTACACAGGAGTAGGTGGCGTCTCGCCATCGCTACAAGTCGAAGAGGTCGTAAACGCGGCCCATGCCAAACTTAAGGGATAAAATGATGCTACAGACCTCGTTGTCTGTAGCTTTTTCCTTTACTCGTCTACTAGATGGGGAATGGTGGAAATCCCACCTGGAATGCTAGACCTTTTTTCGACAATACTTTAGAATGATAATGTGTATGTGAAACGAAAAATGAGGTGTCAGCGCTTATGAACAAAGGACAGCGATTGATTAAAATTCGAGACATCGTGACGAATCGAGAAATCGAGACGCAAGATGAGTTGGTGGATGAGCTACGTCGCTCGGGGTATCCAGTCACACAGGCAACCGTGTCTCGGGATATTAAAGAGTTACATCTGGTCAAAGTCCCATTGAACGATGGACGATATAAGTATAGTCTGCCTGCCGATCAACGCTTTAATCCATACGGGAAAATGAAGCGAATCCTTAGTGACAGCTTCGTCTCGGTCGATTCTGCACAAAATTTGGTCGTCATGAAAGTGCTCCCGGGAAATGCTGATGCAATCGGCGTCTTGATTGATCATCTATCATGGGATGAATTGATTGGGACGGTGTGTGGAGATGATACGATTTTAATGATTGCACGCGACGAAGAGAAGGCGAAGCAAATCATCGATCGACTACTCGGAATGTTATGAGGTGAACGTACGTATGTTAGCAGAACTATCAATCAAACAGTTTGCGATTATTGACGAATTAAACATTCCGTTTAATCGAGGTATGACTGTGCTCACGGGTGAGACAGGTGCCGGTAAATCGATCTTGTTGGATGCGATTGGATTGCTTGTTGGAGGACGTGGCTCAAGTGAGTTCGTGCGATATGGTCAAGATAAAGCTGAAATCGAAGGTCTGTTCATGATTGAACCGGATCACCCGGTCATCGAAGCGGCCGAACAATATGGCATCGATGTTGAAGATGGGACAGTCATCTTACGTCGAGACCTACATAGTAGCGGGAAGAGTGTCTGCCGTGTGAACGGGAAAATGATGCCGCTCTCGACGTTACGGGAGTTCGGACGGCTCCTGGTCGATATTCACGGTCAACATGAACATCAACATTTAATGGATGCGGAATTTCACCTTGGCATATTAGACCATTTCGCCGAAAAAGAAATCAGTCCGTTAGTCGAGGAATATCAAACGGCATTTGCGGCCTGGAAACAAGTCGCCGATGAATTGAAGCGTCTTAGTCAAAGTGAGCAGGAGCTTGCTCAACGAATGGATCTTTTGTCGTTTCAAACGAAAGAAATCGAAGCGGCTGAATTAAAAGTTGGGGAAGAACAGGCGTTGACAGAAGAACGGGATGAATTGGCCAACTTTGAACGCATTCATCAACACATTCGTCTCTCGTATGAGGCGGTTGCCGAGGAGTCAAATGGACTCGATCAAATCGGAGTGGCGATGCGCGAGATGGAAGAGGCGTCACAGCTCTCTTCGTCTTTGACATCTGTATCGGAGACAATCTCTAACGCTTATTATTTGTTGGAGGATGCAAAGTTTCAACTCCGGGACCAGTTAGATTCGCTCGAATTTGACCCGATTCGATTGGATGAGATTGAGTCACGATTGGCTCTTTTCCAGCAATTGAAACGAAAGTATGGGACGACCATCGAAGAAGTCATCACCTATGGCGAACAAGTGTCGGATGAATTGAAGTCGATGACGAACCGGGAAGAGCATTTACAAACGCTCTCAGATGAACTCATTCGATTAGAGCAAATTGCAAGAGAAGCTGGCAAGAGACTGTCTTCAGCGCGTAAGATGGCTGCGGAGTCGCTTCAGCATGCGATTCATCGAGAGTTGAAAGAACTATATATGGAAAAAACAGCGTTCGAGGTCCGTTTTAAAACTACATCGCTTAAACAAGATGGTTTAGATGACGTAGAGTTTTACATGATGACGAACGTTGGAGAACCGTTCAAACCACTCGCAAAAGTCGCTTCAGGAGGAGAGCTTTCCCGTGTCATGCTCGCACTCAAATCAATCTTCTCAAGAACGGTCGGAGTGGCCTCCATTATTTTTGACGAGGTCGACACAGGGGTCTCTGGACGTGTCGCGCAGGCGATGGGTGAAAAAATCTTCCGACTTTCTGTCGGCTCTCAAGTCCTCTGTATCACGCACTTGGCACAAGTTGCTGCGATGGCAGACCAACATCTTTACATTACTAAAACCGAAACGAATGAACGGACGAAAACAAATGTGACGTCCCTCGACCGTGAAAGTCGAATCGACGAATTGGGTCGCATGATTGCTGGCGCTCAAATGACAGACTTGACGAAGCAACACGTCGAAGAATTACTTGAGATGTCACAACAAGTAAAACAGAAGTTCATCAAAGGAGTGTCATAAGTGATTACATTATGTATTGCGGACGACAATCGAGAAATCGTCGATTTGTTGAGCCGACAACTAGAATCTGAGCCTGATCTTCGTGTCGTAGGTACGGCACACGATGGAGAAACATGCTTGGATGTCGTCAAGACACACCAACCGGATGTACTCTTACTCGATATTATCATGCCGCATTTGGATGGAATCGGAGTATTGCAACGCCTAAATGAAGAATTAGGTGATGACAAACCGGAAGTGATCATGTTGAGCGCGTTTGGAAAAGATGAAGTGACGAAACAGGCCGTGCAACTCGGGGCCTCTTATTTTCTCGTCAAACCGTTCAATATTCAACAGTTATTAACGAAAATTCGTGAATTGTCAGAAGGAACAAATCGAGAATTCGACGGAATGACGCCAGAAGAAATTGAAATCTCACTCCTGCTTCAGCAACTCGGAATCTCTCCGCGAATCAAAGGGTTCAAGTATATCCGTCAAGCTGTCATTTACGTGCGAGAACGGCAAGATTTGCTCGGTCTCATCACGAAAGAATTATATCCGATGGTCGCAAAAGAGCATGAGACGACATCTTCTCGTGTAGAACGAGCAATGCGTCATGCAATCAAGACGGCATGGGAGAACGGCATGCGCGATCATGAGATGTTCGAAGGGCGACCGGAGCGTGAGCGAAGCCCGAAAAACTCGGAGTTTATCTCGTACTTCGTCACGTATGTATCGTTTAAGAATAATTGAATCATTTCATGAGGACTAAGTCGTGATGGGACTTAGTCTTTTTTGATGAAACAATTACTTTCAGATTTATTTACTTTATGAAAGAAAGCGCTTGCAAAATGATGGGCCTTTGTTATAATAAAGATGTACCAAGTTACTTGGACAAGCGTCAGATGAACGCTTTTCAAACTTGTTCCGGAGCAACGTTTGAAGAAACCAAATCATCTCGGTTCGCTATCCGATTATAGCTCAGAGGTGGGAACGACACCTCAAGTCGTTAATGTCCCGACGTGAGGTCGCGACAGTCGCTCATTCGCGAGGCGATTCTATCATCAACTCGAAGCTAGGGGTTGATATAGGAAAAAACAATCGTTCAGTTGACCAAAAGGAGTGTTGTCAACCGTTGAACAGTTTATGGCAAGCGTTCGACTTCACGATGGATGGTTCGACATGATCCGATAAGTAAATCAGTTAGTAACTCGAATGGTAAGATTCCGTTCACGCAAGACGGCAGTTACTAAAGTTCTTTCATACTTCTTCATTAAGAAGACGTTGGATTTCATGTCAAAGTAAGTAACGTAGTTTGAAAGGAGATCATCCGTAGTGATCACAATTCAATATGAATAAAAGGTTCCGCACTTGAAATGAAGTCAAGTTAGGGAACCTTTTTTTGTGTGCTTATGAGTCGAGGCGTTGTACTTTTCCTGTTTTTTTGTCGCGGTTAAAAATATAGCCGGCTACAAATCCGATCCCGCCCATGGCGAGCAGAAGCCCAAAGGTGCCCTGCAACATGGAGGCGGCAGCGAGTGAATCGAACCATGAAAACGGTGCGCTCGTCTTCAAAAAGAAGCTATCGCGTAGCAATTTGATTCCGTAAACACCTAATAACCCAGGGACGATTAAGATTAGAAGCGCGATAAAACGCATGCAATCTCCTCCTTTACCATACATTATTTTAACAGAAATCGATCTGTTCGACACGGTCTATTTTTGGGCAGCTTGCGAATCAGGTGAGGATTCAGTAGCATGAAATAGAGAAGAGAGTTGATGGGGGAATCGGTATGAATAAACGATTGATGATTGTCGGAGCTGGTAAAGGCGGGACTGAGGTATTAAATATGTTGATGGATTCACCATTGGCGACCATTATCGCGGTTGTAGATTCTGATGCATCTGCCGAAGGAATAGCCTTTGCTAAAAGTTATGGCATATCTGTGGCGGACGATTGGAAACAGTATGCGGATGCGACTCTAGATTTTGTCATCGAAACGACGGGGAAGCATCAAACGTTTGAACAATTAAAGGATCATTTCAAAGATGCGGTCGTCTTACCAGGGGAATTTATTCGGATTGTGGTCGAACGATTGAAACAGAATCAACAAATGCTCGAGGCCATCATTGAATGTACGAGTGAGGCCATCTCGGTCGCAGATCATCACGGTAACACGATTTTGATCAATCCGTCTTATACACGGTTGACCGGATTCAAAAAAGAAGATGTGGTCGACAAACCAGCGACGGCAGATATCGGGATGCAGGAAAGCGTCCATTTAAAAGTACTATCGACCGGGCAAGGCGTTCGGGACATCCGGATGCAAATTGGGGCGACGAGACGAGATATTCTTGTGAATGCAGAACCGATCATCGTCGAAGGAAAGTTGCGAGGCTCGGTTGGGGTCATCCGTGACGTATCTCAAATTCGTGCCCTACGTGATGAATTGCAGGAAGCAAAAACACGCATCCGGAATCTAGAAGCCAAATATCAGTTTGCCGATATCATTGCTACGAGTGACGCCATGCGATTTGTCATCGAGCAGGCGAAACTTGCCGCTGTGACCCCAGTGACGGTATTGATTCGCGGAGAATCGGGAACAGGAAAAGAACTGTTCGCCCATGCCATTCACGGGGAATCTCCTCGAAAATATAAAAAGTTCATTCGCGTGAACTGTGCGGCGATTTCACCTACCCTTCTTGAAAGTGAGCTATTCGGTTATGAAGATGGAGCCTTCAGTGGAGCTAAACGAGGCGGGAAAACCGGATATTTCGAAGAAGCGGATGGCGGATCACTCTTTCTAGACGAAATCGGAGAGCTCCCTCTTGATGTCCAAGTGAAGCTTTTACGTGTCCTTCAGGAAAATGAAATTGTCCGTGTCGGAGGGACGACGGCAATCCCAATCGATGTCCGAATCATTGCCGCAACGAATGCCGATCTCGAACAAAAAGTAGCAGACGGAACATTCCGGGAAGATTTGTATTACCGAATCAATCGGATGCCGATCCATATCCCACCATTACGTGAGCGACTGAATGAACTCGAGGCACTATGTGAACGGATGATCCGGAAACTGAATCAAGAATACGGTCGTAGTGTACGTGGCGTTGACGAAGATGCCTTAACATTACTGAAGAGCCAGCATTGGAAAGGGAATGTGCGAGAACTGGAGAATGTGATCGGTCGTGCGATGATTTATATGGCAAGCTCCGAACAGTGGATTGCCCCACATCATTTGCAGTTATCCAATCGTTCCACGAGTCAAAAAGTAGTCGAATCTGGAACGTTTCACGAGGCAGTTGCAAAATATGAACGCGATTTGATTGAACGAGCAATTGAAGAGGCAAGTGGCAACAAATCAGAAGCAGCCCGCCGATTGAAGATTTCGATTCGAACATTATACAACAAGCTCGACACTACGCAATAATTTGCAGGAAAATTTATGCATGGTAAGCATTAA
The DNA here is from genome assembly GCF_018617255.1 of Exiguobacterium sp. s43. Classification (GTDB taxonomy): domain Bacteria; phylum Bacillota; class Bacilli; order Exiguobacteriales; family Exiguobacteriaceae; genus Exiguobacterium; species Exiguobacterium profundum. The sequence continues at coordinate 1,032,985 of NZ_JACSJT010000001.1, forward strand.
TTTGCAGGGTCATCCGCATTATAAAGCGCTTACAATTTAGGAAACAAACTTGCTTATGATATAGTGTAGAGAGCAAGGGGGGACAATGATGAATTTTGAACGGATGCTGACGAACGCAAAAGAGTTAGAAGGCTGTACCGTGTCCATTGCGGGGGCAGCGGACGAAGAAGTCATCCGGGCCGTAAAACTCGCTACGGATCATGGACTGTCACGCTTCATTTTGTTCGGTGAAGCTCGAGAGATCCGAAAGTTATGTGAACAGCATGGAATCGATGAGTCAGCCGTCGATATTTTACATGCGAAAGGTGACGTTGAGATTGCGCGACGTGCCGCATTAGCTGTGAAAAATAAAGAGGCGGACGTCCTCATGAAGGGGATGGTGTCGACATCGACATTTATGAAAGCCGTCCTTAATCGTGAAGCTGGACTCCGTACGAAGCGGACGCTCAGCCACATCGCACTATTCCAAATTCCGAATCGTGAAAAGTTGATTGGAGTGACGGATGCGGCGATTCATATCGCACCAACACTCGAAGAGAAGGTCGAAATTATTCACAATGCGGTAGAAGCGATGCATGACATCGGTTACGAATCGCCGAAAGTCGCAGCCATTGGAGCAGTCGAGGTAGTCAATCCACAAATGAATGCGACTCTCGATGCGGCACTACTTAGCCAAATGAATCGACGTGGACAAATCAAGGGCTGTGTCGTAGATGGACCGCTCGCGCTCGACAACGCTGTCGACATGGTCGCAGCAAAGCAAAAAGGAATCAACAGTGAAGTTGCCGGTCAAGCCGATTTATTAGTCGTACCTTACATAGAGGTCGGCAACGTCCTTTATAAATCAATCATGTATTTCGCAGAGGCGAGCGTAGCGGCGATTGTCGTCGGCGCATCTGCCCCTGTTGTATTGACAAGTCGTGCCGATACTGCCGAAGCGAAGCTATATTCCCTCGCATTCGCTTTGTTACATGCTAAACATTAATCATACTTAACAGGAGGAATTAATCATGATGGAAACAAACACAGAGCCACGCTTCCGTATTTTTGATGTCTTACAATCTGAGGACTATGAGCAAATCGTATTTTGCCAAGACCAAGCGTCTGGACTAAAGGCGATCATCGCCATCCATGACACGACGCTCGGGCCAGCTCTCGGTGGACTACGTATGTGGAACTATGAATCAGAACAAGAGGCACTCACGGATGTGTTGCGTCTCGCAAAAGGAATGACATATAAAAATGCTGCAGCGGGTCTCAACCTTGGGGGCGGGAAGGCCGTCATCATCGGAAATGCGAAGACAGATAAATCAGAGGCGCTCTTCCGTGCATTCGGACGATATGTTCAATCTCTTAGTGGTCGTTACATCACGGCTGAAGATGTAAATACAACAGTTGCCGACATGGACTTCATTCACATGGAAACGGATTACGTCACGGGCGTCAGTCCTGCATTCGGTTCAAGTGGTAACCCTTCACCGGTCACGGCATATGGTGTGTATCGTGGAATGAAAGCTGCTGCGAAATGGAAATTCGGGACTGAGTCGCTCGCAGGGAAAACCGTCGCTGTTCAAGGTGTTGGAAACGTTGCCTACAACTTGTGCCGTCACCTCCACGAAGAGGGTGCTCATTTGATTGTGACCGACATCAATGAGGAAGCACTCAAACGTGCAGAAGCAGACTTTGGTGCGACGGTCGTCAAACCAGATGAGATTTATGCGGTCGAATGTGACATTTTCGCTCCATGCGCTCTCGGTGCTGTCATCAACGACAAAACAATTCCACAATTGAAAGCACAAATCGTCGCAGGTGCTGCCAACAACCAATTGGCAGAAGATCGTCACGGAGACGTGCTCGACGAAAATGGAATTCTATATGCACCAGACTTCGTCATTAATGCAGGTGGTGTCATCAACGTCGCGGACGAACTTGAAGGCTACAACCGTGAACGGGCAATGAAGAAAGTTGAACTCATCTATGACAACATGATGCGCGTCTTTGAAATCGCAGAACGTGATGGTGTGCCAACGCACGTTGCGGCCGATAAGATGGCGGAAGAGCGGATTCACATGATGTCGCGTTCACGCAGTCAGTTCCTTAAAGTTGAAAAAAGCATCCTAGGGAGACGCTAAGATGACAAAACGGCTAATTCTTGCAATCAACCCAGGGTCGACCTCGACGAAAGTTGGATTGTTTGATGGGAAGGAGGAAGTGATGACACGCACGGTCCGACATTCGATCGATGTGACGGGTCTCACACTTCCAGAGCAGTTGCCTCATCGTGAGCAAGAAGTACGCGCCTTGTTAGAAGAGACGGGCATCGCGGTCAATGATTTGACCGCGATCGTCGGTCGTGGTGGCTTGCTTGCACCGATGACGTCAGGCACGTATACAGTCAACGATCTCATGCGTGAAGATTTGACGAGCGGACGTTTTGGGATGCATGCATCGAATCTCGGTGGTCTGATCGCTTCGAAAATCGGGGGAGCTGAAGGGATTCCTAGTTTCATTGTGGATCCGGTCGTCGTCGATGAGATGGGCGAATTGGCCCGAAAGACAGGCATGCCGGAAATCAATCGTCGTAGCATTTTCCATGCCCTCAATCAAAAGGCTGTCGCGAAGCGATTCGCGGTCGAAAATGGAAGCGATTACAATGAGTTGAATCTTATCGTTGCGCATCTTGGTGGAGGAATCACGGTCGGTGCCCATGCGGCAGGTCGAGTCATCGACGTGAATAATGGTCTCGACGGAGATGGACCGCTCGCGCCGGAACGTGCTGGCTCGATTCCTGTTGGACAGGTAGTAGAACTATGTTATAGTACCAGGTATAAAGAATCGGAAATGAAAAAGAAAATTGTCGGTCAAGGTGGTCTGTTTGCTCATCTCGGTACATTCGATGCCATTGAAATCGAGCAACGGGTTGAATCAGGTGATGACGAGGCGAGACTGTTGTATGAGACGATGGCTTATCGTGTCGCTCAAGAGATTTCAAAACACGGCGCGACATTATGTGGTCGTGTGGATGCCATCTTACTGACGGGCGGAATCGCATATTCCGAGTGGCTGACTGAAAAAATCAAGGAGCGTGTCACTTATCTCGCGCCGGTACACGTGTATCCGGGTGAAGATGAGCTTAAAGCGTTGGCTGAAGGTGCACTTCGCGTCATCGAGAACGAAGAGACCGCACGAGTTTATGAGGGGGATACACATGGCACGAGAATTTGATGTTGTCGTCATCGGTGGAGGACCAGGAGGATATGTGGCTGCAATCAAGGCGGCCCAGGCAGGAAAATCTGTCGCAATCGTCGAGGCGAGAAAGTTAGGTGGCACCTGCTTACATAGAGGATGCATCCCGACGAAGGCGCTTTTAAAAGCTGCACATGTTTATCAAACAGCGAAGCAAAGTGCGACATATGGCGTTGAGACGGGAGATGTGACGTTCAATATGGAACGCGCTCAAACGTATAAGCGTGATCTTGTGGCTGGACTAGAAAAGGGAATCGAACATTTGATGAAACAAG